>NZ_QNUB01000005.1:0-320050 GCF_008042345.1 Bacillus sp. AR8-1
AAGACCCCCACCTCAAAATTTAGCTGTTATTTTTTTACTTGTTGTAAAGCATGGAAAGCTTTTAAGGTTGTGGCACGCCTTTTAAGAAAAAGATAAGGCGAAGCGATCTCGCTGTTATTTTCCAACAACAAACATTTGTTATTTGTATTATTTAGTGAAAGTTACCAAACGTTTTTCAAAACTATTTTACCTATTGCTTTATTTGACTCCAAATATTCATGTGCTTGTGCAACTTCATCAAACGTAAAAGATTTAGAATCTAGCAATGGACGAAGTTTTCCTTCTTCTACAATTTGCGTTATTTTCGTTAAGATTTCTCCGCAATCATTACGCTTATCTGTATGTAATATTTTTAACGCCATAAAAGTAACGTGCAGAGAGAGTCCTTTTGCGTGTAAAGGAGAGAGGTCATGGGTTGAACGAGCTGCAATAGTTACGACAGTTCCATTGACCGCAGCAGCTTCAAAAGAATGATCAAGATTCTTGCCGCCTACTGTATCAAATATAACTTCAAATCCGTTTCCATTCGTATGTTTTTGTACATATTCTTGAACAGATTCTTCTTTATAATTAATAGCTATATCGGCTCCTAAACGATGGGCTATTTCCATTTTGTTTTGCTGAGAAGCTGTTGTGAAAACTTTAGCGCCTGCCCATTTAGCTAGTTGAATGGCTACGTGTCCTACGCCACCAGTAGCTCCATGAATGAGCACATTTTGACCAGGTTTAATATTTGCACGATCAAATAAAGATTCCCAAGCTGTAATTGCAACTAATGGTAGAGCAGCAGCTTCTTCCATTGTTAAATTGTTAGGTTTGTGAGCAATTAATCGTGCATCAGCAAGCATAAATTCTGCAAGTGCACCTCCAGTTTCTTTAAAACCTCCGGCACATCCGTATACTTTATCCCCTGATTTGAATTTCGAAACACCTTCTCCTACTTCAATAACAATACCAGCTACATCGCCGTGTAATATAGCTGGAAACTCAGGAGCGACGGCTGAAACGGCACCACTACGCATTTTTGTATCGATTGGATTTACACTTGTTGCTTTTACATCGATTAGAACATGACCTGGTAAAAGTTTTGGTTTTGAAACCTCTTCTAATTGAAATACAGATGAATCCCCAAAAGAATGGATAATTTGTGCTTTCATAGTTTATACCTCCTGTTTGTGGTTATAGCATAGCAAAGTACGAAAAATAAGTATAATATTTTGAATTTTGTTAGTGAGAATTTTATATAGAGAAGGGGAAAGTACGTGAAATAATGTAACGTACTTGCGAAAGCAATTGTAAAGCTTTATGAAGAAAGGGTAGATGTTATTTTTGCAGCATGATTTATTCATTATGTTTATCCCGCTATTTGCCGGGCAGTAAGACCCCCGCCTCAAAATTCAGCGAAAGCAAAGAAGTTAGGTGGGAGTTGGGCTGCTCGTAAAAGCCCGATTGGTGAAGGCTAATAATCAGTGGGGATGAACAAAACCTCCACTGATTAAAGTTTCACTTTATTCGGAGCGACAGGGGATTTAGCGAAACGCAAAATTTACCCTGCTTTATATAAACTATTTAGTAATCAAAATATACCACAATCTATTTCGATTATCGGTATTGGCAGAAGGGCAATGTCAGATGTGGAATTTCAAACAAAGGTGGAACAATCCCTTGCTACATTTTCTAGAATATCTTCTGATGACGAATCAGGAGTAGAAAAATTTATTAGTACATTTCGTTATTGTCAATTAAATACAGCGAATATAGAGGACTATCAAGATTTGTTACGTCTTGTAAAGATGCGTGAAACAGAATTAAACATTCCTGAAAATCGCATGTTTTACCTATCTGTTATACCAGAAGTAGAAGTATTTGATGTCATTGCTTTAAATATTAAGGAAAGTGGATTGTGGGCTACAAAAGGATTGAACCGTCTTATTATAGAGAAGCCTTTTGGTTATCATGTAAAGTCTGCTTGTGAGTTTAATGGAAAAATGATTGAATATTTTGATGAAACTGACATTTGTTATATCAATCATTATCTTTGAAAATGAATGGTAATTAGGAATACACTTAGAAAAGCATTACGAAATAAATAGTATGTAATGCAAGACATTTTTATTGACGATAATAATTTATATGGTTAATATACTAGACATAAGATTATTTAATTACTAAAAGTAATTTGATATACATTTGTTTGTTAAATTCGATAAATAAGTAATCTGTGGTAGAAATGCTTTGAATTGCCACTATTAATATTGGGGACAATTAGAAAGCGAAAGGTATAAAAAGAATTGGAATTTGATAACTCTTTGTTTTTTTATAAAAACAGGGGCTTCTGTACAATTCATTTTTAGTATATTGACGAGGATTATACAACAAGAGGGGGACTGAACTTGGAATCAATGACCTTTGTTTTATTTGGAGCGACAGGGGACTTAGCGAAACGCAAAATTTACCCCGCACTATATAACTTATATAGAGATCAAAAGCTTCCAAAGCAAATATCTGTTATCGGGCTTGGAAGACGTCAAGTATCTCATGAAGATTTTCAAGAAAGAATAAAAGAATCAATAGAGACGTTTTCCCGTCAGAGGGAAGAAGGTACTCCGGAACTCGAAGGTTTTTTAGATAATTTTCGCTATTGTCCATTAGATGTGAGTAAGCCGGAAGACTATGAGAGATTATTACAAGTCGTTCGTGAAAGGGAAGAAGAATTACATATTAAAGGAAATAGAATGTTCTATCTTTCCGTTGCTCCTGAATTTTTCGAGACAATTGCTTTAAATATTAAGGAAAGCGGACTTGATAAAACGGATGGTTGGAAACGCCTAATGATTGAGAAACCGTTTGGGCACGACCTTACATCTGCTCGTGAGCTGAATGATAAACTTAGTCGCACGTTTGAAGAAGACGAGATATACCGTATTGATCATTATTTAGGTAAACCGATGATTCAAAATCTTGAAGCACTAGAATTTGCAAATCCTGTTCTCCAGTCTATTTGGAATAAAGAACATATAGCGAATGTACAAATCACAGCTAGTGAAACAGTTGGGGTTGAAGAAAGAGCAGGATATTATGATCAGGCAGGAGCCATTCGAGATATGGTTCAAAATCATATGTTACAAATATTAATGATGACTGCTATGAATCTGCCGGAAAAGGTTAATGCATGTGAAATTCGAGAGGAAAAGCGAAAGGTAATGGAGACGCTTCGTAAAGTGAAAAAAGAAGACGTTCAAAACCATATCGTTCGCGGTCAATACGCTTCAGGAGAGATAAAAGGCGGGCAAGTTGTAGCATATAAAGAGGAACCAGGAGTAAATCCTTCTTCTAACATAGACACATTTGTTGCTGCTCGCTTGTGGATCGATAATCCGTTTTGGACTGGCGTTCCATTTTATATACGAACAGGAAAACGAATGAAAGAAAAGTCTACTCGTATTGTAATCGAATTTAAAAATACGTTAAAACAGCAATATCAAGATAATAATCCAAATGCAGAACCTAACTTATTAATAATTGAAATTAGCCCAGGTGAGAACGTTTCATTACAGTTAAATAGTAAAAATCCATTGAAAAATGGAGAAATTGAACCGATGCGTATTAACTTTACTTGTGACCAGGCGGATGTGGGAGTACCTGAAGCGTATGAGAGACTCATTCATGATGCTGTGAGTGGAGACGCTACATTCTTTGCACATTGGAGAGAAGTTGAATTGTCATGGGAATGGGTACAACCAATTCTTGAAGCGTTCGAGGAAAACTTATTACCGCTTCATGAATATGAGTCTGGTTCATATGGTCCAGAAGCGTCTAATGAACTGTTGCAAGAAAGTGGATTTAAATGGTGGTTAGATCAAGAGACGGAAAAATAAGTACTTTCTTTCATGAAAGCATTTAGGGGGACGATTACTATGACACAAAACATAAATCAATTAGCAGTGAATACACTTCGTACGTTATCGATTGATGCTATTAATGCGGCAAACTCAGGTCATCCAGGTCTTCCGATGGGAGCAGCACCAATGGCTTATGCATTATGGGCGAATCATTTAAATTACAATCCTAATCACCCAGAATGGTTTAACCGTGATCGTTTCGTTTTATCGGCGGGACATGGATCTAGTCTGTTATATAGCCTGCTTCATTTAGCTGGATATGATGTTTCAATTGATGACTTGAAAAACTTCAGAAAGTTAAATAGTAAAACACCAGGACATCCTGAGTTTGGTCATACTTCTGGAGTCGAAGCGACGACAGGCCCGTTAGGACAAGGGATTGCCAATGCTGTCGGAATGGCAATGGCAGAAGCGCATTTAGCGGCGAAGTTCAATAAGGATAGTCACTCTATTATAAATCACAATACGTACGCTTTAGTCGGAGATGGTGACTTAATGGAGGGTGTCGCTTATGAAGCGATGTCAATGGCAGGACATATGAAACTTGGCAAGTTAATTGTACTGTATGATTCAAATGAAATTTCACTTGATGGTGAATTAGGCATTGCTTTCTCTGAAGATATTCAGAAAAGGGCAGAATCTGTACATTGGCAATATGTAAGAGTTGAAGATGGAAACGATGTCGATGCTATTACAAAAGCTATTCAATCAGCGAAAGAAAATACGGATCAACCTACTCTTATAGAAATTAGAACTATTATAGGTTATGGAAGTCCAAAAGTTGCTGGAACGAACAAAGCACATGGTAATCCGCTTGGCGTAGAAGAGGCAACAGCGACAAAACAAGTGTATGGTTGGGATTATGAGGAAGATTTCTTTGTACCTGAAGAAGTAAAAGCTCATTTTAATGAACTGAAACAAAAAGGTATTGAAAAAGAAAATGACTGGAATGAGCAGTTCAACTCATACAGAGAGTCGAACCCTGCACTAGCAGATGAATTAGAAAAAGCGATTACAGGTGATGTTTTAATTGAAGCGAAAGACATTCTATCCTTTGATATTGAAAAAACGATTTCCACTCGTGTTGCAAGTGGGGAAGCTATTAATCATTATGTGAAATCGATTCCTTCTATTTTCGGTGGAAGTGCAGATCTTTCTCATTCCACTATGACAGATATAAAAGGTGAAGCTGTGTACGCGGTAGAATCGTATGCTGGACGAAATATATACTTCGGTGTACGTGAACATGCAATGGGCGCGGCAGCGAATGGACTGGCTCTCCATGGAGGAGTAAAACCTTTCGTAAGTACATTCTTTGTATTTAATGATTACCTTCGTCCATCGATTCGACTGGCTGCACTGCAAAATTTACCTGTTACTTACGTATTTACACATGATTCGATTGCTGTAGGAGAAGATGGTCCAACGCATGAACCAATTGAACAATTGGCAGCGCTTCGAGCAATTCCTGGTCTAACAGTTATCCGTCCGTCAGATGCAAATGAAACAGCAAGTGCTTGGGCGTATGCTTTACAGCAAACGGATGGTCCAGTCGTTTTAGTACTGAGCCGTCAAAATTTACCGGTGTTTAATGAAACGAAAGCGAACATAGAGAATCTCTCTAAAGGAGCTTACGTATTAACACAAACAAATGAAAATCCGGATGTAATTTTAATTGCGACAGGTTCTGAAGTATCCTTAGCTGCTAGTGCGAAAGCAAAATTAGAAGAAGAACAAGTTTCTGTTCGCATCGTTGCAATGCCGAGCTGGGAGTTATTCGATCGCCAATCGAACGAATATAAAGAATCCGTTCTTCCGTCTTCTGTAACGAAACGAGTATCTCTTGAGATGGGTGTATCTCTAGGTTGGGAACGTTATGTAGGACAAGAAGGAAAAGTACTATCAATTGAAACATTTGGAGCTTCAGGAACTGGAGCTGAAGTCATGAATCTATTTGGATTTACGACAGAAAATGTTGTTCAAATTACAAAAAATGTGTTGAATTCTTAAGCTATGACTGTGAATACCTTTCTGTACATACTAACATTTCAGTGCTGAAAGGTATTCCAGATTGTAGTGATATGGATTTTTAATAAAAGATGATTTGAGGAGGAATTATATTATGCAAGTAGGATTAATTGGGTTAGGTAAAATGGGATTAAATTTAGGGAAAAATTTAATGGATCATAAACATGAAGTAGTAGCATTTGATTTAAATACGAGCGCAGTAGAAGAAATGAAAGAGTACGGGGCAACGGGTACATCTAGTTTAAGTGAACTTGTTCAGTCATTACAATCACCAAGAATTCTTTGGGTAATGGTACCACACGCTGTTGTTGATTCTGTTATTGATGAGGTTACACCACTTTTATCAAAAGGAGATATTTTAATTGAAGCTGGTAATTCACATTATAAAGAGTCTATCCGCCGATATGAGCAATTAAAGAAAGATGGCATTCACTTTATGGATGCAGGAACTTCTGGCGGAATGGAAGGCGCTCGTAATGGTGCTTGTTACATGATCGGAGGAGATCAAGAAGCTTGGGACATCGTTGAACCTATCTTCCGCGATACTGCTGTAGAAAATGGATTCTTATATGCTGGAAAAGCTGGTAGTGGTCACTTCTTAAAAATGGTTCATAACGGAATTGAATACGGTATGATGGCTGCTATTGGTGAAGGATTTGAGATTCTAGAGAAAAGTGAATTTGACTACGATTATGAAAAAGTATCAAGAGTATGGAACAACGGTTCAGTAATTCGTTCTTGGTTAATGGAATTAACAGAAAATGCATTTTCTAAAGATGCAAAACTGGATGAAATTAAGGGTGTTATGCATTCTTCTGGTGAAGGAAAATGGACAGTAGAAACAGCATTAGACCTTCAAACAGCAACTCCTGTTATCGCAATGTCTCTATTAATGCGCTACCGCTCATTAGACAATGATACATTTACAGGAAAAGTTGTAGCAGCTCTGCGCAATGAATTTGGCGGACATGCAGTAGAAAAGAAATAAAGTGAAACTTTAATAAATAGGGGCTTTATTCCATACCAATCGGGCTTTTACGGGATAAGCATATTAAACATGTAACTCATCAACGTTTAAAAACTGGAGGGAATTGATCATGAAATTTTTTATTGATACTGCAAATCTTGAGGACATAAAAAAAGCATATAAACTTGGAGTTTTAGCTGGTGTTACAACGAATCCTTCTTTAGTAGCAAAAGAGGGCGTTAAGTTTGAAGACCGTATCGCAGAAATTTGTCAGGCAGTACCTAAAGTTGAGTCTGTTTCGGCAGAAGTAACTCCAGATGCTGTTACAGCTGAAGAAATGATTGCTCAAGCAGAAGAATTAATTAAAATTAACGGTGGCGATAAAAACGTCACGATAAAACTTCCAATGACGCTAGCAGGATTAGAAGCTTGTCGCTATCTTACTGAAAAAGGTGTGAAAACGAACGTTACACTTATTTTCACTGTGAACCAAGCACTTTTAGCTGCTCGAGCGGGTGCAACGTACGTTTCTCCATTTTTAGGACGCTTAGATGATATTTCTGAAGATGGTGTATTATTAGTTGCTAAAATTGCTGAATTATTCGATGTTCATCAATTAGATACACAAATTATTGCGGCTTCTGTCAGACATCCAGATCATGTAACTCGTGTAGCGATGGCAGGTGCTCATATTGCAACAATTCCTTATAAAGTAATTGAACAACTTGCTATGCACCCATTAACAGACCAAGGTATTGAGAAGTTTGCTGCGGATTGGGCGAAAGCTCCTAAATTATAATGCATGAAAGTGAAGGTGCTTTCCGAAAATTGCTTTTCATGAGAGGACAAATCCTAAGTAACTTCATCGTTTAAACTGGATCCTGAGTTTGTAGTCTTACTACGTGAAAACAGCAGAGAAGAAAGTGTCATTCACTTTTGAAGAAGGAAAATATGCTCGTATGAAGCATGTATAAAATAACATTATAATTATGAAAGAGAAATCCCCTTATCAGAGAGAGTAGTTAACATGTATCTCTGATAAGGGAGATTCTTTTTGTATAAATTATTATTTTGTGAAGATGATTTGTATATCGATATATAAATTCTTACTCATGAAAGAACTATATAGGTTCTCTTAATTGTATAGTAATTTTGAAAGGGTTTACATAAAGGGGTGGAACTGAGTATGAATATGTACCTTTTAATGATTACATTATTATCAATCGTAATTGTTATTTTAGGGGTGTCGTGGTGGAGATGGCATGCGTTTATTAGTTTAACGGTTGCAAGTTTGTTTTTAGCAATTATGTCTGGAATGCCAATGGATAAAATAGTGAGTGCTTATGAAACAGGAGTGGGAAGTGTTCTAGGGCATTTAGTAGGTATTTTAGTATTAGGTACAATTTTAGGGAAAATGATGGCAGAGTCAGGTGCTGGAATGCAAGTGGCAGAGTTCTTTATTAAATCCTTTGGGATAAAAAACTTACCATGGGCTATGTTAATTGCAGGTTTTATTATTGGAATCCCGGTGTTTTTTGAAGTAGGCATTTTAATATTACTGCCGTTAGTAATTTCAATTCATAAAACAACGAAACAAAATATTTTATTAATAGCATTACCAGCAATTGCTGGGCTATCTGTCGTGCACGGTCTTGTTCCTCCGCATCCAGGGGCCATAGTTGCAATTGGTATTTATAAAGCGAATCTTGGGAAGGTACTAATGTATTCACTCATTATTACATTTTTTGCAGCGATTATTGCAGGTCCTATATTTGCGAAATGGATTCACAAACGTGTAATTCCTGAAAATGAGCCAGAATTGATTCGTGTAAATACAAAATCAACGAAATTACCAGGAATAGGAGTTTCATTTTTAGTTATATTGTTACCTGTTATGTTAATGGTTTTAGCTGCAGCAGCTCCTTATGTGCCTCTTTCTAATACTTTGATGAAGATTATCACATTAATCGGTAGTCCTATCATTGCACTATTGATTGCATGTTTTGCGGCGTTCTATTTTCTTGGATTTCGTCAAGGTATCGATAAAAAAGCTATTAAGAAGATAACAGAAGATAGCTTATTACCAATCGGTTCAATTGTTGCGATTATTGGTGCCGGCGGGGGTTTTAAGCAAATTCTTATCGATAGTGGGGTAGGGAATGCTATTGCTCAAATGTCTGAACATTTAGCTCTATCTCCAATTGTATTAGCATTTATAGTAGCTGGTTTAATTCGAATTGCGACAGGGTCAGCGACAGTCGCCTTAACAACAGCAGCGGGTATCGTTTCGCCAATCGTTGAAAATACAACAGGTGTGAACTTAGAGTTACTCGTTATTGCAACAGGTGCAGGAGCATTAATGTTTTCACACGTAAACGATGCTGGTTTTTGGATGGTAAAAGAATACCTAGGTTTAACAGTGAAAGAAACATTTAAAACATGGACAGTATTAGAAACGTTACTTTCATTTATCGCTTTTGGAGGAGTTTTACTACTCGATATGTTTGTTTAAAATAAGGATATTTTTATATGAATGTAGAGAGATAACTTTAGCACATAACGTTATGAATAGATAAAATAAATGTATTTTTATGGTTCTTATATTATTAGGATACTATAGGGATTTTTTGTTAGGAGGAAGAAATGGTGAGCTCAAAATATATGATTGGTGTAGACATTGGGACAACTAGTACAAAATCAGTTCTATTTTCTACTGATGGATCTGTTATTGCTAGTCATGGAATTGAATATCCTTTATATTCTCCTACGCCTGAAACAGCGGAACAAGACCCAGAAGAAATTTTTCGTGCAGTAATAAATACGATTAAAGAAACTATACGATCAAGTAGTGTACAGCCAAGTGATATTCTTTGTGTCTCTTTTAGTTCGGCAATGCATAGTCTCATTGCTGTAGATGAAAAGGGGAATCCATTAACGGGATGTATTACTTGGGCAGATAATAGAAGTGCAAGCTGGGCGGAGAAAATAAAGAATGATATGAATGGTCATGAAATTTACCTTCGTACTGGCACACCAATTCATCCTATGTCACCGCTTTCGAAATTAGTTTGGCTACAGAATGAGAAGGCAGAGTTATTCGCAAAAAGTTATAAATTCATTTCTATTAAAGAATATGTTTTTTACAAGTTATATAAAGAGTATGTAATTGATTATTCTATAGCGTCAGCGACAGGGATGTTTAATTTGAAATCTTTAAAATGGGATGAAGAGGCTTTACATGTTGCGGGAATTACAGATGAAAAGCTTTCTAAACTTGTTCCAACAACGCACAGTTTAACAGGATTAGATGAAGAGCTTGCCAAAGAGATGAATGTACTTGTTTCTACGCCTTTTGTAGTAGGAGCGAGTGATGGAGTACTATCTAATTTAGGTGTAAATGCAATAGATCCTGGCGTTGTGGCTGTTACCATTGGTACAAGCGGTGCGATACGTGCTGTAACAGATCGTCCTGTAACAGATCCGAAAGGTAGAATTTTTTGTTATGCGTTAACTGAAGACCATTGGGTAATCGGTGGACCAGTAAATAACGGCGGTATGATTTTCAGATGGGCTCGTGACCAATTAGGCACTTCAGAGATTGAACTTGCGAAGCGTTTAGGGAAAGATCCATATGAAGTACTTACTGAAATAGCGGCAAAAGTGAATCCTGGATCTGACGGTTTATTATTTCACCCGTATTTAGCAGGGGAAAGAGCTCCTTTATGGAATGCAAATGCACGAGGATCTTTCTTTGGACTCGGATTGCATCATAAGAAAGAACATCTTATCCGTGCTGTTTTAGAAGGAGTAATTTATAACTTGTATACCGTTCTTCTCGCTTTAAAAGAGTTAATTGGCGAACCGAAAAAAATTCAAGCGACAGGCGGCTTTGCAAGGTCGGAACTTTGGAGACAGATGATGGCGGATATCTTCCATCAAGACGTATATGTTCCGGAAAGTTTTGAAAGCTCTTGCTTAGGAGCTGCAATCCTCGGTTTATATAGTTTAGGTGAAATAGATACATTATCCGTAGTTTCTGAAATGGTAGGTGCAGATTTTCATCATGAGCCAAACATGGAAAGTGTGGAAAAATATAAAGATTTAACGCCAATCTATATTCGTCTGTCCCGTCAATTGGAAGAAGAATATGAAAGTATAGCAGCGTATCAAAAAAAGTGGGTTTAAAAGCTATTTACCAAGAAAATATGGTAACGTATAAAGAAGTACTCCGATTTTTTTGGATACTCTTTCAACATAAAATATTTTAAGAAGCATGATGAACGTAAAATATAGGGAGAGAGGGTTATGAAAATGAAGGATAACAAAGAGTTTATTGGATATGTTGGAACTTACACGAAAGAAAATAGCGAAGGAATATATAAGTTTACTTTAGACACAGAAGCAAAAAAAATTAGTAATGTAACACTTGCCGCTAAGCTGGATAACCCTACATATGTAACGATTAACCAAAATAATGAATATCTCTATTCTGTTGTTAAGGAAGGCGAATCTGGCGGTGTAGCTGCGTATTCCATTGATAGTCATACTGGAGAACTAAAAGCGAGAAATAGACAAGTAGTAGAAGGTGCTTCTCCTTGTCATATTAGTGTTGATAGTGGAAATCATACAGTAGTTACAGCGAATTACCATAAAGGAACGATTGAGTCTTTTGAAATAAATGAAGAAGATGGAACTGTAAATCCTGCTTCATCTATTATGGCGCATGAAGGTTCAGGTCCGAATAAAGAAAGACAAGAAAAACCACATGCACATTACGCGGGGTACACTCCTGATGAAAAATATGTAGTGGGCGTTGATTTAGGGATAGATAAAATAATTACGTATGAAGTAAAAGATAGTACATTAACAGAAGTGAATCGTTTATCTGTAAATCCAGGAAGTGGTCCAAGACATATTACTTTTCATCCGAATGGAAAGTATGCGTATGTGATGACGGAGCTTAGTTCAGAGGTTATTGTGTTAACATATAATCCTGCAGAAGGATCCTTTACAGAATTACAGTATATTTCTACTGTTCCAGAACAATTTGATGAAAATAATCAAGGAAGTGCGATTCATATTTCTTCTGACGGCCGTTTTGTATATGCAGGTAATCGTGGTCATAATAGTATCGCTGTTTATAGCGTAGATCAAAATTCAGGTCAGCTTACATTTGTTGAACACACATCTACAGAAGGAAATTGGCCAAGAGACTTTGTATTAGATCCTACTGAAAAGTTCCTTGTTGCTACAAATGAAAAGTCACATAATCTTGTGTTATTTTCAAGAGATGAATCTACAGGTAAGTTAACACTTTTACAATCTGATGTTGCTGTGCCAGAGCCTGTTTGTGTGAAGTTTTTAAATATATAATTTCAGATGCCTAAACAAAAGCAAAGCGATATCGCTTTGCTTTTTATTATTTCTTTTTCGGTCTACGTACTAATTCGCCGCCGCAGTTTGGACAAACGTTATGTCTTTCTTCTGTACATGGTGCGCAAAATGTACATTCATATACACAAATGTATGCTTCAGAATCTTGTTCGAGCGATTGATCGCAAATTTGACAGTTTGTTTTCATTTCTAGTGCCATAATAAGTCTCCTTTTTAGTTAGAAAATTTATAATTTAATTATAATTCATTAAATAGAAATAGTCCTTTTCAATTGAAAGGAAATCGAATGATAAAGTTATGAATTGAAACGAAAGATGCTGGTTTATTTTAAAATTGATTATTTATTACAGTTGGAATATTATGAAATAGTCAAAAGACAACAGGGGGTATAGATTTTGACTAATCATAACGATCATTTAAAAGCAAACTGCGAAACATGCTTCGGTCTATGTTGCGTTGCATTACCGTTCGCAGCATCGGTAGATTTTGCAGTGAATAAAGATGGTGGTAAACCATGTTCCAACTTACAATCAGATTTTAAATGTAGTATACATAAAAATCTTAGAGGAAAAGGTTATAAAGGTTGTACAGTATTTGAGTGTTTCGGTGCTGGACAGAAGATTTCTCAGGGTACGTTTAAAGGGATTGATTGGCGGAAAGATGCAAAGCATGCAAGAAAAATGTACGATGCTTTTCCAGTTATGCATCAACTTCATGAAATGCTTTGGTATTTGAATGAGGCGATTCTTTTAAAGGCAACACAGCCAATTCATAAAGAGCTGGAGAACGCAATTGAGGAGACAGAGCGACTTTCGAATTTAAATCCAGATGAGTTAATGAAAATAAATGTTCCAATGCATAGGGCAGAGGTGAACATTCTTCTTTTAGAAACGAGCGAATTAGTATGGAAGGAAATGAATACTGCGCGTAAGAAACGAATCATTCACCGCGGAGCAGACCTTATGGGAGCAAATCTGAAAAAGAAAGATTTACAAGGAGCAAATTTAAGAGGAGCATATTTAATTGCGGCAAACTTAAATGGAGCAGACTTACGAGGGGCAGATCTCATTGGAGCAGATTTACGAGATGCAGATATTCGCGGAGCAGACTTTACAAATTGTATTTTCCTGACGCAAGTTCAAATTAATGCGGCGAAAGGGGATAAGCATACGAAATTACCGAAATTATTGTCCCGTCCATCGCATTGGAGTGCGTAAAGGGTGAGGAGTATTTAGTGTGGATATATTTCAGTATTTAGAAGAGATGCAAGAGGATCTCTTTTCGTTAGCAGTAGAGCAAATAGAAGCGAAGTATTATGATATATACCGATTTGTATTGGTTTTCACGACCAAGATCCAATAATGCGAACAGGCAGAGACTAAGAATCTCTGCCTGCTTTTTATTTCTTTTCAAAAGTAGTAATGAAAACGCTACATATAATGAGAATACCACCAATGAAAAAGTTACTATTTAATGTCTCATTTAATAAGAGCCAACCAAGTAATGATCCAACGATAGGTTGGAAGAAGAAAAATAAGGAACCGATGCTTGCATCCATTAAGTCTAATCCTTTATTCCAAAGGAAAAAGGCACCTGCTGTTGAAACGATTCCTAAGTATAATACGCCTAATATTACGTACGTATTTACTGTTCCGATAGAGGATGTTTGTAGTTCTCCTATCATAAAAGGTGTAATAAAAAAGAGTGAAAAGAATATGGCATACGTTGTAATAACTAAGGATGAAAATTGGATTGAAGCGATTTTTACATAAATAGATAGTAAGGCCCACGTAATAGCGGCTCCAACTAAAATGATTGTTCCGATAAAATAGGAGCCAATTTCAATATCCCATCCGATTACGATAATGACACCGATTGTCGCTATTATAGTAGATAAAAGTCTACGAGCGGTTAGTTTTTCTTTCAAAATGAGCGCTGCAAATATAACCATAAATGCAGGCGTAGCTGATGTAACTAACGAGCCTGTATGAGCGTCGGATAATTTTGTTCCGATAAATTGGCATGTGATTGAAATGAAATATCCAATAAATCCTATCCAAGCGAAGAGGAGCCAATCTTTTTTGCGAATGTTTACTTTTTTCTTTTGTTTTTTCTCAGCTAGTTTCAAAATGCCATACAAAACAACAAAAGCAATGATAAAGCGTAGCCAAACGAGTGTTAGTGGTGGGATAAAATCGAGTACGTATTTGCTAACAACATACATACCGCCCCATATACTTGCTGCTAGTGATAAACATATAGCTCCTAAAATGGTTTGTTTCATTTGAAGTACCTCCGTCTATTTTTAGGGTAATATGAGTTCCCTAAGACGAGGCATAGTGTATGTGTTATAAGCCCGTCTTAGTTTATAGACGGCCTACAGGTTGATCGTTTTCGAATGAAGTGTTGTAGTACATGTGTATTCCTCCTTTTTAAGTTATAGTGATAGTATAACTTGATTTTCTGATTATTGGAGGGTGTTATGAAATATATCGTTATAAAATCACATGTTAGCAATTATCCTAATCCAATTCGCTTAGAAGAGGGGAATGTAGTGAAAATGATAGAGAGTTACGCTGGTCCTGAAAATTGGGAAAACTGGATGTTTTGTCACGAAGAGAAATATGACCGGAAAGGATGGGTTCCGGAGCAAATTATAAGAAAAGATATGAATGGAACAGGAATTATTATAAAACAATATACTGCGAAAGAATTAAATGTGAGTATTGGAAAAAGATTGATCGGATTAGAAGAATTGAATGGATGGGTTTGGTGCGAAGGAAGAGATGGTGAGGAGGGCTGGGTACCAAAGGAAAACTTACAAAAATATTAATAATAATATTTGATCAATAATTAGGAAACATATTTTTGCTTATGAGTATATTGGTTGTAGGATAAAAAGTAGATTAATAGAGAAAGAGGAGGAGATTATTATAACTACAACCGTTATTTCACATTTTTACAATGAAGAGTATTTATTGCCATGGTGGCTTATGCATCATACGAAACTTTTTGATCATGGTATTTTAATTAATAAAGGTTCAACAGATCGTTCCGTTGAGATTTGTAAAAAATTCGCACCGCATTGGGAGGTGCGAGATTCTGTAAATCCAGAGTTTGATGCATATGCGACAGATCATGAAGTGATGAGGATAGAACAAGAAGTACAAGGATGGAAAATGATTTTAAATACGACTGAGTTTCTTTGCGTGCAAGATAAAAATCAGTTTTGGAAATCGCTAAATGAATTGGGGGGGAGGATGTATTGGCTGGACGGGCTTATTATGATTGATGATCCTAACTACAACTATCCGGACCTTAACTTTGGAATACCTTTAATGAAACAGCGGTTTCATGGTTATTTACCAGAAGATTGGCCGTTATGGAGAAGAGGTAGATTTATTCATAATCATGAGCATGGAAGTTATACGGTTGGAAGACATTTATCTGCGCATGAATCGATGATTTATCCACCTCTTGCCTGTATATTATGGTTTGGGTTTAGTCCGTGGAACGATGCGATGAGAAAGAGAAAGTTACAAATTGGTCCGACTCTTTCTGAAGCTAGTAAGCATGGGGGAATGGGGACGCATCATATTGTTACGCCGGAAAGATTAGAAGGATGGTATAAGGAATTAGCGAGAGGAACGAAGGATTTACGTTTTAATGATGCATATCGTTATGTTTTTGTATAAATGATTTCCACCATAAAATTGTTTCTTCAATTCCTGTATTTAGATCGTATGTTGGTTTCCAGTTTACTTCAGTTTTTAAACGTTCTACATTAACCCCGACAAATAAAGGTTCATCTTTAGAGAAAGGGATTGCACCTAGTTTAATTAAATCTTCTTTTCCTATCTTTTTAGCAATGATAGAAGCTAACTCTTTAATTTGTACAGATTGACCTGAAGCAATATTGATGGTGCCTGTAACGCCATGTTCTAATATTGTTACGAGAGCGTCAGCGACGTCACTCACATGGAGGAAATCTCTCGATTGTTTTCCATGTGTACATAGTGCTTCCTCATTTTTTAATAAGGAAGTGATAATGTTAGAAACGAGCCGATTACCTTGTTCGTAAGGTCCATACATATGAAAAATGCGGCTCCAACACATGCTGAGGCCTGTTTGTTGTGCATACGTTTCTAACCAGGAGTGCAGTGTGTTTTTACATAATGAATACGGGGTTTTATAAGAAAGAAGCGGCGAATCTTCAAATAATACGCCGTTAAACCATTCATATTCTGCGCCAGTACCTGCAACGACAACACGCTTTCCGCCGTATGTTGTGAAGTATTGAATCAATGAAATACTAGACTTTAGCCAATAGTAATTATTAATAGATACATAGCATGCTGGTGGCACTGCTTCCCAAGCAAGGTGAATGAGATGGCTAGGCTGAACGTCGGAAATGAATTGTTTTACTACGTCATCGCGAAGCAAGTTTACTTTATGCCAATGGCAAGGGAGGTGAGAGGATTTATTTTTATTATACGTGGCGTGCACTTCATATCCCTTTTGTATAAGTGAATGTACAACATATTTACCTATCCAGCCACTACCACCTGTTACAACAACTTTCTTCATGGCTCGATCACCTCAATTTCTGGAACCGTCACTAAAAATTTACCGCCCCATTCACGAATGAAAGAGCATTCTTTCATAATTTCGTCTTTCAAATTCCAAGGAAGTATAAGAATGTAATCTGGTTTTGTACGTTTAATTTCTGCTGGAGATTTTATTGGAATACGAGTTCCTGGTAAAAGGAGATTTTGTTTGTGAGGATTTTTATCTACTGTATAAGCTAGAAATTCTTTACCTATCCCGCAATAATTCAAAAGGGTGTTTCCTTTAGCTGGAGCACCGTAACCGATAATTTGTTTGTTTAAAGCTTTCGCTTCAATAAAAAACTTTAAAATATTTATTTTCAATTGTTCGATGCGTTTAGAAAAAAGGAGATAGCAATCTAAAGTATCTAACCCGTGGTCGACTTCTTTTTGAATTAATTTTGTAACATTGGAATGGATAGTTGATTGGGCACTTAGATGGTTTACAAAAATCCGTAAGGAACCACCATGCGTTGAAAGTTCTTCTACATCAACAATTTGTAAATGATGATAACTTAAAACTTTTTGAAGGCTTATAAGTGAGAAGTAGGAAAAGTGCTCATGGTAGATAGTATCGAACTGTTTAAAGGATATGAGGTTTAATAAGTGTGGGAATTCAATTGTTATCGTGCCATCTTGTTTTAATAACGTTTTTAAACCGGCAACAAAATCATGCAAGTTTGGAACGTGTGCTAATACGTTATTTGCGACGATTAAATCAGCTTGTGGCAATTTTTTTGCTAAGTCATTACTGAAAAAATTCACATGAGTAGGAATTCCTTTTTTGATAGCAATTTCTGCTACGTTTTTCGCGGGTTCAATTCCCAATGTCTCGATATTTTCTTTTTTAAAGTATTGTAATAAGTACCCATCGTTACTTGCGATTTCAATCACTTTTGAATGTTTCGTTAAGTTGAAACGCTTAATCGCCATTTCTACATATTGTTTAGCGTGTAGTAGCCAACTTGAGGAGTAAGAGCTGAAGTATAAATAGTTATGAAAAATATTTTGTGGAGATTCAAATTCATCTAGCTGTACGAGTAAACAAGAGTTACAAACAAATGTGTGCAGCGGATAAAAAGGTTCCATTTTATATGAGCTTTCAGGAGCTACAAATGAATTAGCAAGAGGGGAAACGCCCAAATCTAAAAAAGTGTTAGTTAGTAATGAGTGGCAAAAACGGCATTTTTTCTGTTCCATTTTATAGCCCCCTTATAAATTTTTGAATGCATCGATTTGTTGTCGTGTGAAAGATTCTATATTTTCACCGGATGCATATTTTTTATACCAATCAACAGTCCAAACGATAGAATCATCTGTTGATAACTTAGGAGTCCAGCCGAGTTTGTTTACTGCTTTTGTACTGTTGAGTGTTAAAATTGGTGATTCATAAGGAGTTTTCGTAGAGGGAGAATGGATTGTGAGTCGTTTATTCCATAATTTCATTACGGATTGAATGACATCATTTACGGTTCTGCTAGATTCATTAATCGGTCCGAAATTCCATGCTTCTGCATATTTAGCATCATTCCAAAGTTTTTCAGCTAAAAGGATATAGCCATGTAGAGGATCTAAAACATGTTGCCACGGACGGATGGCATATTTGTTTCGAATACACAAAGTATGATTGTGCAAATATGCCCGAATGATATCAGGGAATAATCGATCTTCTGCCCAATCACCACCGCCGATGACGTTACCTGCTCTTACAGAAGCAAGCGAAGTAGTATTCGTGTGAAAAAAAGATTGGTGATAAGATGTTGTAACTAATTCAGCACAAGCTTTACTAGCGCTATAAGGGTCGAAACCTCCTAGTCGGTCATTTTCCACGAACGCTCGGTCGCCACTACCGTCATTCTCATAACATTTATCGCTTGTCACATTAATAATGGCACGTACGCTTTCGAAGGACTTTGCTGCTTCTAGCACGTGGACAGTACCTAAAACATTCGTTTTGAATGTATCGATAGGATTTTTGTATGAAGCGGTTACGATTGGCTGAGCTGCTAAATGAAATATTATGTCGGGTTTATGCTGCTTCATGGCATGAAATAAAGAATGGTAATCTGTAATATCGCCTTTTATTGTCGTGCACTCTTTTGCTACGTTACCTTGTTCAAAAATGTTAGGAATGGATGGGGGATGAGAAGAAAAGCCTACTACTTCTGCACCTAAAGAACTTAAGAAAAGGGTGAGCCAGGAGCCTTTAAATCCAGTATGTCCCGTAATAAATACTTTTTTCTTATTCCAAAAAGATGATGAAGCCATATTACCAAACCTTCCACGGAGCGTTATTACTTTCCCATAGCTCGACTAATTTATTTTTATCGCGCAATGTATCCATCGGATGCCAAAAACCAGAATGTTGATATGCGGCCAATTCATTTTTGTTTACTAACTGAACTAAAGTGTCTGTTTCAAAAACAGACTTATCTCCACTAATGTAATTGAAAACTTCAGGATTTAAAACGAAAAATCCACCGTTAACCCATCCGCCATCACCTAATGGTTTTTCTTGAAAAGATGTTACAGACTGTTTATCTAATATGAGAGAACCAAATCTACCAGGAGGTTGTACGGCAGTAACAGTAGCCATTTTTCCATGTTTTTTATGGAATGTAATAAGTTCTTTTATATTTACATTACTTAATCCATCACCATAAGTGAGGCAGAAAGGTTCGTCTCCGACATAATTTTGAATCTTTTTCACTCGGCCACCCGTTTCGGTATTTACACCAGTATCGATTAGTGTAACTTTCCATGGTTCTACACGATGAGAATGGCTAGTAATTGTATTATCGTTTAACTGTATTGTGAAATCAGACATGTGTAAGTTGTAATTTAGAAAGAACTCTTTAATTGCATATCCTTTATAGCCTAAGCAAATAATAAACTCAGTAATCCCGTAATGACTATACAAACTCATAATGTGCCATAGAATAGGTTTTGTTCCAATTTCAATCATAGGTTTCGGTTTTAAATGTGTTTCTTCCCCAATTCTTGTACCGTACCCACCAGCAAGAATAACAGCTTTCATTTTTTCCTCCTAAAATAAAAATTTATTATTTATACAGTATTCATGTTTTATGCAAATGAAATTGTTTTTGATTAAGTGAATGAAAATGTTTGAGGTGATGACGATGCAGAAAATATTACGGTTTGAATTTTGGAAATAATTCTTGATATTCAGGGTTATGACGGAGGTCTTGTGTTAGGTTACTAAGCTCTAAAAAACGTATGTCCAGTACTTCAGGAGATTGACCGTAATGTGTTTGAAGTCCCATTTGAATACCCCTTTTTGAAAGGGTAGGTGTAATTTGTAATTTTCTTGCCTTTGATTGTTCATTCCAAGGGCTAAAATAAAATTTTAAAATAAATGAAGGATAGTCATAAATTATATATCCGTGTCGCGAATGATGTCTACCAGGTAAATATGCACCGTCTAGATGATTGTGAATAAATCTCCAAGCACATCCGAGATTTGGGTTATAAGGGAAGACACCGTGGTATCGCTGTTCTACTAAGGGGATAGAATATCTAGGCTTTGAATAATTATAATTATGATTATCTATCATTAAAATCATTCTAATCGCATACATGTTTTGGCCTAGTGTATGAAGAGATGAAAAAAATTCTTCAGTATTATTACAACAAAAGAATTCAGTAGTATTTAAAATGATTTTCCAACCTGAAACTTCTCTTTCAATTTCCATCACTTCAATATCAGTATTAGTTGGATCAAACTCAAGAAATCTTGAATTTCGTACTTCCCAGTGGGGTGCTAATAGTTTACAAATCTCTACGGAACGATCTGTAGACCCCCTATTAATTAAAATGCCGTGATCGAATATTTTCGTGTGATGCATAAGCCACCATGGAAGTAGGTATTCTTCATTATAAAAATGAGAAATGATTGTCTTTTTCATATTAATTCCCTCCTATACAAGCAATCATTATTAGTAGGATATGCTTTTAAATAAGAAAGGTTAAAAGTGGCAGACAATGTAGTGATTAGGTAGTAGTTTAGTAATTTTATTGTATAAGTGTAGATTACTCGTATTGAATCATCATAGGAGGAGATTGGAATTTTGTATAAATTGTGAATAATAAACCGTCACGTTTGACTGTACAGTTTATGTGTTGTATGATGTAAGTAATATAAACAAGGGGGGAAGATCGTTGGGAAGGTGTATCGAATCGGACAGTTGGCTCTCATGGCTCACGTGTCGAAACGAACGATTGATTATTATACGAATCTAGGTATCTTAAAAGCGGAGCGATCTCAATCTAATTATCGCTATTACGACGAAACAGCATTTGAGACATTACAATTTATTGAGAAGTGCAAAGAAATGCATATGCCGCTTTGTGAGATTAAAGAGAAAATCGAGGAGAAGAAGAAGCTGCTCGGTATCAATGAACACGTTTCGAAACAAGTGAATGAAGTGACAGACCATATTCATCAATTAGAAGTGGAGCTTACTGAGTTAAAGCCGCTTTTAGATGGATTGACTGATTCACAACGTGAAAAAATATCGAAATCTTTATCTGGTCAAACGACAGCTTTAATACAGACACTTGCTCTATTATTATAGAATAAGTGAAATCCGACCTCTTTAATTTTTGTATCGGGCTATGTTTTCTAACAAACAAATAAGAAAACATTATAGTATACAGGAGGTGGACACCTTAGTTTTTTAACTAAGGGGATTCATTGGAAATATTTAATTTAGTCATGGTTGCGATTTTAATCGCATTTACTGGATTTTTCGTAGCAGCAGAGTTTGCGATTGTAAAGATACGTTCAAGCCGTATCGATCAGCTTGTTGCGGAAGGAAAACGCGGTGCTTTAGCAGCGAAAAAGGTAACAACAAATTTAGATGAATATTTATCTGCTTGTCAATTAGGTATTACAGTTACAGCTATGGGATTAGGTTGGTTAGGTGAACCGACAATTGAAAAGTTATTACACCCGTTATTTGAGAAATGGAACTTAAATCCTTCTATTTCATCAGTATTAACATTTGGTCTTGCTTTTATGATTATGACGTATTTACACGTTGTAGTAGGGGAATTAGCTCCGAAAACGATGGCAATTCAAAAGGCTGAAAGGGTAACGTTATTATTGGCAGGTCCATTAATGATGTTCTATAAAGTAATGTATCCATTTATTTGGGTATTGAACGGTTCAGCTCGTGTGATAACTGGTTTATTCGGTTTAAAGCCAGCTTCAGAACATGAAGTAGCTCATACAGAAGAAGAATTACGTCTTATCCTTTCAGATAGCTATGAAAGTGGCGAAATTAATCAAGCTGAATACAAGTATGTAAATAACATTTTTGAATTTGATAATCGTATTGCAAAAGAGATTATGGTACCGCGAACAGAAATCGTTGGTTTCTACCTGGAAGATTCAGTAGAAGAACACATGAAAGTGATCCAAAATGAGCGATACACACGTTATCCGATTTTTGGAGAAGATAAAGATGATATTATCGGTATGGTCAACGTAAAAGATTTCTTTATTCGATATATGACCGAGGATCAAAAAGATTTATCATCTATTCGCTCGTATATGCGTCCGATTATTGAAGTGATGGAAACGACTCCAATTCACGATTTATTACTTCAAATGCAGAAGAAGCGAATTCCGATGGCTGTTTTATATGATGAGTACGGAGGAACAGCTGGAATTGTAACGCTTGAAGATATCTTGGAGGAAATCGTCGGCGAAATACGTGACGAATATGATGAAGATGAAGCACCACCAATTCAACATGTGAACGAGCAACATATTATTGTTGATGGAAAAGTGCTTATCTCAGAAGTGAAAGATTTATTTGGATTACACATCGAAGAAGATGATGTGGATACAATCGGTGGATGGATTATGATGCAAAATCATGAAATCGAAGAAGGACAACACGTTGAGGCGGAAGGTTATGAATTTAAAGTGTTAGAAAAAGACGCTTACCAAATTAAACGTGTTGAAATTCGTAAGATGGAACAAGAACAAGAAGAAGAGAAAGCAGCAACTGTGTAAGTTGCTGCTTTTCTTCTAAAGTACAAAAAATGAGAACTTAGGAGCGGATATTTTGATTCAAGAAGCCTTACGTGTATATCGATTACAATTGTATGTGATCTTTAGTGGTTTACTACTTATGTGGACGATTACTCCGTTTGGAAAACAAGTGACAGGGTTCGGTATTGGATTAGCAGTAAGCGCCTATTGTCTTTGGTTATTAGCTCGCAGAGTGGAGAAACTCGGGAAAAGTATCGTAATGAAGGAAAAGGCTCCTGGATTAGGAGTTTTAAACCGATTTGCAGCTGCTATTTTAGGAGCTATCATCATGTATGAAATTGAGCATGAAATGGAAATGTGGGCATTTGGTACAGGTATTTTAGGTGGTCACTTTTTAATGATTGCAAATTTAGCGTATGCAAATATGCAGTTAGTGAAAGAAGAAGAGAAGCAAAGGGAACATGCTTCGAAAAACATAGAGCTATGATGAAAGGGACCTAATCGGGTTCCTTTTTTAGTTTAGCGATAATATACAAGTAATCAAATTAACGACAAATATAATACGCTTCTTTTTTATGTTTTTCAATAGTATGAAAAATAATAAAAAAATTTTAAAAAACCCATCGATTTCTAAAGGTTATGTATGTTATTATGACAAAAGACTTTTTGAAAGAGGTGGATACCAATGTTACAAGCGTTACTTATTTTTGTGCTTCAAATTATTTACGTTCCCATTTTAACAATCCGTACGATTTTGCTTGTAAAGAATCAAACAAGATCCGCTGCTGGTGTTGGATTGTTAGAAGGGGCTATTTACATTGTCAGTTTAGGTATTGTGTTTCAAGATTTATCAAATTGGATGAACATCGTTGCCTATGTCATTGGCTTTAGTACAGGACTATTATTAGGCGGTTATATAGAGAATAAATTAGCAATTGGTTATATTACGTATCAAGTTAGTTTACTAGACCGTTGTAATGAATTAGTAGACGAATTACGTCACTCTGGATTTGGCGTTACAGTATTTGAAGGTGAAGGTATTAATTCAATTCGTTATCGCTTAGATATCGTTGCAAAGCGTTCTAGAGAGAAAGAGCTTTTGGAAATCATTAATGAAATTGCACCGAAAGCGTTTATGTCTTCGTATGAAATTCGCTCGTTTAAGGGTGGATATTTAACGAAGGCGATGAAGAAAAGAGCGTTAATGAAGAAGAAAGATGAACATGCATCGTAAAAAAGAGGAGTAGTGCTGCATTAAAAGCGCAGTATAAGTCCAAATGTAAAAGGGAGGAATCTATTTTGATGTAGATTCCTCTCTTTTTTTATGAAAAATATTCATCTATTAATTCAAAAAGCTAAATCGTATAATTATTTTTTTTACTCATTCTCAAATTAATGATTAGCCATATAATTTGAAAAAATACCGGTATGATAAACGTGATTAATAAAACGATAAGTGATATTGATTTAATTTCGGGTGTTTGAGTAACACCGGCCCCATCAACATCTCGTAGCCAAATAATAGCTGCCCATATTCCAAAAACGATAATCCAAAATATGTTACCAATCCACCAAGAAATCCATCGTTTTTTCATGTTAGCACCCCCTACATTTATCTACTGTTAAAAGTATATTTTCGTTCGTTACATTTATAATGAAACAACTTTAAAATCAGTTTTTAACTGTATATCTAACTTGTTTGAAGGTTACTGTTTCTCCATCATCATCATCGTCTTTCGTTTGTAAAAGTTGAACTTTTGGTTTGTAGTCCGTCCTATGAGCGTGTTCGATATCTTTAATGTTAAGTTTGTAGGATTCACCATTTTTTAGTTTTTGTTCCAACACTTTTTTATTAGCAACATAAATAAAAGTTACTTTATTTTCATCAATGCCTTTAGTTTTAATTTCTAATTCATTGTCTTTTGCTGTAATCGTTGGTGTTAATAATTCCATACTGCCTTTCCCGCTTTCTAAAGAATTCTCTGCTATAGTTGAACATCCTGATAATATGATTCCAGTGAATAGAAGAACAGCTAATTTCTGTTGCATAACATCCCTCAATTCCATGTGATTTTTGATTTTGGTATTGCTAGATTACTAGTGTGGAGCGTAAATGTTTAGTTAGTATCCTCTTAATTGTACCATAATATGTAAAATGAAACAGGATGTATATCCAATTTAAGGGAGAATGAAAAATTTACTGATTTTTGTAAATTCGTATGTTTTAGCTTCTATTTCAATCGAAATGTAGACGAGAGAAAGAAATTTTTTTATAGAAATTATAATTTTTACATTTTACAATAATGATAGGGAATAGATGAATTCATTTACTTCGGAGGTAGTTATTTGAACATTAATGAGAAGGCAATTGAAATGTTTGAACAAAATAAATATGAGGAAGCAATGGAACTGTTTCAACAAGCAGTACATGAATCTAGAGACGTACAATCTCTCAATAATCTGGCTTGGATGTACTTTTATGAGGAAGAGAATGATGATAAAGCTCTTGAATTAATAAGAGAAGTTGTTAAGTTGAATCCTTCTTCATACTTTCCTTATAACATCTTAGGGGACATTTACATGAAACAAGAAAAATGGACAGAAGCGAAAGAAGCATTACAAAAGTCTATTTCGATTCAACCATCAGATGAAGCATATCATAATGTAGCTGTAGCGCATTATAACCTTGGAGAGCTGGAAAAAGCTTCAGACTTTTTCTTGCGAGTTGCAGGGGATTCGGACTATATCATGTATAGCTATGTAAAATGTTTAATTGATTTAGAACGAACGACAGAAGCAAAAGAGAAGTTAGATACTTTTAACAGGGAATCTGATAATTTTTTAGGGGAAATTAATGTAGCAGATTTATATGTTGAGTTGAATTGCTATAAAGAAGCAATTGAATGGTTCGAAAAGGGATATAAAGAATGCTGGAAAAGTCCTAATTGGATTGGTAGATTTGTGTATGCTCTATATAAAACGAATAATTTCTCCCGTATAAATGAAGTTATACGGGAATCTATCGAAGCGAAAACAGCAGAAATAGAAGATGTTCAGAATGAAGAAGTAGAAGAAAACTGGACAGAAAATGATAAGAAAGAGTTAATTGAGGAATATACAGAAGAGAATAATTGTTATAAAACAATGGTAGAACGTATCAAATCTGGATACGTTCCAGGGTTAGAATTTGAAACGGATTTTATAGGTGGGTGCTATTTGTTTGGTTGTAAAAGGCATAATCATCTTTTTATTAATAGAAGAGCCTGAACCATCGAGCTTGCTTGATGGAGAACTAGCTGAGCCGTCTACGAAATATTATTCTTTATATAAAGCTAGAATGGTGCCAACTACTTTTATTATTAAGGCGAGGAAGTAAATTGTTTTATAAAAAGAAGCCTATCATTTCAAATAGATGAAATGATAGGCTTCTTTATTTTAAAAAAATGAGGTCAAAGGTGTACTTTTCTTATAAAAATGCATTTCATATAAAAGGTGTAATTATTTTGGGGAAGGGGGATTGTTGTGCGTCATCATAGAAAGTGCAAAAAATTTGGAGTGGCACTGCCTCTTCCGCTTATAGGAGCAACGGGTCCGACAGGTAATAGTGGTCCAATCGGTCCAACTGGAGGGCATGAAGGTCCTGTTGGTCCTACAGGGGTGACTGGACCGACGGGAGCAACTGGGCCCCAAGGTCCTCAAGGTATCAGGGGGATACAAGGTCCCCGAGGGACAACAGGAGCACAAGGGATACAAGGTCCCGTTGGTGATACTGGAGAGCAAGGAATTACTGGTCCGGTCGGCTTACAAGGTTCTCAAGGATTAATTGGAGAGCAAGGTCCTGTTGGCGATATTGGATTACAAGGTATGCAAGGAATACAAGGAATTACAGGCCCTGCTGGTAGTCAAGGTATACAGGGCGCCCAAGGAATACAAGGAGAAATAGGTGAGCGAGGAGAAACGGGTGCACAAGGAATGCAGGGAGAAATAGGTGTAACCGGAATATCAGGTGTAATGGGCCCTCAAGGTCCTCAAGGGGCGCAAGGAATACAAGGGGAGGACGGAACTACAGGTATACAAGGAGAAGAAGGT
The DNA here is from genome assembly GCF_008042345.1 of Bacillus sp. AR8-1. Taxonomy (NCBI): domain Bacteria; kingdom Bacillati; phylum Bacillota; class Bacilli; order Caryophanales; family Bacillaceae; genus Bacillus; species Bacillus sp. AR8-1. The sequence continues at coordinate 27,010 of NZ_QNUB01000005.1, forward strand.
CCACAAGGAATACGAGGAATTACTGGAGAGCAAGGGCACCAAGGTGATCAAGGGATACAAGGTGTAACTGGCCCGCCTGGTTCTACTGGAATACAAGGACCTCAAGGTATAAGTGGAATAAGGGGGATAACAGGTGTAATAGGTCCTCAAGGTCCACAAGGAATACAAGGGATACAAGGGGTAAGGGGATCCACAGGTTTTCAAGGGCCAAAAGGAATACGAGGAATAACAGGAGCAACTGGGTCGACTGGTAAACAAGGTGCAGAAGGTCCACCTGGAGGACCAACAGGAATAACCGGTCCGATTGGTCCATCTAGTGGAGTGACTGGTCCATCAGGCCCGCCTGGTCCACCTGGAGGGCCAACAGGTCCAACCGGTGAAGCTGGTATTACAGGTGTAACTGGTCCTAAAGGTCCCCAAGGAGCGCAAGGGTTACAAGGAATAACGGGTCCCACTGGTGCTCAAGGTGCAAGGGGAGCACAAGGTTCTCAAGGGGTAATTGGTGTAGCTGGCGTACAAGGAGCACAAGGAATACAAGGAGCACAAGGAATAATAGGAGCAACCGGTGTAGAAGGCCCAATAGGCATACAAGGTCCACAGGGAGAAATCGGTCCAACCGGTGCAGAAGGTCCTAGAGGTGTGCAAGGAATACAAGGAGTAACAGGTCCAACAGGAGCGCAAGGAATACAAGGGTTACAAGGGATAATAGGTCCTACAGGCACAACAGGAGCGGTGGGAGCCCAAGGTCCACAAGGAATACGAGGAGAAACAGGAGATGCTGGTCCACAAGGTGCACAAGGAATACAAGGAGTTCAAGGAATAACAGGAGCAGCTGGAGTTCAAGGTATACAAGGACCTCAAGGAATACAAGGAGAAAATGGATTGACTGGTCCGCAAGGTGCTCAAGGAATACAAGGAGTTCAAGGAATAACAGGTCCTACAGGTGCAATTGGTTTACAAGGGCCTCAAGGAATACAAGGTATAGTAGGTCCAACAGGAGCGCAAGGCTCTCAAGGAATACAAGGAATACAAGGAATCATCGGTCCTACAGGTGCTCAAGGAATTAGAGGGCCTCAAGGGAATTTAGGAGAAAACGGGATAACAGGTTCACAAGGAGTGCAAGGGGCGCAAGGTATTGAGGGACCCGAAGGACCACAAGGAAATGTTGGGATTACGGGCGTAACGGGAGAAACAGGAGCGACAGGAGCGACAGGAGCGACCGGGGCACAAGGAATACAAGGCGTTCAAGGTATTCAAGGAATACAAGGAAGTACAGGAATGATAGGACCTACCGGTGCAACGGGAGTAACCGGAATACAAGGTGTGCAAGGTATTCAAGGAATACAAGGCCCAACTGGAGCGAGGGGAATAACAGGGGTTAACGGTAGTGTAGGTCCAGCTGGAGTCCAAGGTAGTCAAGGGCCGATTGGAGCTGTGGGACCTACTGGAGCAACGGGTAGTCAAGGGCCTATAGGTTTTTTAGGAATTGTAGGTGCAACAGGAGCGACTGGCTTACCTAGCGGGGGAGGTTATTTCTTTTCTACTTCAACGAGTACAATTGCAGCGAATGCGTTAATACCAATTAATTCTGGATCTACAATTTTTGGTTCTGATGTCAGTTTAACAAATGCAACAACTGTAACGTTAAGTACGCCGGGAATTTATTTAGTAAGCTATTATTTTCAAGGCGATCCAACTGCCGGAAATGAAACAATTTCAGTGAGGCTTACTTTAAATGGAACACAAGTCGCAGGGAGTTTTATTTTTTATGTTACAGGAGGTACTTTTATATTAGAACCAGCAGTTTCGAATACGATGGTCATTGAAGTTACTTCTTCAAATGCAACTTTGTCTTTACAAAATGGTCCGTTAGCTATCGGGCATGTAACGACATTATCTGGTGTGATAACAGCTAGTTTAAATGTATTAAAAATAGTTTGATACGTTAGTTATAACGGGGGAGATGCTTGTGAAGAATCAAGATAAGTGTAGCAAGTTTCAAGCACCTATTCCTTTTCCACCGCCAGGTATTACGGGGCCCACTGGTCCAACCGGTCCAACTGGTGCTTTAGGTGGACCAACTGGACCGCAAGGAATACAAGGCGTACAAGGTCCAATCGGTCCAACCGGCCCACAAGGAATACAAGGAGTGCAAGGGGTGCAAGGAGAAAATGGTCCAACAGGCCCAACTGGTTTAACTGGACCACAAGGTTCTCAAGGTAATCAAGGACCTATGGGAGAACGAGGCCCACAGGGAATACAAGGTGTTCAAGGAATACAAGGAGAAAGAGGTCCGACTGGTCCAACTGGTATTCAAGGGGTACAAGGAATTCCTGGCCCAATCGGTCCGACCGGTCCAACAGGAATACAAGGCATACAAGGAATGCAAGGAGAAATCGGTCCAACAGGCCCAACAGGAATACAAGGAATACAAGGAGTGCAAGGGGAAATTGGTCCGACTGGACCAACTGGAAATACTGGTATACAAGGTGTGCAAGGTAATTTAGGAGGTAGTGGTTTACAAGGTGTAACAGGTATACAAGGTATTCAAGGTCCGATGGGTCCGACTGGTCCAACAGGTTCACAAGGAATACAAGGAGAACAAGGGCCAATGGGACCAACAGGCGCAACTGGTGTTCAAGGTTTACAAGGTCCACAAGGTGAGATGGGGGTAACTGGTCCAACAGGCTCTCAAGGAATTCAAGGAGTGCAAGGTGTAATAGGGCCAATAGGTGCAACTGGCTTGCAAGGGGATCCGGGTCCGACCGGCTCGACCGGTCCAACAGGGGTAACTGGACCAACTGGATCTGCAACGGGTCCAACCGGAGCAACGGGCCCAACAGGTCCGCCAGGAGGTCCAACCGGTCCAACGGGTCCAGCAGGATTACCGGGGGGTCCAACCGGTCCAACTGGAGCAACCGGAGCAACCGGGGCGACCGGAGCAACAGGAACGACTGGAATTCAAGGAGTGCAAGGAATACAAGGACCGACAGGTGCAACCGGTTTAACAGGTTTGCAAGGAGTACAGGGACCGATGGGGGTAACCGGTCCAACGGGTGATCAAGGAATTCAAGGTCCACAAGGAGTAATGGGATCAACCGGTCCAACGGGTTTACAAGGTCTACAAGGAGTACAGGGACCGATAGGAGCAACAGGCCCAACCGGTCAACAAGGAGTGCAAGGGGCACAAGGTCCAATTGGTCCAACAGGCCCGCAAGGAATACAAGGAATACAAGGTGAGCAAGGAGTAATGGGAGCAACTGGACCAACAGGCTTACAAGGTCTGCAAGGAATCCAAGGTCCACTCGGTCCAACCGGTCCTCAAGGTTTACAAGGAGTGCAAGGGATAAGTGGTATAACAGGTCCAACTGGTCCTCAAGGAATCCAAGGGATTCAAGGTCCACAAGGAGATATAGGTCCAACGGGAGCGACTGGAATTCAAGGAGTGCAAGGCCCAGAGGGTCCAACAGGTCCAACTGGTGCAACAGGCCCGCAAGGGATTCAGGGAATACAAGGGATACAAGGTCCAACCGGTCCACAGGGAATTCAAGGTCTGCAAGGAATTCAAGGTCCGATTGGTCCAACAGGCCCGACTGGACCTCAAGGCATACAAGGTATAACTGGCTCGACGGGTCCAACCGGTGCAACTGGAGCAACAGGTCCGACGGGAGTAACGGGCCCTCAAGGTCCTCAAGGAATTCAAGGTCCACAAGGAGTAACAGGCCCAACAGGAGCGACCGGCTCTACGGGAGTAACAGGTCCACAAGGAATCCAAGGAATCCAAGGTTCGCAAGGGATAACGGGTCCGACGGGAGCAACCGGAGTGACTGGAATAACAGGCCCACAAGGAATCCAAGGAATTCAAGGCCCACAAGGTGTGACGGGAGCAACCGGCGCAACAGGAGCGACAGGAGCGACTGGTGCAACAGGACCGACAGGAATCCAAGGAATCCAAGGAATAACAGGAGCAACAGGGGGAACGGGAGTAACAGGCCCAACAGGTGCCACGGGTCCAACAGGTTTAACTGGAGCAACAGGATCATCTGCTATATCTACAGGTGGTGGCTATTTCTTCTCTACATCAACAAGTACAATTGCAGCAAATACTAACATTCCAATTAATTCTGGATCCACTGTATATGGAACTGGTGTATCTTTAACTAGTGCTACGACAGTCACAGTAGCGACGCCAGGAATATATTTAGTAAGCTACTATTTCCAAGGAGATGCAAATGGTGGGAATGAGACAGTATCTGTTAGATTACTATTAAATGGAACGCAACTAACAGGGAGTTTTATACAAAACGTAACGACATCAACTGTAGTAATCGAACCAGCCATTTCAAATACACTTCTTGTGAATGTGACGAGTGCCAATTCAACATTAATATTACAAAATGGCCCGTTAGGTGTAGGGCATGTGACTACTATAGCAGGTGCGATTACAGCAAGTTTAAATGTAGTGAGAATTTTATAAAGAATATAAAAAACACAAGGAATGTCTTTGTAAGACACACCTTGTGTTTTTTAATATTAAATAAACATTTTCTTTATCTTTTCGGTTGAAAAATATGCTGAAAGAAGTATTTGTGATGTAAGTTATCTACAACTTTATTTGCTTGATATGTGCGTTGTTTTTCAATTCGTAGTCTTTGCTCCATCATTTTTATTGCGTGATCAGATAAACGTAACATAATACATTCTCCTTTTCTATAAATATAGGTGACTATTTGATATCGATCCCATATTTATAATTAAGGAGGCAAAATGTGTAACATAGGCAAAAAGCACCTTCCTCTCCCATTACGCTTACGAGGTTAGCTGTCGGACTCGGGAAGTGAGAGTTTCCCTACTTAAAAAAGATTCGCCCCAAGTAGCATAGCTACAAAAATGGTTCCCCCGCTCCAAAATTTGGACTCAGCAAAAGGTTTTATAAAGTAAAAGATAACATAAATAAATTGACGAGTCAAACTATTTATTGTTTTCTGATTTTTTTAAGTGAGGTTAAAACCACTCCATCGGGTAATATGATATCCTTTACTTCAATAAAGCCATGTTTTTTATATAAAGACAGAGCAGGGGTGTTTTCTTTCCCTGTTTGTACAATATATGTTTGGGAAGGGGAAAACATGTCAAATACATACAGTAGTAGTTTTGTTGCAATCCCTTTATGAAAATGATTAGGGGATACTACTAAACGATGAATATCCACTTCCTCTTCGTCTACTTTAAAAGAAATAAACCCAGCAAGTGTATCTTCATAAAAATAGCCGTAGAAAATTTCATCACAGGATTGAATATCAGCTACAGTATCATAAAGGCGAGGGATAGCTGTACTATTTATATATTTTGCCTCAATTTCATAAGCTGGTATTTGAATGCTTAAAATAGAAGTAGCGTTTTTGTGAGAAGTTGTTATTAATTTTTGAATCATAGAGAAAGAACCTCCTTGTTGGCTGTATTTTCATAGATTTGACAAGATTTTTCTTTATTGGATATAATAATTATAATAGTTACATAACAATTTAGTATGAAAAAGAAATACACCATAATAGAAATGGAGGACTAAAAATGGGATGGATTATCACATTAATAGTTGGTGCTATTATAGGTGCAATTGCTAGTTCTATAACGGGTAAAAATTTCCCAGGTGGTATGTTCGGAAATATTATCGCAGGTTTATTAGGTGCTTCGTTAGGTGGTAGATTATTTGGATCCTTTGGGCCATCATTTGGTGGGATTCATGTCGTGCCAGCATTATTAGGTGCAATCGTGTTAATTCTTATTGTATCATTTGTAGTGAAAGCTGCAAGGAAATAGAGATATAGATTATGATGAAGAGCCCTGAATAAGGGCTTTTCATCATTCGAAGAGGTGGTTTCATTGGAGAAAATAAATATAAGAAAAAGAGATAAGTTAAGAAAGTTTTTTAGAGAACAAAATTATTTGGCGGTATTACTTGGATTTGCGTTATTGTTCATTAATATTTTATTGCTAACAAAAATATCATTTGTTTTTACACCGTTTATCGTATTTTTAAAAACAATTTTCTTCCCAGTACTATTAGCGGGCGTGCTATTCTATATTTTACATCCATTCGTTTCGCTTTTAGAAAAGAAAGGTGTTTCAAGAATCGTATCGATAGCCTCAATATACTTAATAGTAATTGGATTATTTGTGTTTTTAGTTTTAACGGTTATTCCTATTATCAAAGATCAAATTGATGCATTGATAGATAATCTACCATATTTTGGTCATGAAATCGAAAGGGCAGCACGTAGATTTGGGGAAAGTAACTTACTCGGTAAAATTCAGGAGAATTTAAATATTGATGTTGCGAATATTGTAAAAGACTACACAGTTGATTTTACAAAGTCATTATCATCAGTAACTGGTAATGTAACTGGATTTTTGAGTACTATTACAGAGGTTGTTTTAACATTTGTAATGGTTCCATTTATATTGTTCTATCTTTTAAAAGATGGTGAGCAATTACCGAATCACTTTTTAAAGTTCATTTCAGAGCAAAGACAACCAGCAGCAATGAGAATACTAGATGATATGCATTATGCGATTAGTTCGTACATTAGGGGGCAAATTATAGTTAGCTTGTTTATCGGTATTATGCTATTAATTGGTTACCTTATTATCGGTATTAAATATGCAGTACTACTCGCTATTTTAGCGATGATTGTAAATATCGTTCCGTACGTAGGACCAATTATCGCCATTACACCAGCGTTAATTATTGCGTTTATTGATTCGCCAGGGATGGTTTTAAAGGTAATTATTGTAATGATGGTTGTACAATTAGCAGAAGGTAAATTTATTTCTCCGCAAGTTATGGGTAAGAAGTTAGATATTCACCCAATTACAATCATATTTATTATTTTAACTGCCGGAAACTTATTCGGGATTATGGGCATTATTTTAGCCATTCCAGGATATGCGATATTAAAAGTGTTAGTTACACACGGTTATAGATTTGTTAAGTTGAATACATGAAAAAAAGAGCTAAAACAGTGGGAACTGTTTTAGCTCTTTTTTATTAACAATTCATTTGCATATTGGCGCGCCCATTGATCCGCTTCCAATATAGCATCAAGTGAAGGATTTTTTACATTATGATGAGCTTCAACTGTTTTGTAAATTATTTTTTCAATATCGAAAAAGGCAATTTCATTTTTTAAGTATAGTGCATTCGCAATTTCATTTGCTGCATTTAATACAGCGGGAGTAGTACCACCGATTTTGCCACATTCATATGCGTATTGTAGACAAGGGAACTTCTCTAAATCTGGTTTTTCAAAATGTAAACTACCGATTTCTAATAAATTTAATTTTTCATAGGAAGAAGGTAGCCGAGTAGGATAGTGAAACGCATATTGAATCGGCATTCTCATATCAGGAGCACCGAGCTGTGCCATAACTGATCCATCAATAAATTCTACTAAAGAATGAATGATACTTTCTTTATGAATCATTACATTAATTTTTTCATATGGAATATCAAATAGCCATCTCGCTTCCATTACTTCGAACCCTTTATTCATTAATGTGGCAGAATCAATCGTTAGTTTTGCGCCCATTAACCAGTTTGGGTGCTTTAAAGCATCTTTTGCTTGTAATGTTTGTATTTCATCACGTGTTTTATCACGGAAAGCACCACCGGAAGCTGTTACAATTAACTTCTCAATCTCTTTATTATTTTCTCCGTTTAAACATTGGAAAATAGCTGAATGCTCACTATCTACTGGAATTAAGCGACATCCGTTTTGTTTCGCTAGTTCAGTTACGATATGTCCAGCTGCAACCAAAGTTTCTTTATTAGCAATAGCGATATCTTTCTTCGCTTTTAATGCTTCAATTGTTGGGAGTAATCCTGAAACACCTACAACAGAGCTTAATACAAGATTTGAATCAGGGTGAGTAGCTACTGCAATTAAGCCATCAGTCCCGTGTGTAATTTTTGTATTTGCTGAAATACGCGTACGAAGCTTGTCTGCTAAGTCTTTTGTCGCAACGCTTACAATACGAGGTTGAAACGTTTTGATTTGTTGCTCAAGAAGATCGATATTATAATTTGCGGTTAAACCAACGATTTTAAAATGTTCAGGATGAGCTGAAACGACATCTAATGCAGATGTGCCGATGGATCCTGTTGAACCTAAAATTGATATATATTTCACCATGAAAAAACCTCCAAAGTTGTTTCGAATATTTCTACAAACCTATATAACATTAGACAATTGAAGTGGAAATTCCTGCTATATAAAATAGAAAATTAGGGTTTGTTTGGAAGTGAAATGTGATAAACTGTAAAAAATAACGAAAAAGCAATGAAAGAGAAGAGTACATATTCGAAACTTTTTAGAGAGCTGATGTGTGGTGGAAATCAGTAAGGGATGAATATGGAATGGGCTCTGGAGCTTCTAACTGAAATGAGTAGGTAAAGACGGTTACTTCACGTTAAGAAGTTGAAGTGAGCTATAATGATAGCTAATTAAGGTGGTACCGCGGGAGTCTCTCGTCCTTTTTTAAGGATGAGAGGCTCTTTTTATTTTGAGAAAGGAGGAGTTAGTGTGAGTGAGAAAATAATGTTAACAGGAATTAAGCCGACAGGTTATCCGCATTTAGGAAATTATATTGGTGCGATTAAACCTGCATTACAAATGTCAAAGAATAATGAAGGAAAAGCATTGTACTTTATAGCTGATTATCATGCATTAAATGCTGTTCATGATCCAGAGAAGTTCAGCAGTTATACGAAAGAGGTAGCAGCTACTTGGTTATCGCTTGGACTTGGAGAAGATGTTATTTTTTATCGGCAAACAGAAGTGCCGGAGATTCTAGAATTAGCTTGGATTTTAGCTTGCCTAACTCCGAAAGGTCTTATGAACCGTGCTCATGCGTATAAAGCGAAGGTGGAGCAAAATAAAGAAGCAGGGTTAGAGGTCGATGCGGGAGTGAATATGGGGTTATACACGTACCCGATTTTAATGGCAGCTGACATATTATTATTTCAAGCTACTCATGTACCAGTTGGAAAAGACCAAATTCAGCATATTGAAATTGCGCGTGATATTGCGACTTATTTTAATCATACATTTGGCACGACATTTACACTTCCAGAGTATGTCATACAAGAAGAAGGAGCTATTTTACCTGGTCTTGACGGAAGGAAGATGAGTAAAAGTTACGGAAATGTGATCCCATTATTTGCAGAGCAAGCAAAACTACGAAAGTTAATATTTAAAATCAAAACAGATTCTTCACTTCCAAATGAACCGAAAGAACTAGAAACCTTATTTACAATTTATAAAGAATTTGCGACAGAAGACGAAGTACAGTCATTACGTGAAAAATATGAGACTGGAATCGGATGGGGAGATGTGAAAAAAGAGTTGTTTCGCATTGTAGATCGTGAGTTAGCTGGACCTCGTGAAAAGTACGCAATGTATATGAATGAGCCGAATTTATTATATGAAGCGTTAGAAAAAGGTGCTGAGCGAGCAAGAAAAATCGCGAAGGTAAATTTAGTAGAAATTAAAAAAAGGATTGGATTTGAGAGGGGGCGCTGAGCGTTCCCTCGTTTTTCGATATAAATTATTCTTCATATTGATACGTAGAGCAAGGAGTTCGCACTTCTTTTCCGAACTTATTAGTTGCATATATGAAAAAGTATGATAATATAGGGTTACTTATTAAACGTGTTTAATAAGTTTAATTAAAGGTGCTTATTAAAGGTGTTTAATAAGTGAATCTCATTCAATAAAAAAGGAGATGAATGTATGAAAACGGAGAAAGAAAAGATGGTGGCAGGAGAAATGTATATTGCGGATGACGAAGAATTGGTGGCTGATAGGGTGGAGGCAAAACGTTTAACACGCCTTTATAACGAGGCGATGGAGACAGGAGATGAGAGGCGTTTTACGTTATTAAATCAGCTTTTAGGTTCTTCAACTGATGGGAAAGCACAAATTAATCCTGATTTTCGTTGTGATTACGGCTACAATATTCATGTCGGAAAGAGCTTTTTCGCAAATTTCAATTGTGTGATTTTGGACGTTTGTGAAGTTCGAATTGGTGATAATTGTATGTTTGCACCTGGTGTTCACATTTATACTGCTACTCATCCATTACATCCGGTGGAACGAAACTCTGGCAAAGAATATGGAAAACCGGTAAAGATAGATAACAATGTTTGGGTTGGCGGAGGCGCTATTATTAACCCTGGTATTTCAATTGGAGATAATGTTGTAATTGCTTCAGGGGCAGTTGTGACAAAAGATGTACCTAATAATGTAGTTGTTGGTGGTAACCCAGCTAAAGTTATTAAAACGATAGAAGAGTAAAAGGTGTTTCATATGAAGAAAGATTTTGCGGAAAATGATACAAAGACGCTACTTGTCTCTCGAAATGCTCTATTCCTCTTATTTGCTTTGCCAGGTGTGGCATTTGCTACATGGATTTCTAGAACAGCAGCTACTCGAGATATTTTAGCAGTGTCAAATGCAGAAATGGGCTGGATTTTGTTCGGATTATCTGTCGGTTCAATAATTGGTTTACTAAGTGCAAGTCATTTTATTGACGGTAAGGGAGCTAGAGACGTTATTATAGGCAGTATGTTTTTTATGATTGTTGGATTGCTTTGTTTAGGTATTACTATTTATTTTGTTTCTAGTATGGGGGCTTTTGGTAGCTTACTAGTATTTGGAGTAGGATATGGATTAGCAGAAGTCGCATTGAATGTAGAAGGTTCTGCCATTGAGCAGAAATTAGGAACAACTCTTCTTCCGAAATTCCATGGTTTTTTTAGTATAGGAACTTTAGTAGGCGCGCTTAGTGGTTCTGCCGCCATCTCGCTTCACATCCCAATTCTGTATCAATTTCTTGCGATTTCGGTCATGTTTGTATTACTTGTATGTATGTTGTATCGTTTTCTTCCGCATGGAACAGGAAAGAAGGAGAAATCGCGGAACAAAAAGCGAGCGAAGCATACTTCCTTACGTATGGAAAGAAGGGTGCTTTTACTTGGTCTTTTCGTGCTTGGAATGGCATTTGCAGAAGGGAGTGCAAATGATTGGCTACCTATTGTGATGGTAGATGGACATCAGCAAAGTGTAGTAACAGGTTCTATTATGTACACTATTTTTGTATTGGCAATGACATTAGCTCGAATGTGCAGTAGTTATTTTCTTGATCGATTCGGTCGTGTCGCGGTTATGCGTGCTACTATTATGATGGCGATTATAGGAATGACAATCGTCATATTTGGGAGTAACTCATATTTTCTAGCACTTGGTGTAGTACTGTGGGGGATTGGTGCCGCGTTAGGTTTCCCGATTGGGCTTTCTGCTGCTGGAGGTGACAGTGAAAATGCGACTTCTAATGTTGCTGCAGTTTCTATCATCGGTTTTACAGCGTTTTTAGTCGGACCACCATTTTTAGGAATACTTGGAGAAGCATTCGGGATACGTAATGCTTTGCTAGCTGTTTTATTATTTGTTATCTTGTCTGGAATTGTATCGTCTGTTATGAGAGAGAATGCATCGAGTTAAATACGGAGTGCCGCTAGTAGAAATATATCATCTCTATTGCTTTAGAAAATGATGTATGATATATTGTCAACGCAACTTATTAAAAGTGTTTAATAAGTATGTTGATTAAGGTGGTGAGCGATTTGAGTGAACAATTTGTTACTCAAAAATCGATTAAAGAGACGATCCTTCGCGGCATTCGTACAGCTCTTCTAGAGCGAGGTAGTGCAACGAAAGTTGAACTTAGTAATACATTAGAAATCAGTTTTCCAACGATAAGTAAATTTATAGAAAAAATGAAACAAGACGGTGAAGTCACTTTAGCCGGTTTAGATGATTCAAGTGGTGGAAGAAGAGCAAAACGATATGAATATAATCCAGAATATATGTTAGGTTTAGCGATATTTTTAGAAAAAAATGAGACGAACTATACAATTTTTAACTGTTTAGGGGAAGTAAAAGAACAAGGTAGTACTTCAAGTGCATTAATTGATACGGGTCTAAGTGTATTGACAGAACATATAGAAAGTCTTATAGCTACGTTTCCAAAGATAAGTTCAATCTCAATTGGTGTTCCTGGTGCTGTCGATAATGGGCGTATTTTCTATATTCCTGGATATGAAAAGTTCCAAAATTTTAATTTGAAAAGTCACTTGGAGGAACTGTTTTCTATACCAGTAGTAATAGAAAACGATATGAATGCTGCAGTGCTCGGCTATCATAAAAATACTGGAAACAATGAAAATTCCTCTCTTGTATATTTGTATTCAGGTCAAAATGGCCCAGGTGCGGGGATTATGGTAAATGGAGATGTCGTACGCGGAAGCACATTTTTCTCAGGAGAGATATCTTTCGTCCCGCAGTACGATAATAAAAATTTCTTGCAAGCTTTGAGAAGTGAAGATTCGAATAATCCAGAGGAATATAATATAGATGCTATTACTCGTTTAATAGCTACATGTATAGCTATTATTAACCCTCATGGATTCATCTTCTGTGATGATGAAGTGAACCAAATTGTTATAGATCAGATTGTAAAAAGTTGTCCACAGTACATTCCGGCAGAACATATTCCGAAAATAACAGTGAGCAACTGGAAAGAAGATTATTTATATGGGTTAAAAAGCCTTGGACTTGATCTTATGATTACGAGAACAAATAAAGAAAATTAAATGTACTGGCAATGAAGCATCCAATTGCCAGTTGAATAACATAAAAGAAAAGGTGTCGATTATGAAAATTGAGCATGTAGCAATTTGGGTGAATGATTTAGAAAGAATGCGTGATTTCTATAAACAGTACTTCGGTGGTGAAGAAAATAGCTTATATCACAATCCGAAAAAGCAGTTTAAATCTTATTTCATAACTTTTGAAGGCGGTGCGCGTCTAGAACTTATGAAGCAGGTAGGGATAGACGAGAAAGTACAAACACAAACAATAGGATATGCGCATATTGCTTTTTCAGTAGATAGTAAAGAAAAAGTGAACGAATTAACTAATACATTAAGAGAAGCAGGATACTCAGTGTTAAATGGGCCGCGTACTACAGGGGATGGTTATTATGAAAGTGTAGTAAGTGATCCTGAAGGAAATCAGATTGAGATAACAATCTAACATTATATTTACTAATAATTGATAAAAAATAAAATTTTGTTGTTCCCCCAAATGTGAACGAGAAACCTATTATTTCTGCAGAAAGGGGGACATAACGTTGAGTGAAATCATTTTTATTTTCTGTATATATCCATTGCTTGTTTGTATTGTTTCAATAGCTGGAGCATATAAAGTAGGTACATTTTATGTGATGCCAATAGTAACATTTCTTATTTTTCTTATGTTAAATGTTACAGTGCACGATCCAGCATTTTTCTTTTGGGTGGGCATGTATACTATTCTTTCATTTATTGTTTCTTATATAACTATCCTTTTTATAAAGGGATATAAAGTTGTAAAAAGAGAGCGTTAATATCATTTTGGGGAAATAGGGATTTACGGTGAACGATAACAACCTCATTTCACGTTGTAATGACGGGAAATGAGGTTGTTTGATTTCTATTTTTTATTGGATTGATGAAAATCGCGAAGAATCTTCTCAATGGCTGGATGAAGATTACTAGGTAACTCATCAAGCGGAAAGAAGCGTAATTCTTTCGATTCCCTTTGATCGCATACAAGCTCACCGTGGAATTCTCGGCAAATATAAACAACGAGTACACCATGTACTTGATCACCATTTGGATAGATTTGAAAGAAGTCTGGTCCTGAGTATGTACGGAATAATTCTGGCTCTTTAATAATAAGTCCAGTTTCTTCAAACACTTCTCGTTTTAAAGCATCTTCTAACGTTTCGTTATATTCTAGGGCACCGCCAATAATGCCCCAGAGGTTAAAATCTGTACGGAACTGCAGCAATACTTCATCTTTTTCATTTAATATAATGGCGTGTGATCCTATTAAAATAAGTGGAAGATTTCCTACTAGATTTCTCATATCTTCAATATAACCCATGTCATTGCTCCTTGTATTTAATAATAGTTAGGAAGTTCTTTTAACATTCTTTCTGTTTTACGTGCTGTAAAGGCTAAGTTATGGTCATCTTTCGTTCTGAAAAATAATGTGCGTAAAAAGGTTTTAATATTGGCACATAAAATACAATACTCAGTAAGCGAAAGGCGTTTTCTAATTTGAGGAAGCCTTTTTATTTTTTTTTGAATAATAGAAATTAACTCGTTTTGAGGAAAATCATGATACAGCATTGCTAGTAATGGAGTAACGATGCGCTCATCTTCGTTATTATGAAAAAGGTCAGATGGAATAAAGATTTTATTTAATAAACAATGAATTAATTCTTCGTACCATTCAAAAGTGGTATACGTATTATGAACAATTTCAGTAAAGGCATCAGATACGTGAGCAAGACAATGAGCCCATCCTTTATTTTCGATATAGCCCCGAAAATCTGTTTCTAAGTTTGTGTAAGTAATGAGTTTATTTTTTATTTCTTCGATATCCTCCTCTGTACAAAAGTAGTGCGAATTAGCGAATTGGAGTATTAACGCAATTAACGAAACAGTGTAAGAACGTGTGAAAACCCCATCTGTATGTGGGGAGTAAATGTCACAATATAAATACTCATCACTTAAACAAGTTTGCAGAAGTAATTTCAGCTGATCGTCCATAAGGAATTCATGATGAATGAAATGCGCAAAACATTTATATATAAGTTGGTAACGAACGTAGCTATCAGTCGTTCCGATATACTGAAGCATGTTCAAAGTTAACTCATTTACGTCTATATGTTGCAGTTGCGTATAGTCATTTTGTTGTATAAGCTCTAACTGTTGTTGCAATGCTGTAATATCCACTGGAGAACCTCCTCCGCACTTTAAAGATGCGATCTTTTCTAGTATTCTATATATTCAAGGACAATCCTGCTCATGCAAGGAGAACGATTAGAAATTCGAGTATGATATAGATGAGGGAAGAATATGACGACGATAGAACAGTTAGAAAAACATTTTAAAATAAGAAGAAGTGCTTCTTCTATTATGATAAAAGAAAATAATGCAGAGATTTTTACAGAAGAGCAATTAGAGGAAATGATGCAGTATTGCGTTGCCGAAGCTAAAAAAGGTGGATTAGAAAAACTACATTTTGAAATCTCTTCAAAAAGTCCAAATTATGATGTGTATAAAAAATGTTTTGAAACGTATTCATTTGAATATGTTACGGAAAACATGATTGTATTTAAAGATATATACGAAGTAGAAGATGTAGAAAGTGAAATTGATTTTAAGCTTATTGAAGAAGTTGGAGAAGAGGCTTTTTATTCACTGTGGAATGAAGCGACGGGAGAACCAGTTGCTCATGATCAATTTGTGCATATGATGCTACAAGAAATTGGTGAGCAATGGAAAGAACATTGCTTAACAGCGAGTGTAGGTAAAGAGCCGATAGGAATTGTAATTCCGCATATTGAAAGAGGTACGTTAGAAGAAGGGAAACTTATGTACTTCGCAGTTACTCCAAATATGCGTAACAAGGGATATGAAGCTGCACTATTTGCAGGTGCGATGTTTGTCTTAAAGGAAATAGGTGCATCTTATTATATTGGTGAGACAAATATACAAAATGAGTGGATGAAGGATGTTTTTGAAAAGAACGGATGTCAGTTGCTGAGTTGTACTGAGCGGTATGTGAGGGAGTTTTAAGATATACCCTGGGACACATCTAGTGGGAACCCGTGTACAAATTTTGAACAAGTAAAAGAACTTTTCGCCTGTTTGTAAGATAAAAAGAAAAATGAGAACGACAAAGTAGTTATTCCTATAATAAAATAGAGTAAGATTTGACTATAAGAGAAAGCGTTGGTGAAAGAATGGAGCAGCAAAGACATTGGTTACAAGCAACTGTAGAGAGAAATGAAGATAATACGTTACAAATAAAATGGGAAAATAATATAGAAGAAGTTCGTATTTATTGGAGTACTTCACCAGAACATATTGAAGAAACTGGAGAATTACTTGCAACGGTAAATGGAGAATTATCATATACAATTGAAAACCCGAGTGAAAATGAACGTCCATATTTTAGATTAGTAGGAAGTAATGGACAAGCAGTAACAGTAGCTGAGCGTAGACTGCCATTACAAGGCGCGTTTAACTTCCGTGATATGGGAGGATATGAAACGACAGAAGGCCGTAAAGTGAAATGGGGCAAATTATACCGTTCTGAAGAATTAGCAGGACTAACAGAATGGGATATTGCGTATTTACAAAAGTCTGGTTTAAAGTTAATTTGTGATTACCGTACAGACTTTGAAGTGAAGCATAAGCCGAATCCAGAAATTACGGGTGCTCGTCAAGTGTGCTTACCAGTTATGCAAGACTTAGCGAAAGATCTAAATATAAATGAATTTTTCCAAGTTGGTGACCTTTCTATGTTAGGAAAACCAGGTGAGTATCTTGTGAAAATGAATCAAGATTTCGTAAGTGGTAACGAGGCATTCGTGAGCTTCTTAAACTTAGCGCAAAACCTGGAAAACTTACCATTAGTAAACCACTGCACAGCTGGAAAAGATCGTACTGGATTTGGTTCAGCGCTTTTATTACTTTTACTAGGTGTACCGGAAAAAACAGTAATGGAAGATTACTTATTAAGTAACGGATTCCGTGAAAAGCTAAATGAAAAAATGATGGCCTTTTTAGGTGCGAAATTACAAAATGATGAGAGCAGAGCAATATTAGGTGCAATGTTTGAAGCGCGCGCCGAATATTTACAAGCTGCGATTGATGGAATCCAAAAGCAATACGGATCAGTTGAAGCATACGCCGAAAAAGCTCTTGGCTTTACGAAAGATTCGTTAGAAGAAATGAAAGTGTTATTGCTGGAAGATTAATAATGAGAAGGAGGCTGATTTGGATTAGCCTCCTTTTACTATTGTTGTTATAATTAAGCTATGAGAATATAGGAGTTGAGGAAAACATCATGAAATACAAAGTAATACTATTCGACGTAGACGATACATTATTAGATTTCCCTGAAACAGAAAGACACGCATTACACAATGCGTTTGTACAGTTCGGCATGCCTACAGGGTATAATGATTATCTTGCAAGTTATAAAGAGATTAGTAATGGATTATGGAGAGATTTAGAAAATAAAATGATTACGCTAAGTGAATTAGCCGTAGAGCGATTTAGACAATTATTTGTACTTCATAATATAGACGTAGATGCGCAGCAATTTAGTGATGTATATCTTGAAAACTTAGGGAAAGAAGTACATCTTATAGAAGGTGCAGTGCAATTATGTGAAAATCTACAAGATTGCAAGCTAGGTATTATTACAAATGGATATACGAAGGTGCAACAATCAAGAATCGGAAATTCGCCTTTAAGTAATTTCTTCGATCATATTATTATTTCTGAAGAAGTTGGTCATCAAAAGCCAGCACGTGAGATTTTTGATTATGCATTTGAGAAATTTGGAATTACGGATAAATCAAGTGTACTTATGGTTGGAGATTCGTTAACTTCTGATATGAAAGGCGGAGAAGACTACGGCATTGATACATGTTGGTATAATCCGAGTTTGAAAGAGAATACGACAGATGTTAATCTGACTTATGAAGTGGAGAATCTGCTACAAATTTTAGAAATTGTGGAGTTGGCAGGAGAAAAAGTAGCCTCATTTTAATTGTGCTGATATTTGTCGAAAAATCGTTGATATATTATAAGTTGTGATAGATATATTTGAAAAATCGCTCTTATAAGTTCATATACTAAGATATAGAACAAAAAATAGAGCTACTATACAAGGTCATTCACGTGTTATAGTGCGTGAATTAAATATGCGTATATAAATAGTTTCCCAGCGTGATGCGATGTCATGTATGATTAGTGTAACAACTAGAGGTGAATAAAGGATGTTAACGTTTTTATTTGAGTTAGACAAGAATCTCCCGCAGAAGGATGAGCCACGGTATGTTGCTTATACAAATGGTTTTATCGAAGGGGATTTAACAATTTGTATGGGTGACAGAGTATTTTTTCAAAAATCATGTATGAAGGTTGCAGAGCTGGGCATTTATTTAGGTCAGTGGATGGAACAAGTTCAACACGGGCAAAACGTGCCTATGAAATATGAAACGGCTGACCGTGAAGAGGTCATTCTTGGCTTCTTCTATGAAGAGGATCATAACCAATGGAATGTTTCTTCCAGCTGGCAAGAATTTGAACTTCAAGAGCGTATCTCTACTGAAACATTAGTAGAGAGCGTTCAATGCTATTTATATGAGCTAAATAAGGAACTGCGTGCGATAGAATATCCTGTGACGTTTGATCAGTACTTAAGAGGAGAGCGAGTGATGCAGCTTTCTTACAAACGACCGTGTGATAGCAAAGCAGATACGACGCCGATAGAGGTTTATAATGGAAGCGAGCAAGTAGGCGTAGTAAGGGGCTATTATAAAAATACGCTGATGAGAGTGCTGGATTTTATTCCGAAAATTGGTAGTAATATCATTTATGAAATAAAGGATAGTAAGAACAATATTCACGTCATTGCAAAGGATGTAAGTAGGCAGCGCCAAAGAAAGATTTTAGTAACGTACATCGATAATAATGATGCAGAGCATGAAATACTTGTATGTGACGGAAAGTTATTGGATGCAAATTTTATATTTACCTTTACATATAAGGCAGAAGAATATGTTGTTCATAAAACTTCATTTGGAATGGGAAAATTATTACGAAAAGGCTATTTAATCGCAGATTGGAACATTCGTCTTGAGGAAGATATGTATTACATCGAGATGAATGCATATGATGGAGATTACATGGAGGATCAATACTTACTATTAGGCGTATTTCATGCGGTTTTATATGGATAATCTATGAGAAATACCGTCATTCTTCTTGGAAAGAATGACGGTATTTTTTATTTATCCTCAAAAATAAAAATCTCATCAATCGTACTATGAAGTGCCTTCGCTATATCGTGAGCGAGTTGCAATGAAGGATTATACTTACCTTTTTCAAGGTGGCTAATTGTTTCACGGCGTACACCAACTTGCTTCGCTAAATCTTCTTGTGTCATGTTCAATTTTGCGCGGTATTCTTTTATCTTCGTTACGAACGCCATGGTGCATCTTCCATTTCATCAACAGGTTTATCATAAAAGAACATAGAAAAACCGAACGTAAGAATGAGTGTGCCGAAAATAAGAGCGATATCAATTTCTTGTAGCGCCGGGTTTGGAAATAACATTTCAATAAATATAATGATAGCGGTAGTTAGTAATGTAACGATAAATGCATTGCGACACGATTTATTGACAATTTGTTCAAACAGTTCATCGTGTTGAACTGTTCTATACGATGTGAAAAAGGAGAAGAAACAGAACATAGTAAACAATCCTTTTTCATAAAAAAATCCGAGGAAACCGAAAAATCCTAAATATTTTATCCAAGTTGTTTTCATGATAGGTCCTCCTTACGTTGTTAGAAATAAGTCACGTTATGTTACAAATATATCATAATTGGATAGGAATGGTAATAATAGTTTTCCAGTTTGCTTCATAATAATAGTAAAAAGAGGAAATATGCTGCGAAATAAAGAGGATAATATTGTAAAATGGTTGTAAGGAGGGGGAGGAAGAAATGCTAACTTGGATCATGATCGTTGTATTACTTGTAGTGATTACTGTCATTGCGACGGTGTTAATTGGGCGGAATGGTGATGCAAATTATAGCAAAGCGACAAAGGGGAATATTAAACGATTAACAATGATTTATATTATACTAGCTGTCGTTTTAGTTGTTGGATTAGGGGTGTATATTTATTTTAAAGGTTAAATAAACTGAAAAATGTAAAAATCTTAAAATAGAAGTATGCTATAATATCAATATAGTTATTTGGTAATTAAGGAAAGGATTGGATGGAATGATTGAAATTACGAATGTGTCAAAAAGTTATAATGGGTCTACTTATGCAGTAAAAGATTTAAGTTTATCTGTACCTAGCGGCGAAATCTTTGGATTTTTAGGACCAAATGGTGCGGGTAAATCCACGACAATTAAGATGATTACTGGCATTCACGGGGTGGACAAAGGGACTATTACGATTAATGGAAAAAATATTATGGAAGAGCCGATGGAAGCGAAGAAGACGTTTGGTTATGTGCCGGATAGCCCAGATATGTTTTTACGTTTAAAAGGAATTGAATATTTAAACTTTATGGCTGATATGTATGAAGTGCCGAAAGAAGTAAGACAAGAACGAATAGAGTCTTTAGCGAAGAAGTTTGATCTTTATAATGCATTATCTGATCAAATTCAAAGTTATTCGCACGGTATGAGACAAAAAATCGTTATTATTGGTGTGCTCGTGCATGAACCAGATGTATGGATTTTAGATGAACCGTTAACAGGGCTTGATCCGAAATCTGCATATATTTTAAAAGAAATGATGAGAGAACATGCGGATAAAGGAAAGATTGTATTTTTCTCTACACACGTATTAGAAGTAGCGGAAAAAATATGTGACCGGGTTGCTATTATTAATAAGGGGAATTTGCAGTTTAAAGGAAATTTAGATGAAATGAGAGATCATTTTAAATCCAATGAATCACTTGAAAAAATGTTCTTGGAGATGACGGGCAATGAGTAAAATTTGGACGTTAACGAAGGTACTATTAAAGTTAAATTACGCAGATTTTATAGCAGATAAGAAGAAGCGATGGGCGTATTTATTTTCATTTGCAGCTATTTTATTTGTTGGATTTTTAATATTTGGTTCGATGACGCACGGAATGTATGAAGGTCTGAAACAATTAGGGCAAGGGCCGGGAATGATTATTGCAATGGGACTTGCGATTGCGAGTATATGGGTATTTTTAATGAGTATAACGAACATTTTAACTGTATTTTACTACAGCAATGATATTGAAATGTTACTGCCGTTACCATTAAAACCAGCGCAAATTATTTCGGCAAAATTTTTAACGGTATTAATTACACAATACGTAATGAGTTCATTTATTTTATTACCAATCTTCATTACTTACGGTTTAAAAAGTGGCGCATTTATTACATATTACATATATATGATTTTTATTTACTTACTCTTCCCAATCGTGCCGTTAGTATTAGCTTCGTTACTGATGACAATTATTATGAGGTATACAAATATAGCGAAAAATAAAGATCGAGGAAATATATTTATTGGAATCGTAAGTATATTATTTATTGTAGGAATTAACGTATTTATGCAGTGGAGAAATAAAAGTGCGTTTTCTGGAGATGGGGCTGCGGAATACCTTGTAAATAATCAATCTTCTCTTTTAGTACAAATGACAAATTATTTTCCAACTACATATTTTGGAGCAGTGGCATTAGTAGAAAGTGCAAATTGGAAGGGACCTTTATATGTAATAATCTTTGCAGTTATTTCATTTGTCTTCTTTGTGTTGTTTTATTACATAGCAGAGCGTACATATTTAAAAGGGGTTATTGGACTTTCAACGAGTACAGCAAAGAAACAAGTTATTTCGGCGGAAGGTTTACAGAAATCAACAGTACAAAGTTCGCATTTAAAAGCGTATGTGAAAAAAGAATTTAAAACGTTATTCCGTACACCACAATTTTTCTTAAATTGCATTGTACAAACTTTCGTTATGCCAATTATGTTGTTCTTTATTTTATTTGTGCAAGATGGAAATTTAAAGTTTATTACAGAGTATATTAACAATCCAAAGACAACAGGATTTGCAATTGGTGTTGGCCTTTGTGCATCGTTATTTTTAATGGGTAGTAACGTCATTGCAACAACGTCATTTTCGCGAGATGGAAGCTCTTGGTTTGTAAATCGTTATTTACCAGTAAAGGCTTCGGATATCTTTTTTGCGAAAGCAATCACTGCTTGGTTAATTAATGTGATTATTTTAGCAGTATTCGGTATTACGATGGCAGTTGTAGCTGGGATTTCTCCAGTCTTTATGATACTGTGGTTTTTACTAAGTGCGAACGGGTTGTTATTAATTAATTTAATCGGAACACGCTGGGACGCGCAAACTGCAGATATTCATTGGGATACAGAGCAGAAATTATTTAAAAGTCGATATACAACTTTGTGGAATTTTTTAGCTAATATTTTAATAGCTTTAATTATTGTGGGGGGAGTAAGTGTATTATACTTCTTCCTTCATGTCGGACTGTGGGTTATGTTTATCGTTTTATTTGTAATGTTTACGATTGTAAATTATATCTTTATTAAAATGTTAAAATTAGGTGCTGAACGTATACTGTCAAATATTCAATAAGAAGATAGATCCTCTGTATTCATGCAGGGGATCTGTGTATAGATGGAGGAGAAAAAGGTGAAGAAAATAGCAATTGTAACAGGGGCAACTCGTCTGAATGGAATTGGTGCAGCTGTATGCAAGGTGCTTGCTCAAAAGGGGATAGACATTTTTTTCACGTACTGGCCAAAGTATGATAAAGCGATGCCATGGGGAATGAGTGATCAAGAACCCTTTTTGCTGAAAAAGGAAATTGAAAGTTACGATGTTCGATGTGAAATGGCAGAAATCAATTTATCGCAGTCTTATTCGCCAAATCGTTTGTTTTATATGGTATCAGAACGGTTAGGTGATCCATCTATTCTAGTTAATAATGCAGTATATTCTACTCATACGAGAATTGAGGAATTAGATGTAGAGCAGTTGGATAAACATTATATAGTTAATATTCGGGCTACTATGCTATTAAGTTCATTGTTTATAAAACATTATTCACTTAAAACGGGCGGGAGTATTATTAATCTTACTTCAGGACAGTCAGTAGGTCCAATGCCAGATGAACTAGCATATGCAGCAACGAAAGGGGCAATTGAAGCATTTACAAAGTCAGTAGCACCAGTTGCGATGGAGAAGGGGATTACAGTGAATGCTGTAGATCCAGGACCGACGAATACAGGATGGATTACAGAGGAGCTGAAGCATCATTTAGTATGGAAGTTCCCGCAAGGTAAAGTAGGAGAACCGGTGGATGCTGCGCGCTTAATTTCTTTTTTAGTAAGTGAAGAAGCGAAATGGGTTACTGGGCAAGTCATTCACTCGAATGGTGGTTATTCATAAAAATATTATGTTAACAAATGTTGAGAAACAAAAAACGAAAGAAAATTTTATTTTTTTGTATAAATAAAATGTCAAGAAACATAAAAATTTGATAGAAGAGTATATCGTCATATGAAGATAGTAATTCTTAATGTGACAATATACTCTTTTTCTTTTACTTGCGAGTAGAAAAATGAAGTAGAAGAAACTCGAATATTAAAATGAGTTTATCAGTTTTTGTACGTATTATTATGAAGATTACTGTCGGAAAGATGGTAATTCGTATGAAAAGGGATTTTTTAAGGGGGAATCGAATCGTAAAGGGGAGGATAAATTATGTAAAACATAGGGGGATTTATATGAAAATGAAAAAGGTCGCTATCGCATCGATAACAATTGGTACTATGCTTACTATGGCAGCTTGTAGTCCTTCAGCAGATAAAGAAACGGAAAAGAAAGAGCAAGTAACTGCGCAAAATGATGGAGAAGCAAAAACGACAAGTGCAGATGAAGCGTCAAAAACAACGAAAGATACTGAAAAAGAAACAAATACTTCTTCAAATGAAAAAACAGATAAGGATGCAAAAAATACGAAAGAATCATCAGGAACAGAAAGTAATGGCAAAACGTCAACTCAAAACGAGAATGTAAAAACAAAAGAAAAAGAGACGACAGGAAAAACGAATGATCAAACGACTAGCGGGAAAACAACAGATTCAAGCACAAGTACAAACAATAACGGAAAGACAACGAAAGATCCGAAGAAAAGTGTTGCTGTGAAAACGAATGTTAAAGAAGTTGTAGCATTAATTGATAGCTTGGACAAGCAGTTAGCTGCTAATCCGAAATTGGAAACAGTGAATAAGCTTGGCAAACAAATTAATGAAAAGTGGGATGTGATTGAAAAAGAGCTAGAGGCATCACATCCGACGGATTCTAAAACAATCGGTCAAAGTATGTATCCGTTAATTGTAGGAGCGGAGAAAGAAAAAATCGATATTAATAAAATGAAATCTTTAACGACGAAAACGAAAAAAGATTTAAATCAGTTATTGACGAAACTTTCGTAGTTTCAAAAGCCTACTCGTGTGAGTAGGCCTTTTTTGGTTGTTATACTGTGCATAGTATAACTTATTTATTTTCATTTTCAATTACGATGCGAAAAGAACTGAATGCTTGTTGACTGACATAATCTTCTTCGCTAACTTTAAAAGGAAATGGAAAAGCGACGAGTTGAAAATTACTTTCCTGATCCACTGAAGGCAATATGAAATTAAAGATTTGCCTCGTTTCAGGTGCAACTTTAGTATAAACGACTTTTCTATTGTTAAATATTTCAACTTGTTTCCAATCTTTAAAAGCCACGATTGCGTAAGTCATTTCATCATTCGTTTCATTACCGTTTGATAGGGTTAATTGCTTGCCTTCCTTTTCAAAGAAGACAGTTTGTAAGTTCTCTTCACGGTTCGTAACAAATAATGGTTCGTAAAGACCATCTTTTAAAATAGCATCTGGATCTATAAGGGAGAGTTTTATTTTTTCGCTTTCTTTCTGAGGAGGATGCATTGAGTATCGCATACTTAGAATATCTTCTAAAATAGCTGCTTTATTTAAGTTATTATCTTTTAATTTGTATTCAGGTTTTTTAATTATTAAAAAGGTTAATTCACTTGCATTAGGAGAAGTGTGTAAAGAGATTTTCGTAGTCATTGAGCTGTTTGGTTTCATATCAAAAAAATAGTGTGATATTTCATTAGTAGTATCTTCTATTTTAAAAGGTTTTTGTTCGTAATCTTCTAGAACAATTAATCCATATTTTCGGTTTTCGTTAATAGTATGTACGAATGATAATGATACATTAATTTTATTATTCTCACTAGTAATTGTGCTACCGTTGTTAATATGTTGGCCTTGATTATCCTTCAATCCGTAAGAAATAGTATTGGTTTGTTGCTCTCTCTTATTTTCTTTAGAAGGTGGATGAGGTTGTATGATTGAAGTATTGAACAAAATATAAATTGTAAGTAATGAAATGAGTAAAACACCGATAATAATATATATTTGTTTCATAAATAGCACCTCAATATATGTAAAGTATTAGAGAAAAAAGATATGCAAGATGCATATCTTTTTTCTCTTTCTTACCAGAAGGCTTTTGTTTCGTGATTCACATCATTATAACCACTTAATTTATAGGTATGATTACCGATAGCGTAATCATCTCCATAATAAACGCTTGTGTTGGTCGCTGTAGCACTGACAAAGGATGATTTTTTTGCACTATTACTTTTCGTATTTACTAATGAGCCATCGCCATTGAAAGTTCTTGCTTTTGCATAAACATAGTCTTCGGTCGTAGTTGATTTCGATTTAGCAACTGCATATGGGTTACCAAAAAAGGGAGTATATACGCTAATGTTAGAGTCATTCTTAGGTGCAGCTGCAACAGTCAAACTAGGAACACTAGATGTTTTTGTTGATTGAATTGTATCAAAGTCAACTAAAACGGGCTGCCTGTCTACAGTATCGACCTCTGAAGCACTTGCGTTATTAGTAAAACCAAAACCTAAAACCGCTAACCCTAAAGTTGTCACCGATAAAGATTTTTTCATATTCACTAATTTTCCCACCTTTTTAAATTTTTGAGTTCGAACTCAATTCATACAATATATGAAAATTTCGAAACTCTCAATGGTTTATCCCATACTTAACTTTTCTTTTACTTTCGATTCAACATGTCTTCATTTGCAAAAAAGCGAATATATCTTCTAATGCTTAGCCAGCAAGGGATACAGGTTTAATTTTATGAAATTCATGTAAATTTAAATCTATTCATGTCAGAATCTCTGTTATTTTTAAGTTCATATGGGAAACTTATTAAAAAAAGGATGGTGACAAAAATGACAATCGATCGAATTTGTACAATTGGACCCGCAAGTAATAATAAAGAAACATTAGCACAGTTAATAAAGAATGGTATGAAAATTGTTCGACTGAATTTATCGCATGGCACGCATGAAAGTCATAAAGACATCATTCGTTTAGTGAAATCATTAGATGACTCTATTAAATTTTTGGGTGATGTACAAGGACCTAAAATAAGATTAGGTGAAGTGAAAGGAGGGCAAATTACACTTCAGGCAGGAGATTCTTTTATTTTACATACACAACCAGTTACAGGGAGTAATACAGAAGCGAGTGTTGATTATGAAGGAATTGCGAATGATGTGAAAGTAGGCAGTAGAATTTTAATTAATGATGGAGAAGTTGAATTAATTGTTGAAAAGATAAGTACGGACAAAATAGAAACGAAGGTAAAAACAGGTGGCAATATCTCATCTCATAAAGGAGTTAATTTACCAGATGCGGCTGTTCGTTTACCAGCTATTACAGAGAAAGATAAAAAAGATATTCAGTTTCTTTTAGAGGAGAATGTTGATTTTATCGCATGTTCTTTCGTAAGAAAACCTAGTCATATAAAAGAAATACGAGATTTTATACAACAGTATAAAGAAACGTCACCTAATTTAATTGCAAAAATAGAAACGATGGAAGCAATCGAGAATTTTCAAGATATATGTAAAGAAGCAGATGGAATTATGATTGCAAGGGGCGATTTAGGAGTAGAGTTACCGTATCAATGCATTCCGCTTTTACAGAAAATGATGATTCAGGAATGTAATCGAACGAATACATATGTCATTACAGCAACACAAATGCTTCAATCTATGGTAGATCATTCTATTCCAACAAGAGCAGAGGTGACTGATGTGTTTCAAGCTGTACTGGACGGGACGAATGCAGTTATGCTTTCAGCTGAAAGTGCATCAGGAGAACATCCAATCGAAAGTGTGAGAACATTATGTCTCGTTTCAGAATTTGCGGAGCATGTTAAAAAAGATGGACCTTTTGCGATGAAAGATGTACTGGAGTTACTGCATAAATCACTGAATGAGTGATGAATAAAAAAAGAGGGTGGATATGCATCCCCCTCGTGTTTACTCTTGTTCTTGTTCATCTAAAATCTTATCAAAAGCAGCAGATACTTTATCAAACTCTTCATCATTTTCAATGTATGAAAACTCATTATCTTCTTCTACTTTTAAAAAGAAAATATCAATGTCTTCCTCAGTTTCTGTTTGGATATCTTCAACAAAGGCAACTGCAATATACTCTGCGCCTTCGACATCCATCGCTCCAAGTACTTCTACTTCTTGCTCTTCGTTATTCTCATCACTAAGAGTAAACACTTCGCCAACTTCAATATCAGACATATTCATTCTCCTCCTGTTCGACTCTAAAAATAGAGCACTCAAACTGTATACATACTAACATATCTTTCCATGAAAAACCAAATTCATACGTAAGAAAACAATTGATTCTTCTTTAGTATGAGTATACAGCTATTAGGAGCATTATTTGTCTGTGCTATATTACTTAATCCATTCAACAATTGTATCCATAGTCTGTCTTGTTTTATCACGCTTTGGCTCTTCTTTACGGTAACCAAAGGCAACCATAACTGATACTTCAAGATTATCGCCTTGTATAATGCCTTCTTGACGAAGTAAAGAATCTACTTCCTCTTTATCAAATCCTTCTATTGGACAAGAATCAATACCGATTTGAGCTGCGCTCGTCATCATATTACCTAAAGCGATATAAGATTGCTTGGATGCCCAATCAAATACAGCACGATCGGATTGTAATAAGTTAAAATCTGTTTCCTGGAACTTTTTGAAGAATTCATATCTAATTTTTTGAGTGTCTTCAGGCAATCCAATAATATCGTTCATCATATATTTAATATACTCTGCATCATAATGCATATCTTTAATGTTTCTTGAAAGAACAATAACAAAATGACTAGCTGTTGCAAGTTGCCCACCAGCGCCCCATGAATACGGTTGTAGTTTTTCTCTTAATTCTTTATTTTGTACGACAATAAATTTCCAAGGCTCATATCCAAAAGAAGAAGGAGATAATCTGCCTGTTTCTAAAATGAATTTGAAATCCTCTTCTGAAATTTTGTGCATAGGATCGAATTCTTTACATGCATGTCTGAAATGAAAAGCCTCCATAATTTTTTCTTTTGTAATTTCTTTTGTATTTGTCATAAAAGTTCCTCTTTTCATGAATTTATTTTTGTAAGTAAATTATATTTTTAAAGTAACATAGATACAAGTACGCACATTTATGTGGTATAGTATCAAAAAAGATACTAATGTTAAGGGAAGGGATTTATTATGGATTGTCCAAACGAAAATAATATAAATTACCCATTTTTAAATAAATATTCTTGTCCAGTTGAAGCTATGGTTGAGGTGATTGGAGGGAAATGGAAAGGGGTAATTTTGTATCATTTATTAGATGGTACAAAGCGGTTTAATGAATTAAAAAGATTAAAATCAAATATCACACAAAGAATGTTAACACTGCAGCTGAGAGAACTTGAAGCAGATGGCATCATACATCGCGAAGTATACCGTGAAGTGCCGCCAAAAGTAGAATATTCATTAACTGATCTTGGTGAATCTCTTCGTCCAATGATTCTATTAATGATGGAATGGGCAACTCATAATATGGAGAAGGTTTTGGAGAGTAGGAATACGAAAGATAATAATTAAGAGTTGAAATTGGTATAGACGAGATATGTGAAATAGTTGTAGAAATAAAAGGTGTTTCCATACGTGAAAACACCTTTTATTTCTATATTTTTACTTTTTAACTTCAACTGCTGAAGTTGGAAAGTTATTTAAGTTTGCAATTTGACCATACCAATCAGCATGTTTAAAAACAACACCTTTTCCATATCCTTCAGTTGAAGTACGTTCCCATAGTGTTGTTGAATAGCTAGCGGTAGGGGATGCTGTACGTACAGAAACAATTTGATTTTGCCAACTAGCAGACAAGTTTTTATAACCGCTACTTAGAGAAAAATACTCGCTACCTTGATTTGTGAGTTTATAGAAGTCTGTACTACCAGGTCCGCTTCCTCCAACACCAAGGGGAGTGATTGAATTATTCAACCTTTGTTTATCTTTTTCAATAAAAGACTCTAAACTTTCTTTGCTCGAAAATCCATAAGATAACCAGTCTCCATTTTGATTTTGTTTCGGTAGAACTAACGTTATTTTTACGTCTTCCTTTAATGGAGCACTCAATTTGTTAAACGAATCAACAGTCTTTTCATCTACAGTTACATATTCGAAAGAGGAAATCGTATAATCTTTTTCGGTACTAGCTGATACTGATCCCAGTCCTCCAGTTAACGACAAAACAGTTAATAATGCACCTGCTACCAACTTTTTCAGCATGGATTCATCTCCTTAAAACTTAGATTTTTTACATAACTAAAATGTATGTTAATTTGAATGTTTTATAAATATTTAGAAATTTATAAAAATTAAACAGAATATTCTTTTATTAGTCTTGAGTAAGGAAAGTAATTAAAAATGAAAAAAAGGTTTACTTAAAAAGTAAATCCTTTTTGCCAACCTATCTCAAAACTCTATGGATTAAAGTTTCATTTTATCCATCTATGAATCATACACTTCTTTTGCATTCATAGAAACAGCATCTAATAAAAGAAAAATGGCTGCTATAATATGTAGAAGGATTTCTATATAAGGAAAGAAGGCAACTAGAGTAACGATAATACCTATATAATGAGCGTACGTATTCATCCCTGCTTTTTTAGCTAATAAAATAGTAGTGATATGTAAAGCAATCAATAGTAGTAAAGGTAATCCATCTAGGTTAACAAGACTTGGAAATAAATAATAACAAGGAATTAATAAAAGATGATAGATTCCTGTGATCCACTTTAGTGCTTGTATGTAAGTTTTCAAAGTAAATCCTCCTAAAACAATATACATCTATATATTACTAAAAATAACAGGTAATTGGATATTATATAGTTTTAGTTTTAGTTTTAGTTTTAGTTTTAGGTAGCTTGTAATTATTTTATGTAAACTAATTATTGATTATCTATAAAATAGAAAAACCACCCAAACGAGGGTGGTTCGTATTATAAATAACTACTTAAAGAAGAAAGGGAGACCTTCACCTCACTACCTTCCTTCATATTTCTTAGCATAACGGTTTCTGTACTAAGTTCGTCTTCACCAATGATAAGCACATAAGGGATATTCTCTTTATTGGCATAATTAAGGGCACGTTTTAATTTGCGTCCTGCTAGTTCAAGTTCAACTTTTAAGGAAGTGGTAGAACGTAATTGCTGGGCAATTTGTAAGCATTGTAACTCTGTCCCGAGTGGGATGATAAATAGATCCGCTGTAGATGATATTGTTTCTTTCTGCGATAGTGCTGTATAAATAACGTCTAAACCGAATGAGATACCGACTGTTGGATAGTTCATATTATCACCACGGAATGCTCCGATAATGTTATCGTAACGGCCGCCACTACCTATGCTAGATGTAATTGAGCCATCTTTTAGGAAGATTTCATATACAGTCCCTGTATACATTGTGAGTCCTCTTGCTAAAAACGGATTGAATATCGTATTTTCATTTATTCCGAGAGCGATTAAATATTGCTGTAATTGTTGCAATTCGTTTACTCCATCGGCAACGAGTTGGTTATTGAAAGCTTCTTTAAAGTCAACAATTGTAAGCTTTAGACAAGATAATACAGTATTACATATTGTATCAGCCATTTCTTCAGAAATGCCGCGCTCTAATACATCTTTTCGTACACCATCAATCCCAATCTTTTCGATTTTGTCTAATGATAAAATGACGTCACTTGTTAATTCAGTAGGGATGTTAATGGCCTGAAGAATACCATTTAACAATTTTCGGTTATTATATTGGATCGTTATCTCTAAGTTTAATGTTTGGAACAGCTCAAACGCCATGCTCATGAGTTCCGCTTCTGCCATGACTGATTCTACACCGACTATATCAACGTCGCATTGTATAAATTCACGAAATCTTCCTTGTTTAATTGGCCCATCTCGAAATACTTTCCCAATTTCATAACGTTTAAAAGGGAGGCGAATATTCGGATTCATTGCCACAACTTTTGCGAATGGAATAGTTAAATCGTATCGTAAGGCAAGCTCACGTTTTCCCTGATCCTCAAGTGTATATATTTCTTTTAAAATTTCATCGCCACCGCCGTACTTGTAAGACATAAGCTCATACATATTTAACGTCGGTGTCTCTAACGGTTTGCATCCGTATCGTTCAAACGTATCTTCACAAGCCCTTTTAATTTTATTTCGCAGCACTTGCTCCTCTGGTAAATAGTCTTTTGTGCCTTTTACATTTTTCATTTCCATTGTAATCACTCCTATTTTAAAATTTAAAAAAGCTATGCGGGTATAAAAATACCCACATAGCTTTATGAACGCTTCGTGGGTCAACAGGAAAAGCCCTGTACCCACGAAGAAAAATTTTTCTTCGGATACACGGCGTTACGTATGATGATGAAGTTGGAAAGAAGTATTAAAATTTCGCATTACAAATCTCTCCTTAACATAAGTTTTTCCAAATTATATCAGATGATTTTTGAATTATCAATATTTTTAGTTTTGAAATATACGTGAAGTTATGTAGGAGAAATGGAAAAGGGTGTATAATAAAACTTAATAATATGAAATAACCTTTTAAGGAGAACGTTATGAAAAAAGATAAAACAAATGCGATGCGAATATTAGATAAAGAAAAAATTGAATATTCGATGATGTCATATGATCCAGACGATGGGAAAATTGATGGCATATCAGTAGCCGAGAAAATTGGACGAGAAGTGAGAGAAGTATATAAAACGTTAATCGCTCAAGGGAATAGTAAAAATTATCATGTGTTTATTATTCCGGTAGATGAGGAACTAAATTTAAAAGCTGCCGCAAAAGCAGTAAGTGAAAAGAAGATTGAAATGATTGCTGTGAAAGATATTACGAAAGTGTCAGGATATATTCGTGGCGGTTGTTCACCAGTCGGAATGAAGAAGTTATTTTCTACATGTATTGATGAAAGTGCCCAATCACTTGAAACGATGATAGTAAGTGGCGGGAAAATTGGAATACAAATTGAGCTTAAAGTAGATGACTTGGCGAAAGTGACGAGAGCGCAGTTTGGTGAAGTAACGAAGTAAATATACGTAGGAAAAGAAGTTCTGGTTTTATCCCGCTATTCGCCGGGCAATAAGTAAGACCCTCACCTCAAAATTCAGCGGAAGCAAAGAAATTAGGTGGGGATTAACTGCCCGTAAAAGCACGATTGGTGAGGGCTGATAATCAGTGGGGATGAACAAAACCCCCACTGATTAAAGTTTCACTTTATTGAATTTAGATAATAATTTATAGGATAGTTAGTCCATTATGGGGCTGATTGTCCTTTTTTATTTACAAACTGGATAAAGATTGAATGTTTAGTTTGATATAGGCATGTAATCTGAATTGTTTGTTTGGCTTTGGGAGAAGGTAAATCCTCGATGTAAGAACTTGAAATAAACAAGCAGAGTTTATTCTTAAAGATAGACAAAGAACCGGAGAGTGTTTTAATAAGGGGTCAAGAAATATCCATAAGAAAGCACAAGTTGGGGGATGCCAGTATTTTTGAAAAAGCACGCTAAGAGTATGAAAGATTTTATACAGTTTTTTGGCTAATCCAGTAACAAACAAGAACACTAAAACCGCGTTAGGATAGGAATGTATAAAAAATGTCTAGATTCATAGAACTAAAAAAGAAGTTTCACTTGTGAGAGCAGGGTTCTCCTTTTTCATTGCTACTGATAATGAGACGTTATGTTAACTATTTTTGAATATCGTATACAGACTAAAAACAGAGAAAACTTCCTGTTGTGTAGGGTATTTTTTCTGTTTTTTTGATGATAGTTGTTAGCTGATGTCTCACATTTCAAAAAAACAACTTTTTTGTTTGCTTGTCCACACCATTTCACCTCTTTGTGAATTTTATAGTATTAAAGGAGGTGAAAAGAATGAATGAAGATATTATTTCAATTGGAGCAAATTGTATAGTGAGAATTAGAAACAGATTCTTTCTTCTAGTAGAAATTGAAGTGGAAGTTGGAAATGTAGCCATAGAGGAATTTGTTTTTATTCGAATATCTGAGCAAGAAGCTAGAACATTGTTAGCAGGGGGTATTCAACGTTGTACTATTTCCAATTGTATTCCTAGGTCTCATGATGATTTAGAAGTAGAATTCATTTGTGTTTTAATCGTAGGTGGGGAAGCATTTGCGGTTTTTGATGTAGAAGACGATGTTGATGAAGCTGTACTTGTTCCAATTTCATTAAGAGAAGCCGAGCGTTTAATCTGTAGAGGAGCAAGACGATGTACAGTTATTAATAGATAAGAGTAAGCCTTTTGGGTACTAAAGAGGTTTCATTTTGTGTGGCTTCTTGTAAGAATGATTATGTAAATATGAATATCCTCCAGAGTACTTAACTGGAGGATATTTTTTAGACTTCTAGATGTATTAACTACTGATAATGAGACGTTATATTAATTAGGTTTGGATATTGTATACATCGTCTTTTCTTCAACTAAGAGTGCAGATTCATACAGTAAAAATTACTTTTTTAACTATAAAATAAGAAGAAATGAACCTATATTACTACTGATAGAGCTATGTTATAATGAAAATAAGGGTTTTATCCTTATTTTCATTATATAGGAGAGTGTTGAACATGATTATCAAGTTCATTCGTTTACGTTAATTTTAAACACAATTCGTTATGCCTGACTATTTTTTTCAAAATGTGTGGGTTTATTTGGTTGTGTCTTTTTTATTAACTAAATACGAATGAAATGAGGAGTTAATCATGACTGAAAAGATTATTAAAATTAATAAAATTGATATATGTACAGAGAGCTTTGGAAATTCAGCAGATCCAGCAGTCTTACTAATTATGGGAGCCATGTGTTCAATGGTTTATTGGGATGAGGAATTTTGTCAACAATTAGCTGATACGGGCCGATATGTTATTCGTTATGATAATAGAGATGTCGGACGGTCAACTACTTATGAACCGGGGAGTTCCCACTATACTGTGGTAGATATGGCTGATGATGCGATTGGGGTACTCGATGCATATCATATTGACGAAGCACATATTGTTGGAATGTCATTGGGTGGAATGATTGCTCAAATTGTAGCCTTAAGGAACCCTGAGAGAGTTATAAGTATAACTTTGATTGCATCAGGTATTTTTGGTTCTGAAGATAACGACCGAAATTTGCCTCCGATCGATGAAAAGATACTCGCTTACCATACTAATGCGGCCAAACTAAATTGGTCGGATGAAGAATCTGTTGCAAATTACTTGGTTGCAGGATCAGCATTACTTTGTGGTTCAAAGCATAAATTCGATAAGAAGAGGGCTTATAAGCAGGTAGAAAACGAAATAAAACGGGCAAATAATCTACTCAGTATGTTTAATCATTCCCTTCTTAAAGGTGAGGATTCTTATGAGGGGAGATTAAAAGAAATCAATATACCTACTTTGGTTATCCATGGTACAGAAGATACAGTGCTTTCATACGAGCATGGTCTTGCTCTTGTTAATGAAATACCGCATGCTGTGTTACTACCCTTAGAAGGATCGGGTCACGAGATTCACTGTGACGATTGGAATCATATAATCAACGCTATTTTGAATCATACTTCAGTCCTGTAATCATTATAGAAATCGTATAAAACAAAAAATATTTGGAAAAAGGGTTACAATCGAATCTGTAACCCTTTTTTTCTATTAAAAATCAATTTTAGAACTGTTACTCATGTAAAGAATAGTAATACGCTTGGTTATTGGTATTCACTTCCAATAATGAAAATTATGTAAATAAGCTGTTCACTGGATTCCCATAGAAAACTGTGGTGAGATGAGATTTTTGATTTTGAAGTACTTCAAAATCTTAGCTAGATGGCTATGTAGCGGTACCCACATTAAAAATGCAGGAACATATCAAATATGTTCCTGCATTTAATTTTATTAAGTTTAATATCCATGATCTAAATATAATAGAATTTGGAGCTTCTTTTTATTTTAAATAAATTGGGTAATTAGATTATAACGTTAATGTGTACGATTGAATATCATAATAATATAATGGAGGTGATGTTATATGGCTCTTACTACAGGCCCAATTGAAAACGTAGGCAATCAACCTGCTAATGCAAATAGAGTTAGGGTGAAGATCCTTAACCGTACTGCTGGCCCACTTACTGGAGTAGCTAGAGTTTTTAGACTTGACGGTTCATTAGTATTAATTGAACAGGTAAACTTCAATGTAAATTCTAATGCTTCTACTTTTGCAACTCTAAGTTTAGTTCATCCTGCTCTTGGACAAGCATTTGAATATGAAGTTCAAATTGTTCCTAATCAACCTGGTGGACTATATAGTGTTTATGGACTAACAGCTGACAGTGTTATCATTACTGCACAACGTATTGTGAACTCAGAATTGACACAGTTTCTTTAATTAAAATAGATTGGTGCCTACATGGTATCCAATCTATTTTTGTACGTATTATTCAGAGAAAGAAAGGTTTTACACAAAAATAAAGACAGTTATGGAAAAAGGAAAAGTCGAGCTATCATCTTGATTTTTATCCCGCTATTTGCCGGGCAGTAAGACCACCACTTCAAAATTCAGCGGAAGCAAAGAAGTTAGGTGAGGGAGGAACGAAATCCCACTGATTAAAGTTTCACTTTATCTGTTTTGTGGCACGGTTTTCTTTGAATGCTTTTTATTCAAACTGTTTTTTTTTAGTATTTATCAAATATGCATTATTGCATAAATTAATTTAAATTTATAAGTTAATATTAAACTACTTTTTAATTGTAAAGAATATTTTAATAATCTTTACGGGAGAAGGATATTTCTTGTGAAAAGTAAAATTGTTTGGAAAGTAGATAAACAAAAAGTTTGGAAATGATATAAACTCAATAGAGTTTTGTATTAAATAAAAAGAAAAGGGTGGGTATGGGTTTCTAAAAGTTTTGGGGGAGAAAGCATTTTTTAGTTAGTAGCTTCAAATTATATTTTAAAGGGGAATGGGTATATGAAGTTTCGAAATACAAAGATTGCTATGATTACACTATCTTCATTTTTTATTTTAGGTTCTGCATCTCTATCATTCACAGATACTATACACGGTGAAGTAGCTTCTGCATCAGCACAAGAGATTATTGTAAAAAGTTATGACGATACATATTATAATAACGCAATAGGAAAAACGGGCTTAGAATTAAAGAAGGAACTGCATAATATTATTGATAATCATACAAAGTTATCATACAGTGCGGTTTGGGAAGCACTAAGAGATACTGATGAAGATCCAAATAATAAAAATAATGTGATACTCTTATATACTGGTCGTTCGCAAGGGAAGCTTACGAATGGATCAGGAGTAAATAACTGGAACCGTGAGCATGTTTGGGCAAAATCTCACGGTGACTTTGGAACGACTGCAGGACCTGGAACAGATCTACATCATTTAAGAGCGACGGATGTATCTGTAAATAGTTCACGAGGGAATTTAGATTTTGATAATGGTGGTGTGAATCATTCTGAAGCGACAGAATGTAAATATGATAGTGATTCTTGGGAACCTCGTGATAGTGTAAAAGGAGATATTGCTAGAATGCTGTTTTATATGGCTGTTCGTTACGAGGGGGACAACGGCGAAATAGATTTAGAACTAAATGAAAAAGTGAATAACAATAAAGATCCATACATGGGGAAACTATCGGTTTTATTAAAATGGAATGAACAAGACCCGGTCGATGATTTAGAGCGAAAGCGTAATGAAGTGATTTTTACAAAATATCAACATAACCGCAATCCTTTTATTGATCATCCTGAATGGGTAAATAAAATTTGGAACTAAGATTTTTAAAGGTATTATATTTTGATAGAAGGGATTGATCATTATGATCAATCCCTTCTTATATTTTTACTAGAATAAATGATTTTTATAGGATTGAAGAGGAGAATAGGATAGATATTTTATCAAGTTAATTATATATGGGTATTTTAGTACGGTCCCCACTCAATATTCACCCCAACAATAAGAAAAACAAGTCCAATGATAAACCAAATGAGTGCAAGTGGAGCCATGAAACGAATCCATTTTCCATAAGAAATCCCGCTTGCTGCGAGAACGCCCATTAAAACACCGGAAGTTGGATTTAAGCAGTTTACTACACCTTCCCCAAGCATAACAGCCTGTACTGTAACTTGGCGTGTAATGTGCATGAAATCAGCTAATGGAGCTAATATCGGAATAAAAATAACCGATTCTCCTGTCCCGGATGAAATAAGGAAATGTAATGCAGCACTACTTACGTACATACCGATAACGCCAAATACAGGGCTTTGTCCTTCAAGAGACTGTGCGAGTTGGTTAACGATAGTATCAAGTAATTTGCCTTGTTCTAAAATGACTGAAATACAACGAGCCATTCCAACGATTAGAGCACCGTAGATAAGATTTTGGCAGCCAGTTAGAAAAGTAGATGCGATATCGTTTGCTTTCATACCACCTATTATTCCGGCTGTAATTGCTATGAAAATAAAAGTAGCGGTCATTTCTGCGTCCGTCCAATGTAGACGAAAAGCGCCTATTAAAAATGCAATTAATGATAAAGCTGAAACGAGTAAAATTAATTTATGACGTATCGTCCAAGGGACTTCTTTTTTCTCTGTTTCTTTTTCGCTTGAAAGAGCGTTACTGGGAAACCAGTTGTCGCCAAGGATGCTTCCTTTATTTGATTTTTTCAAGCGTTTTACATACCAATTTATATAAAGGATAGTGGCAAGTAAAAAAGATATATAGATTGCGGTGCGTAAACCAATCCCGGAAAACATCGGAAGTTCTGCGATCTTTTGTGAAATGCCTAAAGGTGAGGGAGATAAAATAGTAGCATTAAAACCAGCATAAGTACCTAAATAAATAATTGCTACACCGACGATAGCGTCCCATTTTAACGTGCGTGCAACGATGATGCCGATGGGGATAAAACCGATAACTGAGTTAACGATAATACCAGTCGTTCCAAGAATAGAAAAAAGCGCAGCAACTATACAAATGAAAAGTAATTGCTGATTACGAAATTTGTTAATAACATGATAGATTAAACCGTCAAGAGCACCTGTTTTTTCAAGAATTGCAATGGCTCCACCTGTAAATAAAATTAGAAAGATAATAGGAGCAGCAAGTGTCATTCCTTTTTCAATAGCGGTAAAAAAAGAAACAAATCCTACGGGTGATTGCGGAACAGAATGGTAGCTACCTGGTATTGTCGTTGTAACGGTCCCGTTTGTAACCCTTTTAAATTCTCCAGCAGGAACGAAGTACGTAGCAATGGCGCAAAGTAAGGCAATAAAAAATAGTAGTACGTACGCATCAGGCAT
Source organism: Bacillus sp. AR8-1 (assembly GCF_008042345.1). Lineage (NCBI taxonomy): Bacteria > Bacillati > Bacillota > Bacilli > Caryophanales > Bacillaceae > Bacillus > Bacillus sp. AR8-1. The sequence goes on from NZ_QNUB01000005.1 coordinate 65,582, forward strand.
TTTAAACTTTGGTTTACTAGGTTGTTTTTTGCCTCAGTTTGTATTTGCATAAAATCCCTCCTTCTTCACTTTGTTAATTTTTAATATTCTGAATTTAATCTGTGAAATAGATTATAATAAAGGTAGCTTCTTAAGGCAATAGTTTTTGTATCCTTTCCCGTACATACAAATTATTGCAATATTAGACAGGGAAACGATAATAAGCCAAGAATATGTTATGTAGAAAGAAAAAGGAAAAGAGGGAACAAGATGTGGAAAACTACAGATCTATGTGATGAATTTGAAAAGGAATTACAAATATGTCGCCAGTCTTTTCGGTCTTTTGGGAAGAAAGAACAATTCTACGGAAAAATTGCAACTGTAAAAGTGAAAGATGATAATGTACTAGTGAAGGAAGGATTGCAAACATTACCAGAAGGAACAGTATTAGTTGTTGATGGCGGAGCGTCTACGAATTGTGCTTTACTCGGTGATAATTTGGCAGCTATTGCGGAAGAAAGAAAGCTAGCAGGAATTATTGTGAATGGGTATGTTCGTGATTCTAGTGAACTAAAGAATATTAATATTGGTATTTTAGCGTTAGGAACGATGCCAAATAGAAGTGTGAAAGAAGGAAAAGGAGAACGAAATATTTCATTGCACTTTGGACAAGTAGAATGGAATCCAAATGAATATGTCTATGCGGATGAAGATGGCGTCATTATTAGTGAAAAGAGTTTACATAGTTAAGAGTTAATAAGTTATTATTCTTAGAAAATAAATCCGATAAAGCATGGACAAAATTCTTTGTCAATAGTAAAATAATACAGAAATTTAAAATTTACAGAATGTATAGGTTTATCGTTTTATGATAACTTAAATGGGAGTAAGTTGTGCCAAGAAAAGTGAATGTTATCACAATGATACGTTCATAAACAAAATTATTTTTCCTATACAAATATAGCCGCGAATGATGCGGGTAGGAGGTGTTGTACATTTTTGTTCGACACTTACAAAAAGAGAGTGTCAATCGCACGCCCTTGAAGGGCCTTTTTTTGTGTAAATGGTAGTAAGGGAGGAAATTTTGGGATGGCAATGTTGAAAAAATGGCTGCTTACGTCGTTAATGGCAGTGACACTTGTATTTGTTTCTTTTGCGAATACAGTTCATATTACGTTTGCTGAAGGAAATACAGCAAAACTTGCAATTATTGGGGAATCACAAAAAGGCATTATGTTATGTCCGAAAGAAGAGCAAATTAAAGATGGGGAAACAGCTTTAAGTTTGCTGCAAAAGGTCATGGGGGACAAAGTAGAATCTGAAACGATGTCGTTTGGAACATATGTAAAAGGAATCGATGGTTTAATGGCCGGGGCTACAAGTGCTTGGCTGTATGATGTAAATGATAAGTCTGCAGAAGTTGGAGCAGATAGTTATAAATTAAAATCTGGAGATGTTGTTGTCTTTCGCTTTGTTTCAGACTGGAGCAATATGAGCCAGGAAACATTGAAAGAAACGTTAGATAAGTTCGGAACGTGTAAAACAGAAGAACCTAACGGTGGCAAAACAGAAGAACCAAAACCAGAAGGTCAAGACGGTAAAACACCAGATGGGAAAAATCAAGGTGACCAAGACGGTAAAACGCCAGATGGGAAAAACCAAGGTAATCAAGACGGTGAAAAACCAGATGGGAAAAACCAAGGTGATCAAGACGGTGAAAAACCAGATGGGAAAAACCAAGGTGACCAAGACGGTAAAACGCCAGATGAGAAAAACCAAGGTGATCAAGACGGTAAAACGCCAGATGGGAAAAAACCAGAACAACCACAGCAAGAGAACATTCAAGTTCCAAGTGGACAATTAAATGAAGCCATTTCTAAAACATCAGACAAGATGTTACAAGATGGAATTGAAAGTGATTGGGTAGCTGTAGCGCTTTCTCGTTCTGGAAAGAATGTGCCAATTGAGGCAAAATTAAATTATGTTAAGTCAGTAACTGAAAAAGTAGAAAAGCGCATTAATCGTTTTTCAGCGACAGATTTAGCTAGAACAATTATTATGATGAATGCAATGAGTGCAGACCCTAAAAATGTAGGTGGACATAATTTAGTTCAAAAATTGTATGAGTCAGATAAAGTGAATTCTGTTACAGGTTATGCATTTGCTTTACTTGCATTTGATACGAAGAAGTATGAGATTCCAGTTGAATCAAAATGGAACAGAGTTGCTCTAGTGGAAGCACTGTTAAATAATCAGCATACAGACGGTGGATGGACTTATAATAGTTCAGGTAGTAAAGATAGTGCTAGTAGCGTTGATGTAACAGGTATGGTTTTATCAGCATTAGCTCCTTATCAAGAGCGATCAGATGTGAAACCAGCTATACAAAAAGCTGTTGCGTATTTATATAACGAACAGCTGCAAAATGGCGGTTTTTCAGCTGATGGACAAGAAAATTCAAATAGTACTGCGCAAGCAATTATTGGATTATCACTTGTTAAAGATGTAGATCAAAATCGTCTTTATAAGGCAATGCAAAACCTATTATCATATCAACTTTCAAATGGTGAATTTAAATGGTTACCAAGTGATCAAAATGGTAACGGAATGGCTACAGAACAGGCTCTTTTAGCATTACTTCAATTTAAGGAAATGGGAAAATCTATTTATGATTGGTCTAATGTAGACGCTGGTGATGTAATTAAGCCAAAACCGATTGAAGAGCCAGAAAAGGTCGTTGAACCAGAAAATAATGTAGTAGAAAAAGAAGTTACTGAAGAACCGAAAGAACAAAACCAAGTACAACAAGAAACAAAAGATGAAAATCTAAAAGTAGTTGTAGATAACGAACCGGCTAAGAATAAAAAAATCGGAAACGGTAACAGTCTACCAAAAACAGGAGCATCTTCTCATAGTGCAGCAACAGAAGTAGGTATGGGTGTATTATGTATTGCTTCTGCATATGTATTATGGAGACGTAAAGCAGCTTAACAAAAAATTAGGAGCAATTATTTGCTCCTAATTTTCGTATGAAAGGTGAGAGATAGGATGAGTAAGGTGAAATGGTTCATTTCTTTACTGCTTTCGCTCGGGCTACTTGCCGGATGTGAAGAGGCAGCTGTAAAGCCTGAGAAGAAGGTAGAACCGAAGCAAGAAGAGGTAGCGAAACAAGAAGAACAAAAAGATGAAGCGAAGCCGGAAGAAAAAACAGAAGAAAAGCAAGCTGAATCAGAGCAAAAGCAGCAAGAAGAGCAGAAAGAGAAACAAGAACAAAAAGTAGAAGAGAAGCCGAAAGAGGAAAAGCCGCAGGCACAACCAGAGGTAAAGAAAGAAGAGAAACAACAGGAACAACCGAAAGAACAGCCGGCTGTAAATAAGCAACCAGAGCAGCAACAAGCACAAGAAGAGAAACAACAACCGAAAGCACCAGAAGTAAAAGAAGAAGCAAAGGTTGTGAATCAGCCGAAAGAAACACCGAAGCAGGAGCAAAAAGTTGATCCGAATAAAGGTGGAAAAGACGTAACTCTTCCAGCACCACCGAAACCAGTACCACCTAATCCACCAGCACCACCGAAACCGCAAGCAAAACAAGTAACAATCTCGGTAAAAGGAAATAACGGATATATAATGGGTGCGAAAAAGATGGATATACAAGATGGCGATACTGTGTATAAAGTATTACAACGTACAGGATTAGATGTTGATGCAAGCGGATCTAGAGATAGTATTTATGTAAAAGGTATTAATGATTTATATGAAAAAGATATTGCGGATACTAGTGGATGGAAATATCGTGTGAACGGTGCTTTTCCAAACCATAGTGCCGGTGTAGCTACGGTAAAACCAGGAGATACAATTGAGTGGGTATACGTATTACAATAAGAAAGGCATTCGGTAAAGGGCTATGAAAATAAGTTTTTCTTCTTTACATCCTTTTGTGAATTTTTTCTATTATATCGGGGTGATGATACTATGTATGATGTGTCTTCATCCTCTTTTTTTAATTGGAGCAATACTATTAATTGTTATTTTAAATGTGATGCAAGGAAATAGCGAAAAGATAAGAAAGATGTTACCAAGCACAATTGTTTTCTTTTTTATGGTCATTTTATTTAATTCGTTATTAACGCATAGAGGTCGAACGACATTATTTTGGTTAGGTGATAGCCGTATTAAGCTTGAGGCGATTATGTTTGGAATAGTAATGGGGTTATTACTAGTTGCAGTTATGTTTACGTTTGCGTCATACAATGATATTATTTCCAGTCATAAATTTTTATATTTGTTTTCAAGAATTTCACCGAAAGTTGCATTGTTAACGATGATTACAGTGAGATTTGTTCCTTTGTTTATAAGGCGATTAAAGAAAATCACACTCGTTCAAAAGACGAAAGGTGTGCAGGTAGATTCAGGTTCGATAATTGAACGCGTCAAAAATGGTATGCAATTGCTGCAAGTATTATTAATTTGTTCATTGGAAGATGCACTGCAAACGGCAGATTCTATGCAAGCTCGTGGATTTGGTGTAACGAAACGTACGACATATATTCGCTATAGAATGGAAAAACGAGATTGGTATACGCTCAGTTATTTAAGTATTCTATTTATAATTGCTATCATATGTAGTACGTATGGCGGAGGAAAGTTAATCATTTATCCGAAAGTCGAATCTATTTTATTTCAGCAATACGATGGGATGATGTTTATCGTATTTACGATGTTTATTAGTTTACCAATTATAATGGAAGGAAGGGAATGGTTATGGTGGCGCATGCAGAAATAAACAATTTATCATTTGTATATGCTGATGAAAACGAAAAAGCGTTACAGCATATTTCTCTTTCTGTTCAAAAAGGAGAGTTTATTGCACTTGCCGGCGGATCAGGATCCGGGAAGACGACTTTATTAAAACATTTTAAAAAAGAATTACTTCCAATTGGTAAGCGTACTGGGGATACATATTATGATGGTACTTTATTAGAAAATGTACCTGATTTGTTATCTGCTCAAGAAATTGGTATGGTATTTCAAAATCCAGAAAATCAACTCGTAATGGATACAGTTATTCAAGAATTAGCATTTTCTTTAGAAAATATTGGGTTACCATCACATATTATTCAAAAACGAATAGCAGAGCTTATTAGCTTTTTAGGATTTCAAGATTTATTGCATCAATCTGTTCACACGTTATCTGGTGGGCAAAAGCAACTTGTTAATTTAGCTGCGGTATTAGTTATGCAGCCGAAATTGCTATTATTAGATGAACCGACAGCGCAGTTAGATCCAATTGCTGCAAAAGAGTTTTTAGGATTATTAAAACGGATTAATGAAGAACTTGGAATTACGATTATTTTAAGTGAACATCGTTTAGATGAAGTTATCCCGCTTGCAACACGCGTTGTTTGTATGGATAATGGCTGTATTATGTATGATGGTAGTCCTAAAACTGTTATTACGAATATGTGGGGAGTAGAAACATTCCGTCCATTTATTCCGCAAATTCCAAGGCTATTTTTAGAGTGGAATGTGAGAGATATTCCGTTTACGGTGCGAGAGGCGCAAATGAAAATGAATAATTTTTCAGCGATATCATATGTAAATGAGCTAATAGCACAAAGTGAAAAGCAAGAGGTAATTTTAAGCGCAGAGCATATTTCGTTCCAGTACGAAAAAAATAGTCCGCTTATTTTACGTGATTTATCAGTTTCGATTGAAAAAGGAAAATGGGTAGCGCTCGTTGGAAAGAATGGGACAGGGAAGTCTACACTGTTAACGCTTTTAGCTGGTTTGCAAAAAGTGAGAAGAGGGAAAGTAAAGTGGAATGGGAAAGTGATACATAAAATTGATTCGAAAGAACGGTTTAAAAGTATTGGGTATGTATCGCAGCATCCATATTATCATTTTACATTTGATACAGTGTGGGATGAGGTGTATGAACGTGCACGTGAATTATACGGAGAACAAGGAAAAGAAATAGCAGAAGATACGCTAAAACAGTTTTGGTTGTACTCGCTTAAAGAACGCCATCCGCACGATTGTAGCGGAGGAGAGCAACAATTACTTGCGTTATGTACGACATTATTATCAAAGCCAACTTTATTATTACTTGATGAACCGACAAAGGGGTTAGATCCATGGAAGAAAGAAAGAGTAGGAGAACTATTTAGGGAGCTGCAAAAAGAAGGTACAACAATTGTAATGGCAACGCATGACATTGAGTTTGCAGCGAAATACGTGGATCAATGTATGATGTTATTTGATGGAGCAGTTATTATGAATGATGCACCGAAAGAATTTTTTAGTGGTAACTTCTTTTATACAACATCTATTAATCGATTCATTCGAAAAGAATTGCCATATGCATTAACGTGGGAGGATGTGTACGAAGCGTGTCCAAACGATATGTTGCATTCATAATAGGTATTTTTGCAGTAATAATAGGCACATTACTCTTTACTACACTTATTATGGACGGTTATTACATGTTAAGTAGTTTGTTTTTATTAGTTGTTATTATGTTACCTTTCTATATCCGTTTTGAAAGGAAGTCGTTTGTTTCACGTGAAATTGTTCTCGTTGCTGTATTAGCGGCAATTGCAGCAGTTAGCCGCGTACCATTTTCTATTTTACCGAGTGTACAACCAACTTCTTTTGTTATTATCGTTTCTGCAATTGTGTTTGGAAGTGAAGCGGGTTTTATGATCGGTGCAACAGCAGCGATTGTGTCTAACATCTTTTTAGGGCAAGGTCCGTGGACACCGTGGCAAATGTTTTCGTGGGGAATGATTGGTTTTATAGCAGGTTTACTTCGTAATACGTTTTTTATGAAAAAGCTATGGGGGAGACTTCTTTACGGAATAATTGTTGGTTTTTTATTTGGTTGGATCATGAATTTCTGGGGCCTTCTCGGTTTTATACGAGAAGCAACGTGGGAAACTGTCATTTCGTATTATATCGCAAGTTTTTACTTTGATTTAAGTCATGCGATTTCGAATGTTATTTTCTTACTACTATTTAGTACGTCTTGGATTACGATTCTCACAAGATTTAAAAAGAAATACGGTATATTAGATAAGCATAACATAGCATAGAAAAGCATACTCATATAAGGTAGGGTCGCGACTTACATATTCGTTTGCCTCTTTCATGCTTCTTACATATTGTAAGGAGCATTTTTTATTGTCAAAAAATAGTCCAATATATATCCGTTACTATATAAAATTATTTGTATAATAATAGGTGAGAACTATTTTCAAAAGGGAGGTGTATAGTTAATGAAGTTAGTTATTCCGAAGCAACATGGTGCATGGGCGATGCTTGCTATACCATTTCTATTAAGTGTCATACTTGGAAAACCTACTATATATCACATTCCATTGTTTATAGCTTGGTTCTTTATCTATTTAGCTACGTATCCATTCCTTATGTACATAAAACAAAAACGAAAAAAAGAGTATTTACATGCTTCAATTGTATATTTTATTATTGCGTTCGTATTTGGGATGATTTCTCTATTATATGAATGGCGCATTCTTTTATTCGTAATAGTCATGATTCCACTATTTATAGTAAATATGCATTATGCTCGTCAAAAAAATGAAAGGGCACTATTAAATGATATTTGTGCGATCATTGTGTTTTGTGTTGGTGGGTTAATTAGTTATTATTTTTCAATGAAACAAATCGATCATACAGCATTATTCATTGCACTTATTTCATTCTTATACTTTTTAGGAAGTACGTTTTATGTGAAAACGATGATACGTGAGAAAAATAATCCGAAGTATCGTTTTATATCTTGGGGTTATCATATTCTATTAACAATCATTGTATTTGCAATTAATCCGTGGTGCTCCCTTATTTTTATACCAAGTGTCATTCGAGCCATTATATTGTATGGCAAAAAAATTTCTATTATAAAAGTAGGGGTTTTAGAAATTGTGAATTCTGTATATTTTTTAATCATAACGGCAATAATTATGAAGTATGCCATTTGAAAAAACTTCCCACCTTATGATGGGAAGTTTTTTCAATCTTGTTCTAAAATGTGAACGGTGTAATCGCAGCGTTGAATAGCTTGTTCGATCGCATAAAGGGATTGCTCAATACGAGCGCGATTAAAATCTTTTTCAACAGTCTGTAGTGATTCTTCTAAACAATGTTTTGCTTCTTGTAATGATTGAAAAGAATCTTGTACATATCCGCGAGCATTTTGATGCATTTCATAATCCTCCTTGCATATTCATATATGTATAGTATGAACAGTAAAGAAGAAAATATTATTTGTTATATTTGTTTGACAATTAAAATGAAATTACGTATAGTAAGAATTAAGTGAATATTTCTTATCCAGAGAGGTGGAGGGACTGGCCCGATGAAACCCAGCAACCGCGATGCAGGTGCTAATTCCAGCAGAACATATTTGTTCTGGGAGATAAGACGAAGATATATACGTAACTTCTTCTTATCGGAGAGGTTTTTTTGTTGCAAAAAAACCGATTACGAAAATTTATATTAAGAAGAAAGGGGTTGCGCATTGCTGTGACACTCGAAAAATACGTAAAACTGCGTAGTACAGTTTATGAATATATGATAGAGCAAGATAAGCCAATATCATTGTTAGATATTCAAGAACATATCGTTTCGCATCATGAAGGAAAATTCACGAAAAAGATGTTACATCAATTTTATTTATCAAGACTATTAGATGAACTGAAACTGGATGGGAAAATTACATTAGCTGATGAATATCTCTATACTGAAAAAGGGGTATTTTATAAGGCGAGAAAAGGGAGCTAAGCTCTCTTTTTTTTAAAATAACGGAGTATGTAGAGTAAAAGACTGCTTAAGCAGCCTGATACAGGGAATGGTGTTGAGTGTGTAGTGTCAAAAATTGAATGTGCCTGAAAGAGGCAATTCGTATCGGCTGCAAATGAAAAGAGACACCTTCGCCGAATAGGTGTCAGTCGTTTTGTCACGTAGACTTGCTACTTAACAGTAATTAGAATAACATGCAGGATTTTTGAAGTCAAAAGGGAATTAAAGGAAGGGGTACAATTATGTACGCTTACTTATTAAAAGATATAACGAAATGGATCCCAAAGTACATTGTAGATAAGGGATATGAATATTATGAAGATGGACATGTAGAAGATGTTGAAATACAAGATAAAAAAGTGTTTGCTTTCGTTACTGGAAATGCAGGGAATTATGAAGTAGTTATCGATCTCGAAGATTTTTCAAAAAGTAGTTGCGAATGTCCGTATGAAAATTATTGTAAACATATGGCGGCAGTTGTTTATGATATTCAAGGTGCTGGTGAGAGTGCAGTTAAAGAGAAACTGAAAGATTTAGAAAAAGAAGAGTTACTTACTGTATTAAATCGACTGTTGCAAAGTTCGAAAAACGTACAAATTATAGAGAAGTTATTAAAGAAGGGGTAACTTTAACGATAGAGGGAGTTGTTTTGTAGTGAACGTACTGATTATATACGCTCATCCTAATCCTTCAAGTTTTAACGGGGCAATTTTAGAGCATGTGCAAAAAGGGCTACAGGAAACAAATCATTCGGTTACGTTGCTTGATTTATACAAGGAACAATTTGATCCGGTACTTGTATTCAATGAAGAGAAGAAAAGACGTGATTTAATAAATGAAGAAGAGACAGCGCGGTATAGAAAATTAGTGGAAGAAGCAGATACACTTCTCTTTATATATCCGATATGGTGGTGGGGGATGCCAGCTATTTTAAAAGGTTTTATTGACCGTATTTTCGTAGCTGGATTTGCTTATAAATATGAAGGGGCTCTGCCGAAAGGATTATTGCAAGGGAAAAAAACGTGGGTTATTAATACGTTAGACTCGCCTCTATGGTACGTCGCATTGTTATATCGATCAGCAGATTGGATTATGATGAAGAGAGGTGTTTTACGTTTTTGTGGCATTCGTGATATAAAACGGTCAGTTTTTCAATCTGTGAAAACGAGTAAAGTATCAAAGCGCGAAAAATGGTTATTACAAATAGAAGAAAAGGCTCGTACATTATGAATGAAGTCGATCGTATTATAAACTGTTGTCAGTATGATAACGAACTTTTTCGGAAGTATATTACGTGTTTACTTCAATTGAAAAAATGCAGCGATACATTTCAACAAATTCAAATAGAGTTAAGAAATGATTATTTAATAAGGGGAATTTGTGAAAGAGAAGTTGATGAGGTAGTACGGGGAAGTAAAGAATATGAAATGCATTTTCTTCCTAAAGTATTACAGTGGAATTTTTTGAGGGAACATCCACACCTGATTGGAAAAATTTGCGAAGATTTTTTTGCATTTGAGTCATTACATCTTAAGGACATAGAGTGGAATACAGTTATAAATTGCATGGGAAATAAATAATTTATTATGTAAAAAAGCTAGTATAAAACTAGCTTTTCGTTTAAATAAATAAGAAGCATAGACTAATGATAAAACCTGCATATAGTAAGTTCACAACGCAAAATCCCATAATATCACGAGCACCTAAACCAGCTATCGCTAATGCTGGTAATGCCCAGAAAGGTTGAATTAAATTCGTCCAAGCATCGCCCCACGCAATGGCCATTGCAGTTTTTGCAGCAGGTACACCAAGTTCAGCGCCAGCTGGAATCATAATTGGTGCTTGCACGGCCCATTGACCGCCACCAGATGGAACGAAAATATTAACGATGCCAGCACTTAAAAATGTAAAGAGCGGAAAAGTCGTTTCATTTGAAATGCTAATAAAGAAATTAGAAATAGCTCCTCCAAGTGAAAGTCCTTCACTATTTACTCCAATCATCATGCCCATAATTCCTGCGTAAAACGGAAATTGAAGTAAAATGCCAGAAGCACTTTTCGTAGAGTCTGAAAAAGCGCGAATATACTGAATCGGAGTACGGTGGAAAATAAGACCTGCAATTAATAACATAAAAATCACGATATCGAGAGTAAGGTTAAAACCTTTCGTATAAAAGTAATTGAAAATATAAATGAGACCTAACAATCCAACGAAAAGTGTAATAATAATGCTATTTTCCATCTTTTCAGCGAACGTATTATTTTCTACTTCTTGAGCAGCAGCTTCTTCATGGAACACGCTAGGATCTACAGTTATCGTATGTTTTTCATCTGGATGCATCGCTTTATTAATGAGAGGCATCGTAACGAGAAAAATAATAACTGGAACGAGAGCGTATGGTGAGAATAACGTTTCTGTTATCGGAATCGCCTCTTTAATACTTCCAGCAGTCGTTTTAATTAACGTTTCGCCGCCTGTTGCTAACGTAAGAGGAATAGAAGCAGAAAGCCCCGCATGCCAAATGAGAAATCCAGAATAAGAAGAGGCGATTGCTAGTCTATAATCTAATCCTTCTAATTGTCTTGCTACTTCCTTTGCGTATAAAACAGATACAACAATTCCAAAGCCCCAGTTTATGTATGCTCCTAGTAAACTTACGATTGAAATGGCAATAATACCTTGTCCATTCGTTTTTGGTAGCTTTGCAGCTTTCGTTAACCCTTTTTTAATGAGGGGCGCGTTTGCTAAAGCTGATCCTGTCACGAGTACAAGTGCCATTTGCATAGAAAAGGCGAGAAGCCCCCAAATTCCATTCCCCCAGTGATTAATCATTTCTACAGGTGTTTGGTGAGTCGCAAACATACCAAAGAAGATAACGAAAACAGTTAGTAAACATGATAAAATAAACGGTTCTGGCAAGAAGCGTTGCACTAAGGCGACGCAACCATTTGTAAAGGAACGAAACAAAATAGATCAACCTCCTTATGTATATGTATTACAATTATTCGAGGTGTTTCGTTCATAACCTTTTAGAATCGTAAAATTCTGATATTTTAAAATGATTGAAATATTTTCAATAAGAGTAGTACCATCATCACCCTGACAAAAAATGATGGTAGCGGCATATAAGCAAATATTCTATACCGTAAGTGCTGAGCTACCTAACAATCCATCCAATCTGTTTGATAATAGTGTTTACTTTTGATGAGTTAACTCGTAAAGGAGTAAGTCATTCAGCTCCACCTGTTATGGTTTCAAATGTAGCTTATGGTAGAACGATTTATGTAAAATTAGAAACAACATCTAAGAGCAAAGATGTACAAGCTGTTTTTAAATCCTTACTTAAGGATAACAGCGTTGAAACAAGTGGACAGTATAAAGATATTTTTGAAGAAAGTACCTTTACTGCTGTAGTATTCATATTTCTTATGGCTGTATCAATGTTTTTAATGATTGCATTTCCCATTATTAAATCCCCATAAATATAGCCTATCTTAGGTTGATAGTGATGCATGGTGCCTCCATGTATGTAAATGCATCTTGTCGAAATTATTAAAAAGGGGAATCTTTCTATTTGAAGAACTAATAATTGATTGTCAATATGTATTAGAAATCTCAATCTAAACTAAAGGAGAACAAAATGGGACAAAACAATAAGGGCTTTTCTGAAACAGGATTGCGCAAAATGCGCAATATATTGGCGCGGCATGTCGATTCTGGAAAGATTCCTGGGCTCGTCGCCTTAGTCAGCCGAAACGGCGAGACGCACGTCGAAGCACTTGGAACAATGAGGCATGATGGTGGTGCACCAATGCGTCGGGACACGATTTTTCGATTGGCGTCCACTAGCAAGCCAATCGCAGTTTCACCAGTAATGGTTTTGCTCGATGAGTGCAAACTGCATTTAGACGACCCAGTAGACAAATGGCTACCAGAACTCGCCGACCGGCAAGTGTTGAAACGACCCGATGGCCCGCTAGAAGAGACCGTCCCAGCACGGCGTCCTATCACTGTACGAGACTTGTTGACCTCCACATTCGGGCTCGGAGTGGATCTCACGTTGATGGGTTCTCCAATCATGAACTTGTTCTTCGAGAGTGGGATATTCGACACGCCAGGGCAGGATATGCCCGATCCAGATGAGTTTATGCGTCGCCTAGGTGCACTTCCGCTAAGCTATCAGCCCGGAGAGCGGTGGCAGTATCATATCAGTATAGAAGTAATCGGCGTTCTTGTTGCCAGGGTCACGGGCCAGACGTTCGAGTCGTTCTTGCACGAACGCATATTCGATCCGCTAGGAATGAAGGACACTGGATTCTACGTACCTCAGCTCAAGATTGATCGGCTTCCACCAGCCTTCACCCCCAATCCGGAGACAGGTGAATTCATCGTGTGGGATGAGGGGGCGGGTGGACGTTACAGCAAACCTCCAGCATTCCAAGCAGGCGGTGGTGGACTGCTTGGAACCGTCGACGATTATCACGCGTATTTGCAGATGCTTTTGAATAAAGGGATGCACGGCACTAAACGGATCCTGTCTAGGCCCGCAGTACAGCTGATGACCACCAACCGTCTTACTCCGGAACAACAAGTATACCGAGACGATTTGGCCAAAAATAACGTCCATTTGTCGTTCGGACAAGGGATCCAAGGTGGCTGGGGCTTTGGGATGGCGGTGCGTACCTATCTTGGAGACTACGCGTCTATCGGTCAATTCGGCTGGGATGGTGGAACCGGTACTTCAGCTTACGCTGATCCAGATAAACAGTTTATTGGAATTCTGTTCACACAGGTTGGGATGTCGACTCCGGCCCCATCGCATCTTATCCAAGACTTCTGGACCACGGCCTACCAAGCGATCGAAGACTAGGGTATCGTTTAAAGGAAAACGCCAAGACGGATAGATAATCATAGGCTTGATGGCCATGATCACCACCATGGTTAAAAGTTAGGATAGGACCGTGTTGGAAGTACTGCGGTAACAGTTAGGCATTATTAATAATAGCACAACAAAAACTCCTCTCGAATGCAAGAGGAGTTTTTTATTGGGAATAGTAAGGATGAGGGGAGGTGCATTACATATGGGAAAAGGTAGAAGTAATAATGCAGGTAAAAAGCAACCAAATTTCGATGATTCATCTAATTTCGCTAAACAAAGCCAACCGACAGAAAAGAAGAAGAAATAAAAAAAGGATCTCTCTATATCAAGAGAGATCCTTTTTTATTATATTGACGTTTTAGCACAACAGATTGAGTGTTCAATTAAATAGCCATAACTGTGCAAGGTTTAAACTCCTGCTTCCACTACCGTGGAAGCTTCTCCAAATGATGTGCAATATCAACATACATATTTGAGTAAACTGAATGTATTTCATTACTTGGCGTAGCGTTAGAAGAGAAGTGGACAATTACCATATTTGCTTTCGGATCAATGTAAAGTGTTTGTCCGTAACTACCTAACACTTCGAAAGCACCTTGTTCATTGTGGGGAATCCACCATTGATTATGATAAGAAATGGAAGCTCCAGGGCTAATTGCAAGTTCACCTTCTTGGACATTTTTTATATCTTCAGTAATAGAAGAAGGGAGAATTTGTTTTCCGTTATATTCCCCGTTGTTTAATAGTAATTGCCCGAATCTCGCCATATCTCTAGCAGTTGCATTTAAGCCAGCGCTTGCTTGTTCTATTTTCGTTTCATCTGTAACGTAATACGCGTTTTCTTTCATACCAATTTGAGACCAAATTCGTTCGCTTACATTTTCAGCTAGTGATTTACCAGTAATAGTTCTAATAATCCAAGCGAGCGTTTCTGTTGATCCGTTATTGTAAGAAAAGGAAGAACCAGGCGGTGCAGTTTCTTCGGCTTCTCGTAACATATCATAAATTTTCATCGGACCGTCGTAATTTTTGCCGCGGGGTAAAATATTGCTAGCTAAATATAATTGTGCATCTTGATTTTCTAGCCCAGGCTGCTCATATCCGTGGGTCGGGTATTCTGCTGAAACTTGCATGTCCATTAATTGCTGAAGTGTCGCTTTTCCGAACGGTGTATTTTTTAATTCTTTTATGTAAGTGTCAGCTGTTTTCTCTAAATCAATACGATTTTCTTCAGCGAGAGATTGTATAATTGCCCCGGTAAAGACTTTTGCTAATGATGCCATACCATGAGGTTCATTCTGTTTATACCCATTGAAATATCGTTCATAAACAAGTTGTCCATTATGTACAACGACAAAAGCATCTGTTTTGTTATCGTCTAAAAGTTTTTTTAGAGGAGTTGTATTTCCGAATCTACGCTCCACAGCAAAATCGTCTAAGTTTTGTAATGCGGAAGGGAAGTGAGCAGTTTGGTCAGGATTGATTTTTACGTCATTAACTAAAGTGAATTCTTTCATATGTGTATACGACCAACGTAAGTAAGGGTCATTTAACCAGTTTTCTTTTGTCACATTATGTTTTGATGGAGTCGTTTTATTTTGTTTGAAGTAAGTAAACCCAAGCCCTGTAATTACAAATATGAATGTTAGTATAAGTAAGAGTAGGGGAGATTTTTTTAGTTTCATATATGGCCCTCCTTTTTATTTCTACTATAAGTATACGCTCGTCTTGAAAGAAATACAAAATAAGGAAAGTAAACGGGGAAGTTTACTTTCCTTATTAACGTTAAGCGGAAATTTTTCCGTCTGTAGATTGTTTCTTGAATTTTTGTTTTCGTCCGTGTAATCCATAATATAAAAGTAAAGTGAAAGCAACGATAATAGCTGCGATAAAATACATATTATGATAACTGGATTTCGCTGCGACAATACCTAAAATGAAAGAACCAAAGCCAATACCACTATCAAAGAATGAGAAGTACGTAGCTGTCGCAGAACCACGTCTATGGTTTGGAGCGGCAGAAATCGCAATCGTTTGGAAACTTGGAATTAATGTTCCGTAACCTAAACCGATTAGCATACCTGCCCCAAGGAACCAAAAGGAAGTTTGTGCTTGGCTTAAAATGAACATTCCGATTGTGAAAATAATGATAGCAGGGTAAACAAGTACATTTTCACCGAAGCGATCAAAAATCTTTCCTGTAAATGGACGAGAAATGACAACAACAAGTGCGTATACAATAAAGAAGTAACTTGCAATTTCACTTAAACCGAGTTCTTTCGCATAAATAGGAATAAAGGATAAAATGCCACTATAAGAAAAGGCTAAAACAAATCCTGTAAGTGCAATCGGAATAGAAGATGGTTCGATTAAGTCTTTCCATTTCATTTTTTCACGTTTTTGTTTGCTAACAGGTGCTTCGTGCGGAATATCTACAAGTAGTCCTAATAAAAATGCAAGTAATGAAAATACGGAACAAACGATAAATAACACAGTAAACGAAAAATGAGAAATAATTGTTAAACCTAAAAAAGGACCAATTACCATCGGCAGACTCATAAATACGCCGAAATATGCAAGTGCTTCGCCTCGTCGATGAGCTGGCGCAACATCAGTTACGATCGTACCAGTAGCTGTCGTTGCCATCCCGAACCCAATACCGTGTAAGAAGCGAAGGGCAAGTAATAAGAATAAACTTTGCGCACCGAAATACATAACAGTAGCGGCTAAAAATAATGAAAGTGAAATAAATAATATTTTCTTTCTTCCTAAATCATCGAGCCATTTTCCTGTGAATGGTCTACATAAAACAGAAGAAATAAGAAACACAGTTGCAACTAAACCAATTTCCTCAGGTTTTCCTTTTAGGCCGTCTATTACATAGACAGGCAGAGTAGTCATAAGCATGTAAAATGTTAAGAAGAGAAATAGACTACTAAAACAAGTTCCGAGGAAATCCTTCGTCCAAAGTTTCTCACTTTGCATCGTCATCCCTCCAATTTAATCTAAATTTTTAATAATTTGTTGTAACACTTGAAATGCTTGATGTAAATCATCTTCGTTAATACCTTCTAGCGTTTTTTCTTCGAAAGTATCAACTTCTTCTTGCCATATTGGAATCATCTTTATCGCTGTTTCGGATAAAGAAATGAGCTTCTCACGGCGATCTTTACCTTCTGTACGAATAATCCATCCCATCGTTTCCATACGTGTTAACGTACGAGTCATCGTTGGTGATTCAACATTTAAATATTGGCATAATTCTGTTTGCGTACAAGAACCAGTTTGATTAATGCGGAAAATAACAGCCCACTGCGCACTAAATAACCCAGTTGGAGATACACGTTCATTAAATTTCTTCGTAAACTTTCGAGAAGTCTGGCTGACGATATGAAAAAAATGTTGTTTTTCGTCCATGTATTTTGATCCTTTCAAATTAGTTACCTAGCTAACTATATACTTTTTTATAATAATTGTCTAGTAATAGACATATTGATTTATGTGAAAAATTCTTATAGGTTTTATGTTGCGAACGTATATTCTACGTGCTATTCTTTAATTAAGTAAAGAATTTTCTTTCTATTAAATAGAATGGGGGAACTTGTGATGATTAAGCCTGCAACAATGGAGTTTGTTTCACTATCGAACGGAGAAACGATTGCATATCAGGAAGTTGGAAGGCGAAATACAGATATTCTTGTACTCATTCACGGGAACATGACATCGTCACAACACTGGGATTTAGTCATTGAAAAGTTGCAAGATCAATATCATATTTACGCTCTTGATTTAAGAGGATTTGGACAATCAACATATAATCAGTCGATAGATTCATTACAAGATTTTGCAGAAGATGTAAAATTATTTATCGACGAGTTAAAGCTAGAGAAATTCTCATTAATGGGCTGGTCAATGGGCGGTGGTGTTGCGATGCAATTTACAGCGAATCACCCAACTTTTGTAGAAAAGTTAATTTTAGTAGAATCAGTAGGAATGAAAGGATACCCAATCTTTAAAAAAGATACGAATGGGCAGCCAATCGTATCAAGTTTAGTAAAGACAAAAGAAGAAATTGCGCAAGATCCAGTACAAATCGCTCCAGTATTAGACGCGATAAAAAATATGAACAAACTATATTACCGTACAGTATGGAATCTATTAATATATACACATAATCAACCTGAACCGGACCGTTATGAAAAGTATTTAGATGATATGTTAACGCAACGTAATTTCGTAGATGTGAATTATGCGCTCATTACATTTAATATTTCGGATGAACATAATGGGGTTGTAGAGGGAAGTAAGCAAATTCATCATATTAAAGTGCCGACACTCGTCATACAAGGTGATAGAGATTATGTCGTACCGCAAGTAGTCGGTGAGGAATTAGCGAAACATTTGCCAAATGCAGAGTTGAAGGTATTAGAAGATTGCGGACACTCGCCGTTTATTGATTGTTTAGATGTATTTATAAAACATGTAGAGGATTGGTTAGAACAGAAATAATCCCCGAAATGAGAAGTGTTGCATATACTATAACATTTGTATGTATAAGGGGAGATTATCAATGCATAAACCATCCTTAATCGCTTATTCGCCATATGATCATCATATCTATACAAAAATAATGATAGATCCGATGTATATGCAAGTTTCACCAGCTGTAGTTCCTTTACAAATGCAGCAGCCACTAACAGCTCATATGCAACATTACTTATATGGACCATCATTTTATGAAAATCCATATTTTAAACATTTTCATTATAATGTGAAAGCACAAGTTTGGGAAGGATAGGAAGCTAAAAGGTTCATTCTTTTAGCTTCTTTTTTATTATGAATATTCGTACACGCATTTAAAAAAACAGTTTATAATGAAAAGTGGAAAGCGTGAGAAGGAGAGGGAAAGGGATGTCAATGCGTTTTACATTTTGGATTATGGTTGGGATTGTAGCAATTTCTGGTTTATCACAAGGAATGCTCTTACCTGCCATTGCAATGATTTTTGAACAAGAAGGGGTTAGTTCAAGTATTAACGGTATTCATGCGACGGCATTGTACATCGGGATATTAGTTATTTCGCCGTTTCTTGAAAAACCGATGCAAAGGTTTGGAATGAAGCCAATTATTGTTATAGGTGGGTTTCTCGTTATTATTTCATTATTCTTTTTTACACAAACATTTTCATTTTGGGTATGGTTTATCCTTAGATTTCTAGTTGGAGTCGGAGATCATATGCTTCATGTCGGAACACAAACATGGATTACGACAACATCGGACCCAAGTAAAATAGGGAGACAAGTATCGATATACGGTGTATTCTTCGGAATTGGTTTTGCCGTTGGTCCGTATTTAGCAAGCACTGTACAGTACGGTCTTGCAACGCCATTTATTATATCTACTATACTTTGTCTAATAGGTTGGCTTTTACTACTTCCAACAAAAAATGCATTCCCAGCGCAAGATGAAAGAGAAGTGAAGAGTGAATCATCATTTTCTCGTTATAAACAAGTTGTTGGATTAGGATGGATTGCGTTACTAGGACCACTTGCATACGGTGTACTTGAGGCGATGTTAAATAGTAACTTACCAGTATACGCACTTCGTAAAGGGTGGTCTGTTTCAGATGTATCCTTCTTATTACCAGCATTTGCAGTTGGGGGTATTATTACACAGATTCCGCTCGGTATATTGAGTGATAAATACGGAAGGGATCGTATATTAACCTGGACGTTTAGCATAAGTACGGGCATTTTTCTACTTGCCGCCGTATTTGATCAATATTACTGGATCGTCTTTGCCTGCATGCTTTTAGCGGGTATGGTTATTGGATCGTGTTTCTCTTTAGGGCTTGGATTTATGACTGATTTATTACCGAGACACTTACTACCGGCAGGTAATATATTATCCGGAATCGCTTTTAGTTTAGGAAGTATTATGGGGCCTGTATTAGGCGGCGTATTTATAGAAAAAATACAGTATACAAGCTTTTTTATTGCGGTTATGATTATAATGGGAATTCTAGCAATGTTATACATGGTCTACATGAAGAATCAATTCGCATCAAGAAAAATAGAAAGTAGGTTAGGGCATGACAAAACAACCTAATAAAAAGAAATTTGAAGTACTTGAAAATGAAACAATTACAGACTGCTTAGCACGTATGGAACAAGAAGGCTACGCTCCGTCTCGTCGTATGGAAGAGCCGATCTTTCATGAAGTAAAGAAAGACGGCAAAACAGTAGTTGAGCCGTGCGGTAGGAAGATTGTTTTTGAAGGGAAATTGAAGTAATCCAATAACAAATTCTCTTTATCGTATAGAGCCATCCAATAGCTGGGTGGCTTGTTTTTTTATTAATCAATGAAGGAAGGAATTAATTAAAATGAATCTCCCTTTCATTTCTCCTAATTGGCTTCATTATATGGGGCAAAAGATTGCTACTTTTTTCGTATATTGGTAAAATAAGTTCTTGGGTCTTACTTATTGTTATCGGTATAATGTTTGTCGCTTAACGTAAAGAAATTAGTTACAAAGATTCCATAATATTTAAAGGGGGTACAGCAACGATCCCCTCTTTTTGGAGCCACTCACAAACGTAAAGCAAGAGAAGAGGCTATATGAACTATTCTTCTATCTTGTTTAGATTAAACGAGTTACTGCAATTGGAACAGGTATATGAAACTAGTCGACATCCTGATGGATCATGTTTCTCTAGCAATCTATCAATTCTGATGGAATTGATAGATTGCTAGAGAATGGAAAATGATTATCTGTATATTCCGAAGCAGATGTAACAGAGTGTCCTTCCATAATTAAGGGTAAAACCAAAATACGTTGTTTTAAAGAATGATTTGTTAGAACTGGTTATAAGTAATAAAACAGAAAAGAGGATCACATGTTAGATACTTTACAGAGAAGTAAAAAGTTTTTTTTATTATGTCTTATTTTTTTAGTGCTTTTAACTGCTTGTGGTAATACAGATGTTAAGACATCTAAAGCTTCATTACCACCGGCTGAATCTAATATAGATACATCATTAAAAGCACCAAATTGGGTAAAGAAGAGTCCTATCCAACAGTCTCCTAATTTTGCGGAAGATAAAAAAGTAAAATCGGTTGTGAATTTACTAGCAACGGGTGATAATTTATATCATGACGCAGTAATTAAAGATGGCAAACAAAAAGACGGTTCATATGATTATAACTATATTTATGAAAATATCAAAAAAGCTGTTAAATCAAGTGATCTTACTATCGTGAACCAGGAGACTCCAATTGCAGGAAATAATCTAAAAGTACAGGGATATCCGACTTTCAATACACCTGAAGAAGTAGGCCAATCTTTAGTGGACACTGGATTCAATATAGTGACTCAAGCGACAAATCATGCTATGGATATGGGTATTAAAGGTGTTGCGAATACAAGAGAATACTGGAAGAAATATCCGGATGTTATCCCAGTAGGCATTAATGAGAGTCAAAACGAGCGTAATGAAATAAAAACGATTACAAAAAATGGTATTCGTTTTGCGTTACTAAATTATACATATGGTACGAATGGAATTAAAATTCCGGCTGATAAGTCTTGGGCTTTAAATTTAATTGATAAAAAAGCGATACAAAATGATGTGGAAAAGGCAAAGAATAGCTCTGATATGGTGATTGTTATGGTGCATTGGGGAGTAGAATATACATCTACACCTTCAAAGCAACAAAAAGAAGTTGCTCAATATTTAACAGATTTAGGTGTAGATGTAGTAATTGGAAATCATCCACATGTAATTCAACCAATTGAGTGGAAACAAAATAAAGATGGACATGAAACGCTAATCTATTATTCTCTTGGAAATCTTATCTCTGCGCAAGAAAAATTAGAAACATTGGTTGGAGGATTATCTTATGTACAATTTGTTAAGTATGAAGATAAAACTTTTGGTATACGACAAGCGGCAATCGTACCGACAGTAACCGACTACGCTGATGGTAAGAAACAATTTAAAATTCAATTTTTAAAAGA
Source organism: Bacillus sp. AR8-1 (assembly GCF_008042345.1). Lineage (NCBI taxonomy): Bacteria > Bacillati > Bacillota > Bacilli > Caryophanales > Bacillaceae > Bacillus > Bacillus sp. AR8-1. Next base: position 87,274 of record NZ_QNUB01000005.1, read on the forward strand.
TTATTCGGATGAAGATTCTAAAAAACATGGAATTAAAAAATTTGTCGGCCCCGTTTCTTTGAAGGATTTCAAGGAGATTCCTAGAGACGTGTTGGGAAATTGGTATATAGACTAATAAACAAAAAGGGAATGAGATACAATTAAAAAATTTATAATTTTAGCATTGGTATTGGCAATGGGATGGAGTCTTGCTGCTTGTAGTGGAAAGCAAACATCTCAGGAAACTACTAATAATAACGATAAAAATAAAAAAGAGATACATGCGAATAAAAAAGATGTTTTACCTATCTCTGATCCTAATGATTGGAGAATTATTCTTGTAAATAGAGAGCATATGTTATCAAAGGAATTAGGAATTGAATTAACAAGTATTACCCAAAATGCTAAGCCGAATATGAAAATAGATAGTAGAATTGCAACTTCCTATCAGGATATGGTAGCAGCTGCAAAAAAAGAGGGAATCAATCTTTATTTAAGATCAGGTTATCGAGCTATAAAATTACAACAAACGTATTATGATGCTTCAGTTAAAAGCTATAAATCTCAAGGTTTGTCGGACAAAGAAGCTAGTGCTAAAGCATTGGAATATCTTCAGTATCCTGGTGCAAGTGAACATCATACTGGATTAGCGTTAGACATTATTTCAGTTGAATGGCAGAATACTGTAGAAGATTTAAATGCAAAATTTGAAACTACCGATGCATTCAAATGGTTAGATAAGAATGCTGCAGAGTATGGATTTACTCTCCGCTATCCAAAAGATAAAGAGAATATTACTGGCATTAAGTATGAGCCATGGCACTATCGTTATGTAGGAAAAGAAGTTGCTGTTTATCTAAAAGAAAAAGGGTTAACTTTAGAAGAATATAACGAAAAAATTAAGTCTGGTAAGTAAAAATACACTTTGATTCTATTAAAAAGTCAGATTTGGAGGGTGTGTTAATCTTCCTCCTAGAATTGCGAAAACAGTGTATGATAATGTAAGCACGTATGAACCAGTTATCGTGTGAAACGATGTATGTATAAAAAAGTTACATTTATAAAAGAAGCAATGAAAAAGGATCTGATATTCATATCAGATCCTTTTTCATTCACAACATAGAATACTTACTTAACTAAGCCTTAAAGACTGCCTGCTTTTCAGGTACTACAATAGTAACCTCGCTTTTTTATTTTGGATGTTCGTTTTTCTTAGCTTGATAGACATGTGGAAGTAGTTCAAACAATGCGATTAGCATTTTTTTGTTTGGATGATTTGTGCACCGGATATTCACTATTGATTTCAGTTCAGTAATAACGAATTCTACAATAGATGACAGAACGTATATTTGGTATAATGGAAATATACTACTTAAAATAATGTACATGAGTTATAAAATCTATGTAAAGAGGTAAGGACTACATAACAATAACTAAATGTAAAAGTTCTAGTACATATAGGGTTCAGTTCATGTTAAGCAAATTCGTTATGAGAAAGGAAAAGATGTAATGAATCAAATTTCATTTGAAGATTTATTTGAAGACGAAAAAGAAGATAAAAAAGAAAAGGTAGAGGTAGCCGAAATACCTGCACCTTTATCAGCATTGCAAAAAGATATATTGGAATTAATGGATTCTGAAGAAATAAGTGCATTGGAGTTATGCGAACAATTAATACGATCTGGTAAAATATCAGATGAAAGATTTACAACGAATAAGCCAAAAGCATATGGACAAGTATGCTTAGCATTGGAAGGTTTTGTTACAGAAGGAAAGCTTACTTTTGTTAAAAACGATGAGAAAAGAGATAGGGTGTATAAAGTGAAAGAAGAAATTTCTAACATATAAGTTGTAAAGAGGGAAATGAATGATTTTTAGGGAGGTAGTTCATTTTCTACTTCTACATTAAAAAAGGTGCCAATCTTTCTTGATTGACACCTTTTTTAATAATTTAACATCTAACGTATTTACGTTTGAAACCAACTCTTCCTCTATCGACTTCTTTCTGAATACTTTCGGAAGCATTTAACAAACTGCTTTTTTTATTATCACGTTTTACTTCAACTATACCAACTTCTTTTGCAGTCTCGACTGCTTTTTCGTGTAGTGGAACATATGAAATTGCTACAGTATTTATAAAATTATTCATAGCAGATTTTGTTCGTTCTGGCGCAGCATGAATTGTATTTTTTACAATTTCAAGCATATCGGAAATTTTGCTTTCGGCAAATTCATTGTCTTTGCGATTTCCTAAAAGCCAGCAGTAGCAACTCCAGCCCGCTGACATTCGTAGCTCATCCCCACTTGCAATCCATTTATCCGCAACGTCTTGGGCGATAGTTGACTCCGATAAAGTTACTGCTACCACATAATCAGATAGCATATAAAAATATGCCCCGTCCATCCAGCGATCAAAATCAGACTCATTCATAGCTTTTGGATCTGCAATAATGCCTGCAAAGTACATAGCATCGTAGTTACCTGTAGCATAAAGTTCCTCAGCTAACTCTTGAATTACTTTTATTTTCTTAGCGATTGGTTTCATAGCACCTGTAGCTACGCCAAAAACCGGCTCGTGTGCACCGTTAGAGATGTATGTTTTTTTTGTTCTTTCCTTACCAAGGGCTTCAAGCTCTTGCATGACTGTTTTAAAATCCATAGCTGTGCACTTCCTTCCTTAATATAAGTAATCATCTAGTTTATATATTTTCAATTCTAATACTAATCGTATGTGAGTAGGATGTCTACTTTCTATAATATTCCCGTATTAATTTTGAAAGCCTAGCTATTCATACTTATGAGGGTACTATATTAATGTAAAGGGAGGGACAATACGGATGTAAATAATATTTTATCTTTGGCTCTTTCTCTGTATTATCATGTTATTTTATAATAAGGAAATAAATAGCATTTTAAATTAAGTATGTGAGGTTAGTTATAAATGATAAAGAAATTTACTAGAGTAGTATTAACTATGGTTATGCCAATCAGTCTTATTACAGGTTGTGGAGCTGCTGAAAAAACTGAAGCACAAAAGCCGAAAGGGGTACAAAAGGAGAAAAAGGACTATACGGATTACTCATATGGTAGCAAAGGTATACTAGTAAGCGGAAAAGCGAAAGAACGGCAACAATACGAGATTGGATATATAGATGATAACAAGTTAATTGGGATTGATGAAAATATTGAAGACTGCATTATTTTAGATAATAAAGATGAAGTAGGTCTCATTTGGAAACAAATAGAGCGTGGATCTATTATTGAAGTGCAATACGGTAAGGATCGCAATGATATTGTAGGCGTGCAATTCGTAGGAGATCGTGAGCCATACGAAATTAGTGATAAGTTTGATCGAAATACGATAAACGAAATTGTCGGACAAGTTAAAGGTAATTTGTAATAGTATATAATGTGAAAGAAATAGCATTTACTATAGCTATTAAAGTGTGGATTGTTGAAAATGCTTTTGACGGTATTGGTAATTAGTTGTAAAATAATTTTTGTTGACGGATTTTGTAAAAAGTATGTTAGATGAAATTCATTTGTAGGGATGACATATAAATATTTTCTTAACGGGCATAAAATAATATAATTTAAATATATAAATAAAAAGAAAATATATTAGAAGTACATAATAGATTCGTATTTTTAAAATTAATGTGACAACAAAAGGAGGTTGAGATATATACACGGCGAAAATGTGTGTATATCTATTTATAATAATGAATAAGACAATCAAACAACAAGTAATCGCACTATCAACAAGTCTAGTGATTTTAGGGAGTGTACCTTTATCAGCATCAGCAGAAGAGATAAACAAAGCTCAAACTGATCAACTAAATATTGCCCAAGGAGAACATGGAACGAGCGGATTAAATTATTCTAATTTCAAGTTGGAAGTTCCTGATTATGTACAAGTTAACGAAGCAGAAGTATCTGAAAATGAAAAAATGCTTTTAGAAGAATATAAGCATAAACATGATGAAACAGAAGAATTAAACAAAATGAAAGATGCAAAGAAGGGGCAAGTAGCAGAAAAGGAAGCTATTTTAAATATTGAAAAGGCATTTGAATCTGTAGATGGTCGAAATGATGGATCTGATCGTCAAATGAAACCTGTTGCAAAGCCAAGAGGTATTCAATATAGTGCACCGAGTACGAAGAAATATGGAACACTTGCAGGAGTTCCATTTGTAGAGTGGATTGTTCCAGCAGGAAACTCTGATATTCGTCCTGCAAATCCGATGAAAGCACGTTACATTACAATCCATGAGACGGCAAATACGGCCGCTGGTGCTAATGCTGAAAATCATGCGAAATATTTGTATAAACAAGCAACAGAGGGGACGTTCCGAACAGCTTCATGGCATTTTACAGTAGACGATAAACAAATTTATCAACACTTACCAACAAACGAAAACGGTTGGCATGCAGGAGATGGAGATGGATCAGGAAACAGGGAGTCTATCGGTATCGAGATCGCGGTTAACCAAGACGGTGATTACAATAAAGCTTTAGAAAATGCAAAACGACTTGCGGGTTATTTAATGAACAAAGAAGGAATTGGTGCAGATCATATTTACAAGCATCAACAATGGAGCGGGAAAAAATGTCCTGACATTTTAATTTCACGTGGTAATTGGGCTGGTTTCGTACAAGGAATTCAGTGGTATGCAAATATAAATGCGCAGATTGATACTCCTTTACAAGATAAAAATGACTCATTTAATCCAAATGAAAATAATCCAGCTGAACCTAGCATGGAACTAGTGGTAAATGGTAGTGGCATCAATGTACGTAGTGATGCGGGTATTGAACATCGTGTTGTACGTAAAGCTTCAAACGGAGATCGTTACAAAGTATTAGCGGTTAAAAATGGTTGGTATAAAGTAGGTAATGGAGAATGGATTTTCTATGACCCAAGTTGGATTAAAATTAACTACAATGTACCAAAGGAAGAGGTACAAAAGCCTAAGGAAGAAGTACAAAAACCAAAAGATGATATTACAGGTGGCTGGTTTGAAGGGCATATTCGTAAATTAAACAGTCTAGGTATTATGCAAGGCGAAGGCAATGGTGTATTTGCGCCATATCGAAATGTAACGAGAGCGGAGTTTGCGAAATTAATCTCGAATGCTCTTAAACTACCAGAGGGAAATAAGTCATTTGTAGATATTAATGAGGCACATCCATCACTTCATGACGGTATTAAACGTTGTGCAAGTGCAGGAATTATTAATGGTCGTGGTGAAGGGGTTTTTGATCCTAACTCACCAATTACTCGTGAAGAAGTATCTATTATGATTGACAAAGCATTACGATACAAAGGAATTACAGGTGAGTTAGTAGCATTACCATTTACAGATAAGCATTTAATAACATATAAAGAATCGGTTCAACGATTATACAGCTTAAAGGTAGTTAATGGTGTTGGAAATAATGAGTTTGATCCCCGAGGTACAGCGACTCGTGGTCAGGCAGCTGCTTTTATTGTGAAGATGTTAGATTCAATGCAAAAATAAAACTTTAATCAGTGGGGCCACTCGCGTTGCAATCGAGCAGTTTATTCACCGAATTTTGAAATGAGGGTTTTACTGCCTGCAAATAGCAGAATAAATTGTATGTAGAAGCTGACATTGGTAGAAGTAAAAAATAAGAAGAATTTGAAAGGAGCTATCCAAAATAATAATTTGGAATAGCTCCTATTTAGTAGGAAGAACAAATTGTATTTCATAGATTGTAATGCAGAATGCCCTTCCAAGCCCCTCATAAGCCCCTACCAAGTAATAAATCACTAAGAAAAAACAAAAACAAAAACAACTACAAGAACAAAACAAGCACGAAAAAATGAAACCGGCGTTGTAGTAGTAAAAAAAATTGTAATTCGAATGCCAAAACCATTCCCGCATTCCTATTTTTATAATGAAGGATTAAAATCTTCCTATTTACTAGCAAAGAGTGGAGGGAAACATATGGCGGTATACCGTAATGTGCAGGTGAACTTTTGGCAAGATGAATTCATATTAGATTTAACGCCAGAGGAGCGTTATTTTTACATATATTTGTTAACTGGTACGAAAACGAAGCAATGTGGTATTTACATATTACCGAAGCGTGTGGCAGAGCTTGAAACAGGTTATAGTATGGAGACTGTTGAGAAGTTGCTAAACAGGTTTGTTGAGTATGGAAAGATTTTATATGATACGGAAACGAAAGAGGTATTCATAATAAACTGGTTACACTATAACCCTATTTCAAATACGAATGTAGAAAAGTGCGTATTACGTGAGTTAAAGACTGTAAAAAATAATGAGTTCATACATATCTTTTTACGTAAATGCCTTGAAGAAGAATACACGATTCCATTATTATTGCAGCATTTTGGTATGCCAAAAGAAGAGGATAATAGTAGTTCACAAGTAGTTATTGAAGAGAAAGAAGAAGCGGAAGAGGTAGAAAGTATAGAAGAGAACGTTCCAAATAGTGAAGTTTATAAGTTTTATGAACAAAATATTAGTAGTTTATCCCCATATATTGTGAAAGAATTGAAGAATTGGATACAAAGACTTTCTGGAGAGAAAGTGTTAGAGGCACTTAAAATTGCGTTTGAAAATAATAAGAAAACGTTAGCTTATGTGAAGGGGATTTTGAGGAATTGGTGTAGCAAAAAGTTAAAGGATTTTAGTGGGGAGAAGTGTGTAATGGGAAGTTTAGAGAGAAGGAAATGTATGTTGAGTAGTGTATTTTAATTTACATTAATTTAATGTAGAATGTACGTTCGTTTTTTGTGGGTTTTATGCTATACTACCATTAAATAAGGGTATTTTTATAATAGATAAAAAGATGCGGGGGGTACAAAGTTTGACTACTAGTACATCTGAGTTGTTTCAATATATTAATATGACAGAAGAACAGGAACAATTATCACTACGATATTTACAGACAAAAGAAGAAGAGATTTTAAAAGATATTGAACTAACGACGATTCGTGATCAAAAAAGAAGCGATTTTGCGGAGCGATTTATAAACGATTTTAGGAAAGTACATAAACAAGATCCGGGTTTCTTTCGGTTATTTTATCATATACTCGAGGAGCAATTATTAAATGTTCTTGTAGTCCGTTTTGCGCATGTCAGTTTTTCTAAAATGAAGGTTTATTTAGAAAAAAGTGCACTACCTTTGGACAACCTTGTAGCAATTGCATGTAGGTATTTATCTAGTATTTCAAGTTACGTCAATGAAGCAGATGTTTTTCTTAGAGAGTTAACAAAAGAGAAACCGAACTATATAGAGGAACAATTACATACTTTACCAACTAAACAGCAATTAACATTACTTCTCGTAATGTTTGATGTAGAGTATGAAAAGTTTCGTACATATAGTTCTTTATTGAATGAGAGGTTAGAAGAACATACAGAATTTATATTGAAACTGCTAGGGGAAAAGGAAAAGGAAAAGGAAAAGGTTGAAGCAGTTAAACGGTATTTAAAAGGTGAAGATGATAGTGAAGTATTTATAGGTGGGAATTTACCGGAACATATTTGGCGGCTATTATTTTGTGTTCATAAACATTCGAATGTTGCGAGGCGATATATTGAGATATTGGCGAAGAAAAATGTTTGGGGTTTTATAAACTATGCAACACGTTATATGTGTCACACTCTCGGTCAGTCTCAAAACCACAAAAAAACTGGTAGTGTAAATAGAGAAACGTATGAAGAAATTCAAAGTTTTTGTACACAGTTTTGGATTTCTAAGGAAAGATTTTTTGCGCATCGTCTAAGGCAACATGATTTGAATAGTGAGGATTTTTGTAAGACGTATGAATATGAATTGCTATGCTTTATGTTGGAGGAAAACCCTGAATTTATTCAACAAACTTTGCAATATGTAAGTAAAATGAATTATCTCATCATCGCACGAACGCTAGCCGAAAAAGGATATGAGCTAAATAGAGGGAAAATGCGAGAAGAATTTTTTGTTGCTGCTTTGCAAATTAAATTGTCTACAGTGCGGGATACATATTGTGATTATTTACTAGGGAAGTTGTCACTTGAGGATATGGAGCAAATACTTAAAAATCCGAAATATAGAAGTATGTATTGGGGTATGCCGGTGTTAGAGGTTGCGCTTCTTTGGGATATAGATGATGTAGCGAAAAGGGAAGCTGTACTTACACTACAGTTTGGAGATGATGATAGTGTTAATTTATACGAACTTCTTTACGAATGTTCTGTCAGAGGAGTAGAGCCGAAACAAGTATTAGAAGATCTGCTTTCGTATGGGTTAAGTAAGGAAAAACTTATCGCTTATGCAGTTGAAGAAGCTGCATGCTACAGTGAAGAGAGAAATAAGGCGAAGGAAGCGCTTGTTTGTGTAATTGTAAAAGAACAAGCATATATAATTGAACGGTTTGATGAGTATTCTGCTATGGCAAAAGCATATATTTTAGAAGAGTTAGCAAAGGATAACATGGTTAAAATGCGTCCGATTTTAATTAAAAGCTTAGGAGATTCATCTAAAAAAATGCGTGAGTCTGTAGTTAAACTGCTTTCAAAAGATATAGAAGCTGCAGCAGATGTAGCAGTTGAACTTCATAATAAAAAGAAGATTGTTCGTGAAAATGTGATGAAAATACTAATAGAGTATAAGCTTGAAAAATATACGAAACTTGTACAGGAAGCTTTGCAAGAAAGTAAAAATGCATCTTTCGCAGGAAAATTGTCGTTTTTATTTCAAACGGAGGAAGAAAAGATCGAAGAACTATGTGCACGTATTTTAACGGAACAAACAAGAAATTCACTTCTGCAATTGATTGGGGATGAGCCACAAATCCGTTTACGTGACTCTAATGAAATTGCTGATGCTGCAATTCCGTTAGCCTATTTACAACAGTATATTTCAGATGCTGTTATTGAGAAGAAAGAAACGGCAGAAGTAATTGGTAGAGCTTTAAATGAAGAGGACTTAAAAGAATATGTGCAAACAATATATCAAATATGGATTTCTCAAGACGCAGATGTGAAGAAGCGTGGAATTCTTTCGTTATACGGAATGTATAGTGACGACAAAATGGTCGACATACTTATAAAGCAAATTGATGAATGGGTGCTTCAAATGAGAGGAAAGATAGCAGCGGATGCCGTTCGTGCTTTAGGTTTGTCTTCATCTAAGCTTGCACTTATGTCTATTCATGCAATAGCATTTAAATATAAACATAAGCAAGTACGTAATGCAGCAAAAGAAGCCCTAAGTCTTGCTGCGAAAACACGTGGTATAACAGAGGAAGAGCTGGAAGATCAATTGGTGCCGGACCTTGGCTTTACTATACATGGTGAAAAGATAATTGATTTCGGGAATCGAAGTTTTACTGCCATTTTAACTACAGAGTCAAAAATTGAATTAGAGACAGAGGAAGGAAAACGTATGAAGTCACTTCCAAAGCCGAATGCAAAAGATGATGTAGAAAAGGCTGAAGAGGCTAAAAAAGAATTAGCCTCTTTAAAGAAGGAGCTCCGAACTACTCTTTCAATGCAAAAACAACGATTAGAAGCGGCACTTTCGTTAAAGCGTTATTGGTCACATAATGCATGGAAGTCTGTATTTATGGATAATTCAATTATGAAGCAATTTTCTATTTCACTCATTTGGGGTGAGTATAAGGAAGGGAAGTTGCTGAACGCATTCCGTTATGCAGAAGGTGGCGTGTTCTGTACAATTGAAGGGAAGAGTTATGAACTTTCATTTGGCACTGTTATTGGTTTCGTTCATCCGTTAGAATTGTCTGGGGCGGAGAAGGAATTATGGAAAGAGCAATTAGAAAGTGCGGGAATTGTTCAGCCGTTCCTACAAATTGAGCGTCCAGTGTTTGTAGTAGAAGAGAATGATGAGAGTGCTATTGAGAGATTTGGTGGTATTTTACTAAATGGTCGTTCGTTATTCGGTAAGATGACGAAGCTTGGATGGATCCGTGGATCTGTTCAAGATGGCGGTGTGTATTATACATTTTACAAAGAAGATACTTGTAACGGATTAGGAGTGCAATTGTCATTTAGCGGAGCGCCGATTGGTTATGAAGATGAAGAAGATGTATGTGTATTTGACATTCAATTTTATAAAGCAGGTACAGTGAATCGTGGTTCATATGAATACGATGAAATTGATGATGAAAGACGCATTGTACCAAAAGAAGTAGATAAACGCTTCTTTAGTGAAATGTTATATGATGTGCAAGTAGCGACAGGTGCAAATCTTGGGCATAATGAAAGTTGGCGTAGCAAACGATAAGAAAGACCCCCTTCATTGGTAGGAAAATGAAGGGGGTTTTTTAATGTTTTTAAAAGGTTCATTCTCAAAAAGAAGCGAATAGTGTGAGAAAGGGGTGGTTATATGGAGGTAGTTATAAAGAAGAAACGAAAAAGGGGAAGAAGAATTTTTATTTGGGCTAGTAGTATCGTTCTCTTGTTAGTTATTTCCGCTGCGATTTTTTTGAATATATATACGCTGAAATCTATGCCAAAGATAGATGGAACGATAAAGCTAGAGGATTTACAACACGCTGTTACGGTGAAGCGGGATAGTAAAGGTGTCCCGCATATTAAATCGGAAAATGCACATGATTTATATTTTTCACAAGGGTATGTACAAGCGCAAGATCGGTTGTTTCAAATGGATTTAAGTAGAAGACAAGCTTCTGGTATGTTAAGTGAAGTTGTTGGGGAAGCAGCTGTTGACCGAGATAAATTGTTTCGAACACTCGGTTTACGGCGAGCGGCAGAAGCTTCAGTTAGTCAATATGATGGAGAAGCAAAATATGCCCTGCAGTCATTTGCTGATGGAGTGAACGCTTTTATACGTGAGGCGAAAAAGGAAAAGAAATTACCAGTTGAGTTTACTATATTAGGTTATGAACCTGCTGAGTGGTCAATTGTTGATACTTTAACGATCGGGAAGTATATGGCGTTTGACTTAGGAGGACATTGGCATGGACAGGCGTTTCGATATTGGGCGCTGAAAAACCTTCCGAAAGAGCAAGCAAATGAGCTATTTCCTAAATATCCGAAAGATGCTCCTAGATTGCTAGCTGAACTGAAAAATACAAATGTGGACGTAGCGCAAAGTTTTTCAAAAACGATAATTCCGCCGGAGTTTAACGGTAGTAATAACTGGGTTGTGAGCGGTGAGAAGAGTGCATCAGGTAAGCCGATTTTAGCAGATGATCCTCATTTATCTCTTGCGACGCCTTCTATTTGGTATCAAACGAGACTTGAAATGCAAGGTTTAAATGTGAGTGGCGTTATTTTCGCTGGAGTACCAGGTGTTATATTAGGACACAATGACAAAATAGCGTGGGGCGTTACGAATACAGGGCCTGATGTGCAAGATTTATATATTGAGAAGAGAAATCCTAATAATGAAAATGAATTTCTGTATAACGATAAATGGGAGAAAGCTACCGTTGTAGACGAGTCTATTAAAGTAAAAGGCGGGAAGACAATTCCTTATAACGTTACAATTACGAGGCATGGACCAGTAATTTCAGAGTTTGCGAATAAGGGGAAGGAGAAAACGAAAACCGTATTCTCTTTAAAGTGGACAGCTTTAGAACCGTCAGCTGAGTTAAAAGCTGTATTAAATATGAACAAAGCAAAAGACTGGACGGAGTTTGAAACCGCTCTTCAAGATTTCCATACACCAACGCAAAACTTTGTGTTTGCATCAAACGATGGCACGATTGCTTATAAAGCAAATGGAAATATACCAGTGCGTAAAAAAGGCGATGGTAGCTTGCCTGTTCCAGGATGGACAGATGAATATGAATGGGAAGGATATATTCCATTTGATCAGCTGCCGAAAGTTATAAATCCGAAAGAAGGTTTTATTTCAACTGCGAATAATAAAATTGTTGATGATGATTATCCGTACCATATTAGCAATACGTGGGCACAGCCATATAGGCAAATGCGTATTCAAGAATTTTTGCAAGAGAAGGAAAAGTATACGGTGAAAGATTTAGAAGAGTTACAGATGGATCAAAAGAATTTATACGGGAAAGAGTTTACTCCTATATTTTTAAAAGAGTTAAATAAAGCATCTTTAAATGAGGTAGAGAAAGAAGGTGTAAACCAATTAACAAAGTGGAATTTTTACGATAGTAAAGATGAAGCGGCACCATTAATATTCCATTTATTAATGAAAGAGATTTCAAATACGTTATTTTCAAAAGAAATACCGAAAGATGTAATGGAGTTATTTAAAGGGAAGTCACAAGTTGTGGATGAATTAATCCGGAAACAAGTAGCAGGAGAAAATAGTGCATGGTTTTCTAAGTACGGAGGTTTCACAAAAGTTGTGCATACATCGTACGAGAATGTAATGAAGAAATTGCAGAAGGAATATGGACCCGATGTTGGGGCCTGGAAGTGGGACGATTATCATCAACTCGCTTTTACACATCCAATTTCGAAATCATCTAGTATGTTAGCGTTACTCACTTTTAATCGTGAGAAACCAGTTCCAATTGGCGGAAGTCAAGTTACCGTTCAAGCAGCGAGTTACGGCGATAACGGCATTGTAAATCACGGGGCTTCTTGGCGATTTGTTATTGATACGAAAGATATGTCAAACGGTTATCATATCGTAGGGCCAGGACAATCGGGACATTTTAGAAGCGATTGGTATCATGATCAAATAGATGATTGGGTAAGTGGAACGTATCATACGACTACATTGAATACGGAGGGAATAGAGGGGAAGGTGCTAAATTTAGAACCGAAGTGATGGGGTGTTTTTGTTTGTGGAGGGACTAGTAATAATCTTTTTGATAATGAAAGCTTATCATTTAGAACATAACCCAGTTCTTAAATGATTTTAACAGCCAGCCTACTATCATTTAATTTGATAGTAGGCTGTTTCCATCTTCGAAATACGCTGTAGCAACTTCTTCAGGATTACGATTATTTCCACATGCTGCAAGTGCTGTAACAAATAAAGCCATTACAACTATTAACATGATTATTCCAGTTTTGAGGGGAATTAGTTAACAAAGACCAGGTATTATTTGCAACAGAACGGTCCCTCTGTACCCCTTGTTTCGTCATTTTTCTACGCCATCCAACTTGACAAATGTTTTTTTATCAAACTACAATGAAAATCATTATCAATAATATAGGGAGGATACTTTTGTCAATAAATGAAAAACAATATATTTATAGGTTAATAACCAGATCTTGTTAAGTCGTATGTACTATTTTTAGTTTAGCGTTGCCCAGAATGTACACCAATTAATCTCGCGAATTACAAGAAAACTATTATTGAAATGAGGCGTGCATTGTGAAGTTGGACGTGAATGAGTTAGCAGAGTATCTTGCCAATAATCCTTTCCGAGTAGAAGGAGTATATCGTTATGCTAAAAATCCAGGTGTGCCTTGTGCTGAGTCTACAGATTCTTTCCCAGGATTTGTATTTCCACTTACAGGGAAGACGCAATTTCAATTTAATGGTACGCCGTATATCCTTTCCCCAGGAAAAGTTATACATGGGGGTGCAAAAATGACATTAGCCCATAAAATGCTTGGTGAAATAAACTGGGAATATATTCTTGTTTTATATCAGATAAGCAATTCAGAACGAGAAGACTCTGGCTTTACTCATCAGCATTTTGAATTATTAACAGGACAATCTCCTCGTCTTGTCGAATTACTTATGCGTCTTTGGGATGTGTATAATCAGCGTGGAGGCATTTCGATGCTTCAGACCGAAATGCTGTTTCGCGAAGCGTTGAATGAAGCTTTATTAAGTGTTGTCAATAGAGAAAACAACTATGAGTCGCATACTTTATTCGAACGAATATCTAGTTACGTTCGCAAATACTATTATAAAGATATTACAATACATACGCTTACAGAACAAAATAATGTTAATCGAAATCGTCTTTCTTACGTGTTTAGAAAGCATGCAGGTATGGGGCCAGCAGAATATGTATTGAACTATCGTATAAAGATGGCTCAAAAAATGTTATGTACAAGTGGTGTGCCTGTACAACAAATTGCGCAGGCTGTTGGAATCACAGACCCTTTTTATTTTAGTAGAGTTTTCAAGAAGCGAGTTGGCATTTCGCCTACTAAATATCGCGAGAAGTTCATCAATAATCCATACTAATGTCAACAGGGGTCCATTCTTATTTGAAAATCACTGTTCTATACTTATGGAGAGTTAAAGGAAACATTGGATTGAAAGAACTTTCATTGAAATCACTCCTTTGTACTATCTGAATGAAAAGTTCTGGCCGGAGCATTTTCTTTTTAAGCGTAATGACGACTTTTTTACTTAGATTATTGTAATATAGTGGAAGTTAAAAATGAGGAGGGATTATTATCCATTACCAACCTATTAAACTAAATGACGAGTTATCTAAAATTAACGATTATTGGTATCCACGAGTGATTGGTGAAATGAATGATGATCAAATTCAGCTTTTTAAAGCTAATGGAGATTTTATATGGCATGAGCATCCTAATACGGATAAGCTATTTATTGTGCTTGAAGGGGAGATGTTCATCGATTTCCGTGATGGACAGGTGAAAATTTCTAAGGGCGAGATGTTTATTGTCCCGAGAGGCGTTGAGCATAAACCTTTCACTGAAAAGGAATCCCACATCATGTTGGTAGAGCCTAAAAGGGAAATGGATTGATAATCGTAAAAAGATAAAAAAGGAGCGGAAATCCGTTCCTTTTTTATTTATCTTACTATTTTTAGGAGCTTAGTATGAGTAAGATGTGAATAAAGGATGAATAGCATTTTTATCAATAAAAATTTATTGGATTTTTTGTGGAATATATATGAAACGTTGTATAAAATAATCAAGAAAGCCAAAAATTATAGGGGGGAAGTTGTGAAGAAAAATAAGAGTTTAATAAGTTTTTTAGGAGTGTTTATTATGTTGTTTTCTTTTTGTTTTCAAGGAAATGTACAGGCAGATGTAAATACTGTTCAATCTGGAAAAATCAAATCAGGAAACGTAACAGTATGGGAAGTTGGAAATGTAGCGAAAGTATTAGCGGATGTGGAGCGCTTAAATTTAAATACAGTAAATGTACCGATTCAAGTGGATATCCCGAATGTGACTTCTACGAATATGGTAATTAATCAAGCGCAAAAGCAACAAGCTATTATTTTAATTCAAGAATTATTAAAGCGTAATATTCAAGTTATAGTGGAACCGTTCCCGTATATTCAGCAGGGGAATGTTGGAGAGACAGAATGGAACCCAAGTAACATTAATGATTTCTTCTGGAATTGGAAGACGGTTATTCTGCAAGATATTTTTAATTCCATTACAAGTAAATACAATGTGTATGGACTAAAGATTGCTTCTAATTTCGTGAATATGGAGTATGCAGAAGGATACTGGAGCGATACAATTAATTTTGTTCGTAATCAGTATAAAGGAAATGTTTTGTATCAAATGAACTGGTGGTTAACAGCAAGCTGGGACCCTTCTTATGAAGCAAAGTTTAAAGAAAAAATCAATCGCCCGTATTTAAAAAAGGTGGATATTGTTAGTATTGATAGTTGGTTTGAAGTTTCAGGAAAAAGGAATCCAACATATGAAGAAGTGAAACAAAGTTTATTTGCGACAACAGTATATAATCGTGGGCAAAATGTTGTTCAGCAATTGGAACAATTACATAATGCAACAGGAAAGCCAGTTTACTTCGGTGGATTTAACGTTCCAGCGCGTGAACTTGGATTACAAAATCCATGGAATCCAGATGTTTCAAATGTGTTTTCGAAAGATGTACAATTAAATGGATGGCGTGCTTACCGCGATGTATTAGAACCGAAACCATATTTTAAAGGTTTTTCAATTTGGTTTATTGGCTCTAATGATAGTACACATCCGTATCAAATACATAGTAAAGAAGCAGAGGCAGTTATTAACGGGTGGTACCGAAAATAAATTTTATAAAATAGGTAAGTTTTAAAGTTTACTACATATATTTCTAGTGAAAGGCCTTTCACCATCTTATCACCTAGGGGGCAATCATAATGAAATTTTTGTCTTACCTTACAGTAATTTTGGTGATTCTTGGCGGTTTGAATTGGTTATTTGTAGCGTTAGATTACAATGTAGTTGAGAAATGGTTTGGTTCTATGCCGGCGCTTGTGGACACTATTTATTGGCTCATTGGTCTCTCTGCTATTTATCAAATTTTTGATCGGTTCTTTACGAACGATTAGCTATTATTCTTTCATTATTAGAGTGTTAAGTACGATTATGTACTTAACACTTTTTTATATGTTCATAAAAAAGTCTGCACTTGCAAGCGATTCCATCGCGTCTTGCGCCGTAATAATATAAAACAAATTGACCACATATTATATTTTAGGTTATAATTCAGAAAGTTTAAAAAATAATCCGATGAGAAATAGGGAGGTTATGAGGGTAATGGAGAGAGTCTATAATTTTTCAGCAGGACCATCAATACTCCCTTTGCCAGTTTTAGAGAAAGTGCAAAAGGAGCTATTAAATTATAACGGGACAGGCATGTCTATTATGGAAATGAGTCATCGATCTTCTTATTTTCAAAGTATTATAGAGGAAGCGAGTAACTTACTTCGTGAATTAATGAGCATCCCTGATGAGTATGATATTTTATTTTTACAAGGCGGTGCGTCATTACAATTCTCTATGATACCGTTGAACTTAATGAATACGTATAAAAAAGCTGGATACGTACTAACTGGCTCATGGTCTAAAAAGGCATTGCAAGAAGCCGAAAAAGTTGGGGAAGTACAAGTGATTGCTTCTTCCGAGCAAGAGAAGTTTACTACGATTCCTAAACTGGACGGTTTATTAAGTGATGAAAAACTAGATTATGTACATATTACAACGAATAATACAATTGAAGGGACAAAATATGTGGAAATTCCACATGTAGAAAGAGTGCCGCTCGTTGCGGATATGTCCTCAAATATTTTATCAGAGAGATATGATGTTTCGAAGTTTGTTCTTATATATGCCGGGGCGCAAAAGAATTTAGGACCTGCGGGTTTAACGATTGCTATTATAAAAAGAGATTTAATTGGGGGAGCAGATCGCTCTTGTCCGACAATGTTAAATTATGAAACTTACAGTAAAAATAACTCCTTATATAATACACCGCCATCCTTTAGTATTTACGTAACAAAACTTGTACTAGAGTGGTTGAAAGAGCAAGGCGGAGTATCTGCGATTGAAGAACAAAATAAAATGAAATCTTCACTTATTTATCATTTTTTAGATGAATCTAAATTATTTACTTCACCAGTTGACCCTGCGTATCGATCACTTATGAACATTCCATTTACAACACCGTCAGAAGAACTTAACAATGAGTTTTTACAAAAGGCGAAGGAACGCGGTTTCGTTACGCTAAAAGGACATCGCTCAGTCGGCGGTATGCGTGCAAGTATTTACAATGCGATGCCAGTGGAAGGTGTAAAACAATTAGTAGATTATATGAAGGAATTTGAGCTTGAGAATAGATAGGGAGATGGGGATATGTTTCGTGTTCAAACGTTAAATCAAATTGCAGAAAAAGGTTTACAAGTTTTTACTGAAGAACGTTATGAAGTAGGGGATAAAATCAATCACCCAGATGGGATTTTGCTTCGTAGCTACTCTTTACATCAAGAAGAGTTTTCAAAAGACTTAAAGGCGATTGCAAGAGCTGGCGCTGGTGTAAATAATATTCCTGTCGAGCGATGTACAGAAAAAGGAATTGTAGTATTTAACACGCCGGGGGCAAATGCAAACGCTGTAAAGGAACTCATTATTGCCAGTCTTATTATGTCTTCACGTAACATTATTAATGGTGTAAGTTGGACGAAAAACTTAGAGGGTGAAGAAGTACCACAGCTTGTTGAATCAGGAAAAAAACAATTTGTTGGATCAGAAATTGCAGGGAAACGTCTAGGTGTTATCGGACTTGGCGCAATTGGTGCTTTAGTTGCGAACGATGCGTTAGCATTAGGGATGGATGTTATCGGATATGATCCTTATATTTCAGTTGAAACAGCTTGGCGTCTTTCTACACATGTGCAAAGAGCATTTAGCCTTGATGAAATTTTTGCAACGTGTGATTATATTACACTGCATATTCCTCTTACGAATCAAACGAAGGGGATTATTGGGGAACACGCTGTAGAGAAGATGAAAAGAGGGATGCGTCTATTTAATTTCTCTAGAGGAGAACTTGTAGATGAAAAGGTTCTTCAAAAAGCATTAGAAGAAGATATTATTACACATTACGTAACGGACTTCCCAAATGAAAATGTAATAAAGATGAAAAATGTAACAGCGACGCCTCACCTTGGTGCATCTACGTCTGAATCAGAAGAAAATTGTGCAGTAATGGCAGCACGTCAATTACGTGAATATTTAGAGACAGGAAATATTCGTAATTCAGTAAACTATCCAAACGTAGAATTGCCGTATATCGGAAAGAAACGAATTACAATTATGCATCAAAACGTTCCAAACATGGTAGGACAAATTACAGGATGTTTAGCAGAACATCATATTAATATTGCCGATATGATTAATCGTAGTAGACATTCTTGGGCATACACAATGATTGATATCGATAACGGAATTGATGATATAATAAAAGAGAATATTGTAGAAAATATAAGCAAAATTACAGGTGTTGTAGCCGTTCGAATGATTGTGTAAAGGAGAGAGGAATGTGGCAAAAATACGACCGTTTCGGGCCATTCGTCCAGTAGAGGAAAAAGCGGCACAAGTGGCAGCTTTACCGTATGACGTATTAAATAGTGAAGAGGCAAGGGAAGTTGTAAAAGGGAATCCATATTCTTTCTTGCATGTTGATAAAGCAGAAATTGATTTAGATCCTGAACTGTCACCGTATGATGATCGCGTGTATGAAAAAGCGGGCGACAATTTAAAGCAATTTATACGAGAAGAAGTGTTCATACAAGATGAAGAGCCAGCGCTATATATTTATGAACTGACGATGCAAGGAAGAACGCAGTCAGGCCTTGTCGTTTGTACATCTATTGATGAGTATGAAGATGATACAATTAAAAAACATGAAAGAACACGTCATGAAAAAGAGCTAGATCGTATTCGCCACGTAGATGTGTGTGACGCAAATACAGGTCCGATTTTTTTAACGTACCGTACAAAAGATGAAGTAAAGCATTTAATTAGGAGCTGGAAAGAAGAACATACGCCAATTTATACATTTACAGCAGAAGACGGTGTTAAGCATGTTGTGTGGAAGATTGTAGATGAAGATGTAATTACGACTTTAGTAAACGCATTTGAAGATATTCCTAATCTTTATATTGCAGACGGGCATCACCGTTCTGCATCAGCTGCAAAAGTAGGACTTATGCGAAGAGAACAATATCCAAATTACACAGGAGAAGAGGAATTTAATTTCTTCTTATCCGTTCTATTCCCTCATGATGAATTATCGATTTGGGATTATAACCGAGTTGTGAAAGATTTAAATGGCTTATCAGAGGAACAGTTTTTAAATCAAATTACGCAGTACTTTTATGTAGAAGAAGCAACTGTTTCTCCGTATAAACCAAATGAGCCCAAATCATTTGGTATGTATGTAAATGAGAAGTGGTATAAGCTTACTGTGAAAGAGGAAACGTTTGATGCGAATGATCTTGTTAGAGGTTTAGATGTATCTATCCTGCAAGATCATTTATTAAGCCAAGTGCTTGAAATACATGATCCGCGATCTGATTCACGCATCGACTTTGTCGGAGGAATCCGTGGATTAGAAGAACTAGAACGTCTTGTAAATAGCGGTGAATATAAAGTGGCGTTTTCACTATATCCGACATCAATGGAAGCTTTATTAGCAATCGCAGATGCCGGAGAAGTCATGCCGCCAAAATCAACGTGGTTTGAACCGAAACTGCGTAGCGGGTTGTTTGTACATTCTTTAAAATAAATAGACTTCTTTAGTTAGAAAAACCGAAATGATTTTTAGTTTCGGTTTTTCTTATTTTACAAGTGTTTTTGAGGAGGGGGATTAATGAAATTGCAAGTAGGCGAAAAAATCAACTTTGAACGAACTTTTACGAAAGAGGATGTTGCGTTATTTACAGAAGTATCGAAAGATGAAGGCGTTCATCATGTTACACCAGATGAGCAGGGAAGATTTGTTGTACAAGGGCTGTTAACATCAACATTGCCTACAAAAATTGGCGGTGATTATAACGTACTAGCTCGCAAAATGGATTTTGAATTTTTACGTCCTGTTTTTAGCGGCGATACGATTCGTTGTGACGTAACTATTGAACAATTTGAGCCTGATGAAAAAAATCGTACAAAAATTATTGCGACGTTTATATGTAGGAATCAACTTGAAAAGGAAGTTATGAAGGGGAGTTTTTCGGGGATTATTCTTTAATTAGTAAAAAAAGAAATGAATAGGTGGGGGCATGATGTCTCTAGGGCGTAGATTTTTAATTCCCCCATGAAGAAAATTTTATGCATTGCTGAATACTGATAATATACTCTGTTCATTTTTAACTTGAATAAACTCGTCAACAAAAAGGACATTCCTAGTATTACAAGAAATGTCCTTTCCACTAAATTATAAGGTATTTTGCTGAAATTCAAACTCTAAAATTAGTTTACTAGTTTGACCTGTAAACTGATAATTATAGGATCCTCTCAGGTTTTCTAAGTTACCGGTAGCTTTAATAATTGTTCCTGGGGAATCTAAATTTCCTTTATCAAATATTCCTTGCTCTAGAGCTGTAAATGTTCCTTGTTGCCCCTTATAAATCCCTTCAAAGTGTAAAAATCGAGAAATTTTAGCAGTAGCTAAGTGACCATCATTTATATTTGAGTCTAAATAATATAATAAGTATTCAACAAAAGCCTTTCCTTTTAATTCCCCATCAATATCATATTCGACATGAGCAATATTAATAGGGAAATCTTTTTTATTATCATCGATTGGTTTTTCATCCCACTTACTTACTGTAAATGTTACTTCCATACACGTAATCTCCCTCCAATTATATACTTTTAAAAAGTACCAATTCACAGACATATCTCATAGGAGTGTTTTTATTCATTCCACGCCACTTTCCAAAATAGAGAAAGATTCATTTTCACAATTAATTTCTGCCATTGCACCGTAAGGCAAAATAAACTTCGGTTCAGTATGGCCAAAATTTAAATTATAAAGAATCGGCAAATCTTCTAAGTTATGTTCCTTCATAACCTGCAATATTTCCTGTTTATATTCTTCATAGTATTGTTCATCTTTCGGTTTACCAAAAATGATTCCTTTTGTTTTTTGCAGAATACCTTGTGCTGCATAATTTCGTAACCAATATTTTATATAACTTGGTTCTGGATGATCTTCAGAAGTTTCAAAGAAGAGAATACTATTCTCCCAATGTTTTTTCTCAGGCCAAAGTTCCGTTCCTTTTGCAAATTCCAATACTTCAATACAACCACCAATTAAGCGCCCCTGTACAGTGGTAGAGCCTTGAAGTAGCTCATATCCATTGTTTTGCTGCATCGTACGTCTTGTATCCTTATTTATTTCAATCCATTCTAAATGCTCACTTGTCCATTCATAAGCTGGTTGAATCTCTCCAATCGTTTCATTTGAAAAGAGAGTACGATTTACCATTTCAATTGTATATGGATCCATCTCTACATTTTCGGCAAAGTCGGTCAAAATTGCTGGACCGTATAAAGAGGAAAGCCCTGCTTTATGGCAAAATAAATGTGAAATAGTAACGTCAGAGTACCCCATAAAAATTTTCGGGTTTTCGCGTATCACATTAAAATCTATATAGGGAAGTAACCGGATGCTATCTTCACCGCCAATATTCGCGATAATTGCTTTCACGCGTGTATCTTTAAATGCTGTCATTATATCTTCCGCACGATCCTCTGGATTGTTATAAAGGTATTCGCTACCTTTTAAGCTATTTGGCATTGGGATAACCGTAAGACTAAAAACTTCTTCTAATCTTTTTACTCCTTGTTCATATCGCCATCTTATTTCAGAATCACCTGCACCGCCCCATGAAGGACTTACTGTTGCTACGATATCTCCTGGCTGTAATCTCTTTGGCTTTATTAACATATGAATCCCGCTCCTATATAATTTAATGAACTACGGCTATACAAACCGTAGAGTTGAAGAACATTGTACATGACATTAGTTTCTCCGCCTTCAATAAGTTCACCTGCTGTAATTTGAGAATTTAGTATTAGTGCTGAATATAGGAATAATCTACAAATATTTTTTGCTAAAATTTATATTTGAAAATCACAGTATGCATCATTGCATAAGAAAGATGGTTGCTATTTTCTATAACCTGTAACTATAATGATTACAGGTTGGTCGATACCAATCAAAAAAATAAAATCATCATGAATGGAGATGTTACATATGGGTATGAAAAAAATAATTTTAGCAGGTGCTTTAGGGATCGCAGCATTATCAGGAACAAATGTACCAGGATTAGAACTAACAAAAGCAAGTGCAGCTTCTATTGAATCGAATTTCTCGACGTTAGAAGGACGAGTAGTAGAAGTAGATAACGGTGTGATTGTTGTAAAATCTAAGCAATATGAGGAACCTGTTAGTGTGTATATTGATTCACTTTCAAACGTGAAAGTAGGAGATGAAGTAAAAGCTATTGGATCTATGATGCGTAATTTTACAGAATATATGGTTGCAACTGCAGTTGAAAATACAACAAACAAGTTAGGTATGCACATGAAAGAAGATGGCTCGCCCGATTATGTAATTGGAGAAGTATCAAAAGTAGGAACGATGGAAGATGAGGGAGACGGTGCTACTAAATATGTTGTAGTTGAGTATCCATCGCTAAACGGGAAGAAAGATATTATTGATGTTTTCTTAACAAAGGGACAAGTATTTAATGTGGGTGAGAAAGTAAAAATTGATATGAAGTATGTAGGCTGGGGCGGTAGTTCTATTAACTGGAACACAGTTGACCATATTGAAAAAGTTCATGAAGCAAAGACGAACGTTGAAAATAATGATAATGTATGGATTTGGTCTTAATAAGGCGAGTATAAGTCGTTATTTGCAATTTTCTCCAAACAATACATGTACAAACTAAATGTATCATGCAGTACCCATCTAATTATCATTGCGTATGACAATTAGGTGGGTACTTTTTTATTTGAAATTTGTGCAAGTCAATGTTCAGCATTTCTTTTTAAGAGTAAATTACGGATGAAATCAAAACTTTATTTGCAGTACATAATAAATAATGTTGATTTTTTATCTTATATTAAAATAAAAACAAACCACTGTTCGATTTGAATATTCCACGATATAATAGTGAGAGTTTATGGCAGAATAAATATTTACATAAGAAGTGAGGTACTGTATGAAAAAAAGAACGACAGACATTATTTTTATTATTATCGGTGCATTTCTTTTTGCGTTAGGTGTCAATTTGTTTGTTATCCCGAATGAGTTTGGTGAGGGCGGGGTAACAGGTATCACGATTATTACGTACTATTTATTTGAATGGTCACCGGGTTTAGTTAACTTAATTTTAAATGCGATTTTGTTAATAGCCGGTTATAAATTTTTAAATAAGATTACAACAATTTATACAATCATTGCTGTAGTTACAAACTCACTATTTCTTCATTTGACAGAAGGTTGGACGATCGCTTCGGATGAAATGCTCGTAAATGCCATTTTCGGAGGAATATTTATTGGATGCGGGATTGGTCTAATCATTCGTGTTGGCGGAACAACTGCAGGTACTACCATCTTAGCAAGGATGACACATAAATATTTAGGATGGAGCATTAGCTACGGTCTACTGTTCTTCGATTTAATTGTTGCGTTTTCATCGTATTTCATCATTGGTGCAGAAAAACTGATGATAACAATTATTATGTTATATGTAGCAACGAAAGTGATGGAGTTTGTAATTGAAGGTTTAAATCCGAAGAAAGCCATTACGATTATTTCTGATAATCCGAATGAAATTGCCGGGAAGGTAACTACCTTAATGGGCAGAGGGGTTACTGTGTACTCAGGTCATGGCTATTACACGAAAACTCCGAAGGAAATTCTTTATGTTGTTATTAATAAGCAAGAAGTAGTGAAGCTAAAACGGATTGTTCAAACTACAGATCCGGCTGCGTTCATCGCTATACACGATGTTCGTGACGTATTTGGAGAAGGATTCGTTGATATTTCTAAAGCATAGAAATTATTTTTCATTAAAATAATCTTAATACTAAAACGTAAGAATCTATTTTGAATAATCTTTTTTCAAAATAGATTCTTTTTCTTTTTCTTGCAAAAAATTCAATTGTTTCTTAATGTAGTGATGTAGAAGGATGAACGAGAGAGGGTTTAATGAAGATGATACATATTTTATTAGCTGATGACGATAAACATATTAGAGAGTTGTTGCATTATCATTTACAAAAAGAGGGATTTCAAGTTTTTGAGGCGGAAGATGGAAAGGTAGCGCAAGACGTATTAGAGAAGGAAAATATTCATCTTGCGATCGTAGACATTATGATGCCATTTGTTGATGGCTATACGTTATGTGAAGAAATACGGAAGTATCATGATATTCCTGTTATTTTATTAACTGCGAAAGACCAGTTAGTGGATAAAGAAAAAGGCTTCATTTCTGGTACAGACGATTATATTGTGAAACCATTTGAACCAGCTGAAGTGATTTTTCGTATGAAAGCTTTATTACGTCGTTATCAAATGCTGAGTGCAGATATTATTACGTTGCACGGAACGACAATTGATCGAAAAGGTGTGGAAGTAAAGTGTAACGGTCAAACAATTTTGCTTCCTTTAAAGGAATTTGAGCTATTATCACAACTTGCTAGTTATCCTGGAAGAACATTTTCAAGAGAAGAATTAATTGAATTAGTATGGGGAATGGATTTTGAGGGAGATGAACGAACAGTTGATGTTCATGTGAAGCGACTACGAGATCGTTTCTCAAGACGAACGGATGATTTTCAAATTACGACAGTGCGCGGCCTTGGGTATAAGTTGGAGTTGAAATAAGATGAAATCACTATATTCTAGATTTGTATTTATGACGGTCGGCATTATGCTACTTAGTAGTATTATCGGCTTTTTATTAACGAACGTATATTATCAAGTGAAGTTAAAACCGTATAACAGTGAAAAGATTTTAAAGTATGCTGAAGAAGTTAAATCGTTATATGAAAAGCAAAGTGAAGAAAATCAAGAGGCGTACTTACATTCTATCGCAAAGTTAGGGTATGAAATTTATATTGTCGATGATCAAAAGAATGGAAAGCGTATTGGCAATGCGTTTCGTAAGACGTCTATTAGCGATGCTACTGTTCATAAAGTATTGCAAGGAGAAACGTTTAATGGTGTTTCCACCTATCCAACTCGTCTCTTTATTACAGGGTTTTTCGATAATGAATTAATTAATAGCGTCGGTGTACCAGTGCAACACGGTGATAAACAGTACGCTTTATTTATTCGTCCTGACATTCAGAACCAATTTGGCGAAATGCGAATTTTCTTAGCGGTATTACTTGGGTTTATCGTACTATTAAGTATTATTTTTATAGCGATTGCAGCAGGTTATATCGTTCGCCCAATCCGTAAATTTACGAAGGCTACGCAAAAAATTGCGAGTGGGGAATATAAAATTGAATTAGACGTAAAACGAAAAGATGAAATAGGAACGTTATCTACGAGCTTCCAAAAGATGACGAAAAGTATTAAAGAACTAGATGAAATGAGACAAGAATTCGTTTCGAACGTTTCACATGAATTTCAGTCGCCGCTTTCTTCTATACAAGGTTTTTCGAAGACGTTGCAAACAGAAAAGATGAGCGTGGAAGAAAGAAACCATTACTTACAAATTATTGAGGGTGAAAGTAAGCGAATGTCTAGTTTATGTAAACAGTTACTCACGCTTGCATCACTAGATAAAGAAGAGAAAGTTCTACAAATAAAAGAATTCAATTTGCAGAAGCAAATTAAAGACGTTATTTTTATGCTCGAATGGAAATGGCGTGAAAAAGATATCGCTGTTGAATTTGATGTGCCAGATATCACTATAAAAGGTGATGAAAACTTACTTCATCAAGTATGGAGTAATATCTTTACGAATAGCATTAAGTTTTCAAACGATGGTGGAACGATTGAGTTTTTCGTGGAAGAGTTAGAGTCTAGTGTCATTATCTCTATATCCGATAACGGAATCGGAATGGAAAAAGAAGAGATGGAACGTATTTTTGATCGTTTTTACAAAGTAGATACAGCAAGGGCAAGAAACGTAGAAGGTAGCGGTTTAGGATTATCAATCGTGCAGAAGATTGTTGAACTGCATAACGGAAACGTTTCGGTATATAGCACGAAAGGGGAAGGGACGACTGTTCGGGTGGAGCTTCCGAAATAGATGTAAGGGAAGAGGCTGTTTGGAGCGGCCTCTTCTTTTTTGATCGTTAGTATACATGTAAAGTGAAAAAATGTGAGTCATTTTAATTACATAATCGGATGAGTTTGTGGAGTGAGATTAGCAGGAAGTTTATTTGAACATGTAGAATCCCTACAGAGTTATAAGGGTCTGATGAGAACTGTAACTATTTAGGGGGAGATTATTTTGAAACGAATTGACTTGTTATTAAACGTACTAGATTCAACATTCGATAAAGAGAGTTGGTATGCACCGTTTAAACATGCTATAGAAGGACTTACAGCTGAACAGGCTATGTGGAAACCAGCTGGAGAGATAACGAATACCATTTGGGAGAATGTTAATCATCTCACTTATTACAAAGAAAGACTTGCAGCAAACTTGGAAGGACGTGAATGGACACATAATCTTGACGGTAATGACACCTTTTATCTTACTAAGCAATCTAATAATGATACGGAATGGAAGAAAGTCGTTGAACGTTCTGAAAATGCTCAACGTAATTTAAGACAGGTATTGAGTGCAATTTCTGAAAAAGAGCTTGAACAAAATTCACTTGAGGGGAAATTACTGGATATCATGCTTCATGATGCCTATCATACGGGCCAAATTATTCAATTAAGGAAAATGCAGGGGGCATGGCCATCAAAGCGTTAACGGCACCTTTTAGTTGGTGCTATTGTTGAATAAATTTTAGATATTCAAACGACTTCATTGTTATATTTTTAGTGAAGTATTTTACATCCAAAATGAAATAATTATATTTTTAACCCCGTCCCCAATTTAGAACGGGGTTATGTTTGTTCTGTTATAAAGCCGCACCTTTCCCGCACTCTTCTTTAAACCGAAGCTCAAAAGTATCCGCTGTAATTTCATCAGCTTTTGGAAAAGCCCGTAATTTCGGATGAAGTAGCCATACGAGGGAAATGAATAAAATCCCAATGCTAGCAAGCGCGAAAATAAGTTGGCTACTATATACATTCGCAGTGTATCCGCCAATTAAAGAGCCGAGCGGCATAGCAATTGTGCCCATGCTCCGTGTGACTGAATTGATGCGCCCAAGATATTGGTTTGGAATTACAATTTGACCAATTGTCGCAAATAATATGTTGGTCGCACCAATTGGTATCCAAGCTAAGCCGAATAAAAAAATGGATAACCATTGAAATGGTACAATCGTAGAGAGAAACCAAAAGAAAGCGCCAGTTGCGAAGCTAATAATGGAGACACGGCCAACATTATGTTTACCAACCCATGAACTGAATAGTGCTCCAATTAAACAACCGGCTGAGATAGCGGCTAAAAAGAACCCATATAATTTTACACCGCCTAAAGAATCAGCGAAAGAAGGGAGTATGGCCATCGTCATACCGATTGAAAAATTAGCGACAACGGAACCGATTAAGAAGACGCCCATTAAGGAACGAAAGACGATTGAAAACCCTTCTTTTAAATCAGTGAAATATTGCTTAGTTGAAAGTACTGTGTTTGCTTCGGTTTGTTTTGGCATTTTCAATGAAAAGAACAAAAGGGCAGTAATCGCGAATGTAAAGGAGTCGATTACATATAAAGTAATGGCGCCAAATAGTGCTACTAATATTCCAGAAAGAGTCGTACAAATTAAATCAATGCCTTGATATGCAAATGAGAAGAGTGAATTTCCTTTTAATAATTGTGTTTTATGCAGTAGAAGTGGTAAAGCTTTTGATTGTGCGGGATAGGCGAATTGTTCAATAAAGGCTACGACTGGCATGATGATGAGTAGTAGGTGGACTGTTAGTAGGTCGAAGTAGTGTGTAATAGGAATGATTAAAATAAGAATGCATTGCAAAACTTGTGTGATGACGAGGGTGTTTTTAATGGACCATCTATCAACGAATGGACCAGTAAGAAATTGTAGTGCAGAAGGTAATAACGTAAGGGAACCAGCCAATCCAGAATAAAAAGGACTACCACTTAATTTGTATACGAGCCACATCGCGGCTACATAATACAAACTATCTCCTATGTTGGTGAAAATTCTTCCTAAAAATAATAAGAGGAAATTCCGGTTTTTTAATATGTCCACTTTATCTACTCCTTTATAATAAATTTATTCGGTAAAATAAATTTGACCGTTTATGTAAAAAAAATCGTATTACGATTTTTCTTCTTTTTTAATAAATTGCTGCATTGTTCTCTCAGCGATTTGAAGTGCAGTAGTAGAAATATAATAAGGTTTACTATTCGGATCTTTATCTGCACCTTTTGTAATTTCGTTTAATTCAGCCATCAATTGATGAAACTTTTTCACCCACACTTGAAATTGTTCTGGCGTAGCATCAAATTCCCAGCAGGATGAAACGTAATTCCACTTAGCTGGATCTTCACTTGCATTTCGTAATGTAAAAGCTTCTTCTGGTGCAGCGAGAATTTGGCTTTTCGTTCTTTCTATCATTTGTAAAAAGATTTGGCGACCTGATTCGCTTAATATTTCTAAATGAGGTAATAGATCTGTAGCAGGGGTGAAGCCTTTAGCGACAGATTGATAAAACTTTTGAATAATCCCATTCTTTTCTTCTGTATAAACGATCTCTATAAGACTATTCTTTTCTAATTCTTTTAAATGATAATGAATTTTCGCCCTTGAAATGCCGAATTTCTCAGAGAGTAATTGTCCAGTATAAGGACGTTCGCATAGACGTATCATCATTTCGGCACGTAGTGGATCGCTTAATGCTTTTAGTTGGCTATAAGTAGTTAGTGTTAATACGGGCTTCAACATGATCAACTCCTTGAATTAAATTACTCGGTCAATATTATTTGACTGAATTGTATCAAGGATTCTATTTATTTTCAATACTTTCAGAAAATTTATTTTTTTACTCTGTAATCTTCTGTTCATATTCCGTTCATATTTCTTTTTTATGATTAGTGCATAGAAAGAAAGAGGAAGGAGCGAGCGAAATGTTTTTAGCTCTGCGCGAATTGAAACAATCAAAATTAAGATACGGATTAATCGGACTCATTATGGTGTTACTATCATTTTTAGTCCTTGTTATTTCAGGATTAGCAAATGGATTATCATATGATAATGCTTCATCGATTCAAAATATGGAGGCAAATAAGTTCGTTTTAGCAGATGATGCGGAAAATAAATTACTTCGTTCACAAATTAAGAAAGACGATGTAGATAATGTAGTAAGTCAAGTAGGCGAGAAAGAGGCAGTTCCGTTTCGTGTGAAAGTTTCAACATATGAAAAGAAAGATAGTTCGAAAAAGGTTGATATCGCTATTTTTTCAAGTGAACGCGATTCATTTTTAGAACCGAACATTGTAAAAGGTGAGAAATTAGGTACAGCAAATAATGAAATGGTTGCTGATGAATCAATTAAAGAAAAAGGAATCGATATTGGGGATACAATTATCGATCCTGTTTCAAAGAAAGAATTTACAATCGTCGGATTTACGAAAGATCAAATGTTTAGCCATACACCAGTCGTTTATGTAAATGAAGACGTATGGGGATCTATTTCACAACCAAACCAAAAAGATTATAGTGCAATTGCACTTAACACAGATAAAGAAATTAAAAATGCTCACGTTATCGATAAAAAAGAAGTACTGCAAAGTATTCCAGGATTTAAAGAAGAGCAAGGAACTTTAACGATGATCATTGCGTTCTTACTTGTGATCGCTGCGTTATTAATCGGTGTATTCTTCTATGTTATTACACTACAAAAAACACAGCAATTAGGTGTATTAAAAGCAATTGGTACGAAGAACTCGTATTTAGCAAATAGTTTAGTCGTACAGGCGTTATTCTTATCAGTCGTTGCGATGGTAATTAGTATCGTTCTTGTACAAGGGTTAGAACAAATTTTACCAGCAGGTATGCCGTTCTTATTAACAACACCGATGATTGCACAATACGCAGCAATCTTTATCGTAATTAGTATTTTAGGAACACTTATTTCGTTATACCAAGTATTAAAAGTTGATGCATTAGAAGCAATTGGAGGCGGGATGTAATGACTTCATTATTGAAATTAGACAAAGTAAGTAAAGTGTACGGAGAAGGGAATACGGAAGTAACAGCCCTTCATCCGATGTCGCTTGATGTGAAAGCTGGAGAATTTATCGGAATCGTTGGTCCTTCTGGATCAGGGAAAAGTACGTTGTTATCGATCGCGGGTGCTTTATTATCACCGTCAAAAGGAGATATTTACATTCGTGAGCAAAATATTACGAAGTTATCGGAAAAGGAAATGACAGACATTCGTTTGAAAAAAATCGGCTTCATTTTCCAGTTCGCAAATCTCGTTCCATATTTAAATGTGAAAGAACAATTGCTTTACATTGCAAAGCTTAAAAAAGAAAACAAACAAGAATCAGAAAAGCGTGCGGATCATTTATTAGCAGCATTTGGATTAGGAGAAAGAAAAAATCATTATCCAAATCAACTATCTGGTGGGGAAAAACAAAGGGTAGCAATTGCTCGTGCGTTCATGAACAACCCAGATTTAATATTAGCGGATGAGCCAACGGCAAGCTTAGACTCAAAACGCGCACGTGAAGTTGTTGAAATGATGAAACGTGAAGTGAAAGAGAGCCAAAAAGCAGCAATTATGATTACACATGATGAAAGAATGCTTGATGTATGTGATCGTATATTGACGCTTCGAGATGGACAGTTAATATAAAAAAAGGAAAACCGTACCTGTATGTGCGGTTTTCCTTTTTTTAATGGATTTATTTAGAGAATAACGTTTTAATTTTATTACGAGTAAGTAATAAAATCCCGCCTAATACAGATAGCATTCCTAGAGCCATATTGTTTGATTGCTCGCTACCAGCGTTAGGAAGTTCTTTAGCGTTATTGTTTTTAGTACCATTATCTGTTTGCGTTTGTTTAGACTGTGATACTTCATTAATCTTGTTATCAACATTTTGCTTCGTTGTATGTAACTCAGCTAATTTGTCGTCAATTTTTTTCTCAGTATGCTTAAAGTCGTTGATTTTAATATCTAAGTCTTGTTTTTTCTTTGTTAAATCGTCTGAAACAGTTTGTTTCGATTGTTTAATTTCGTTAATTTTATTTAGTAAATCTTCTCTAGCCTTTTGTAATTCAGCTAGTTTGTTTTTTACATCTTGTTTAGCTAGTTCTAAGTTAGCGGAAAGACTGTCTAAATTGCCTTTAATTTTCTTAAGTTCCTCTAACGTGTTACCAGTATTCGGCTTGTTTTCTTTTAGTTCAGCGAGTTTGTCTTCAGCAGTTTGTTTCGCTTTCTTTAACTCAGCTAATTTTTCATCTACTTGTTTTTTAACTTCCTTAAGTTCATTAACCTTTTGATCAATGTTCTCTTTATGTTGCTTCATTTCATTCACTTTTTCATCGACAGTTTGTTTATGTTCTTTAATCTCATTCACTTTGTTATCGATATTTTGTTTATGCTCTTTTACTTCAGCAACTTTATCTTCTACTTGTTTTTTATGCTCTTTAATTTCAGCGATTTTATCTTCGGCGATTTGTTTGTCTTGCTGAAGTTTTGCATCTAACTCTTGTTTATGTTGTTTAATCTCGTTAATTTTTTCATCAGCAACTTGTTTACGTTCATGTAGTTCATTCACCTTAGTATCAACATTTTCCTTAACTTTGTTAAGTTCATTTAATGTTTGATCCACGTTTTCTTTGTGTTGCTGTAATTTCGCATCTAACTCTTGTTTATGTTGCTTAATTTCAGCTAATCGATCTCCCGTACTTTGCTGAGGAGTAGCATCATTTACTTCCGCATGAGCAGAGTTCGCGCCAGCAATCATTGCTAAAGCTAGTGTAGACGCAGCAATTGTTTGTTTTGTTTTCATATTTTTGTACCTCTTTTCTTTCATATGCATGAGCTGTTTTGTGTAAAATTGAGCATATAGAAGTAGATTCTTCCATCATTATATACCATCTGCGCCGTCTAGAGGAAGTATTTGCATAATAATCTATGATTATGTAATTTTTATAGTCTCTTATTTTGGAGTAGGGGAGAACTCTTTAGCAAGATGGACAATTTTTAATATAGTAGAGTTTACATCCTTACTGTTACGAATAACAAACAAATAATCAGCTTCATTTTCTATAGGATCTACTACATCATCGTGAAGTAATTCAGTTTGTTGTCGATCAAGTACTTCTTTGAAACTAGAATAGCCACCTCTAAAAATATTCGTATTTCGCGTGCTTCTAGCCACTCTTTCGTAAAGTACATCATCTGGAATGGCAAAATGAACGAGTATGCGTACATATTCATTCTGTGGAAATAATTCGTTTAGTAAATAGAATCTTCCGTTTTTACTGCGATTGGAATTACAAATAATAAGGTGTAAATTTGAATGTTCTTTCGCATAATCAACAATGAATTTTGAAAGACCGTGCTTAAATGTATTAGGGCCTTTAGCCGGCTGTAATTTTTCGTAATGCGTGTTAATAAATTCAGCTTGATTATCTTGATCCATAACGAAAGAGTGGGGTAACTCTTTTTCTAATGCTCTTGCAAATGTAGTTTTTCCACTGTGTGTTTTTCCAACTGTAATGATGACTAATCTTTTCATGACGCCCTCCATTTGTGTTGTTATGAACTGGAATATTCGGTGTAGATCGAAATCTTCCTGCTAGAGATTACACAAATTATTGGAGCGTTAGTAGGCTGAAAACTTGACAAAAAAACTTATTTATGCTATAATTTACCAATATAAAAATAAGGTGTATAATAGGGTTCTCCTGGCCAGGGGAACCCTATTTTTGTTGTGAAAATGAAGGAGAGTGTATGTGCGTGAAACAAGGTGAAGCAAGTGTAACGTCGTTAGTATCGGCTTTCAGCAGAGTATATCATAGTGACTTTGATAATTCTAAAATCTTTGATGATTATGTAGCTAAAGATTTCATTTCACAAAAAGAACGTAACGATATTGAAACGAACATGGTTAAAGGGATACACTTTTTCAATAAAGATATCGCAGAGCAGTTTCAAGACAATCCAAAAGAAATATTAAAATGGATTACACAAGTTCAGTTATCACCAACACCTTTAGCACGTGCGGCATATTGTGAAAGAGTATTCCTACATGAAATTACATTAGGAGCGAAACAATACGTCATACTCGGTGCAGGCTTAGATACGTTCAGTCTTAGACACCGAGAATTAGAAAATAAAATAGAAATATTTGAAGTGGATCATCCTTCTACGCAAGCGTCTAAGAAGGAAAGAATAAAAGAAGCAGAACTTGAAGTTCCAAATAACCTTCATTTTGTTTCAATGGATTTTACGAAAGAATTTTTCTATGAACAGTTACGCAATGAAGGATTTGAAAATAAAAAGACTTTCTTTAGTCTTTTAGGTGTTTCGTATTATTTAACAAAAGAAGAGCTTTCTAGTTTAATAGAATGTTTATTCGCTATGGTTCCAGAAGGGAGTTCTATCGTTTTCGATTATCCCGATGAAAACTTATTTACGGAAAAGGGACTGTCCAATCGAGTTGAAAATATGGTGAAAATGGCTGAGGTAGGCGGAGAACCGATGAAATCATGTTATTCTTATGCCGAAATGGAAGCACTGTTAGAGAAGGTGGGCTTACTTATTTATGAGCATTTATCACCAGAGGACATAAATACATTATATTTTGAAGGAAGAAATGATTATTTGAAAGCTTTTGAGACGGTGCATTATGTACATGCGGTGAAAAGGTAAGAAATTAGTAGGCATGGAGAGGAATCTCTGTGTCTTTTTTTATAAAAAAGGAAATGAGCTGTAGTGGTGGAAAATATAATTATAAATATATAATATATATAAATTAATGTTTTGTAGAAACTAAAGGAAAGGGGAAATAGAAGATGTTGAAATTACGAGGAAAATACAATGAAGCGAAAGTGTATACTACGAATGTAGAAGAAACGGCAGCAGGTCAAATTATTGATCTTTGTAACCAAGAATTCGTAAAGGATAGCAAGATTCGTATTATGCCAGATACACATGCGGGCGCAGGTTGTACGATTGGGACAACAATGACAATTCAAGATAAGATTGTTCCTAATTTAGTCGGGGTTAACTAATTGGCTCAGACTTTAAACTACTCACTCAATTGACTGGGAACCCTAACGATAAAAGGCGAGGGCAATCAGCAGCCAGTGGTTATGGTGACATAATCGAATGGTTCAGAGACTTGTACCATGTTAGCAGACTAAGGTACAGAATTATTCCTCATCCATTTTGAATTGAAGAGGAATAATTAATACGGTGAGCCTACAGTAGAGACTGCATATCTCGATGACTGTAGAGAAGGTATAGTCCACTCTTTCAGGAAACTGAGAGGTAAGTACGATATTGGTTGTGGCATGGAAGTTGTTATGATTAATAAGAAAAAAGAGGAAATCAACTTCGATCGCTTAGACGAAACGATACGTAAATTTGTCCCAAGTGGTTTTCGTATTCGAGATAAGGAACATAGATTTTCAAAAATGATTGATTTTGATAGTGTAAGAGCCCCGTTTACATTGCAACGTGCTCAAAAAAGTATTGGTACACTTGGCGGGGGCAATCATTTTGTCGAACTGAATGAGGATGATAAAGGAAATGTATACATTGTCATTCATAGTGGTTCGCGTAATTTAGGGAAACAGGTAGCAGAGTATTATCAAAACTTTGCTTACGAGCAACTTATAAACGTTAAATCTATTAAAGAAGAAATCATTGAACGTTTAACGAAAGAAGGTAGACAACAAGAAATACATGAAGCTTTACGTGAAATTAAGAAACCGGTGATTCGCAAAGAATTAGCTTATTTAGAAGGACAAGGATTTAAAGATTACATGAATGATATGAAAATTGCTCAAAAATATGCGGAGTTAAATCGTAAAGCAATGATTGATGAAATCGTCACTAAAATGGATTGGAAAGTAACAGATCAATTCACTACAATCCATAACTACATCGATATGGACAATATGATTCTACGAAAAGGTGCTATTTCAGCTCAGAAAGATGAACGAGTAATCATTCCAATTAATATGAGAGACGGTTCTATCATTGCATTTGGTAAAGGGAATCCAGATTGGAACTTTTCTGGCCCGCATGGAGCAGGGCGTATTATGAGTCGTAAGAAGGCGAAAGAATTACTTAACTTAGAGAATTTTCAAAATACAATGACAGAGGTTTGGACTACATCTGTTGCAGAAAGTACTTTAGATGAAGCACCAATGGTATATAAGCCAATGGATGAGATTGTTGAGAATACAAAGGACACAATTGATATTAAACATATTATTAAGCCACTTTATAATTTTAAGGCTAATTAAAAGAGGAGTAACGTTTATTAAATGAAGAGAACTTGAAAAGAGAGCGTATTTTGTGGCGGTTATATAACAAAGATTAAAAAGACAACATATCAAACGAAGAGATTCATCATATTCATTTACATTTATGTAATGTTAAAGACTAGAAAGCTAGATTGGCGCGAATTACTAATTGTGGAGTGTGAAAAAAAGACAAAATCTCTTAAAAAACACTTAATTTTTTATTCCATCTATCTTTACAATCCCTCCTTATAATGTGAATTGGACAAGCACCTAAGAGAAAGCAGAACATGTCAGTTTGTACATTCTATTATTAGGGGGAGAATTTGTATGAAAAAGACAGTTGCTTCGTTAGCAGTTATGGCGGCATTATTATCGACGTTTTCAGTGCATGCGGAAGGGAAAGAGCAAGTCCGAAAATCAGCTACAACTTTTAACGTTATTAGTGACATTCAAGGTGATTTAGGAGATTTTGATCATGTATTAAAAGATATGAATAAAGTAACGCCACTTTCTAGAGCGCTTATTATGAATGGGGATATAACGCCGACTGGACAACAGTCACAATATGATGATGTAAAGCGTGTGTTAAATAAAAATAAGCATCCAGAAAATGTATGGTCTACTGTTGGGAATCATGAGTTTTATGCTGGTAAATGGACAGAAGATGGGAAACTCTCTCAAAGTACATGGCCAAATGGTGTAACTGAGGAAACTTTATTTAACCGCTATCTGAAATTTAGTGGACAAGAAAAGGTATATCATAAAAAAGAATTAGACGGTTATCCGCTTCTATTTTTAGGAACTGAAAAATATATGCAATACCACGATTCAAAAATGTGGGATGAAGTATATATGAGTGATGAGCAATTAGGTTGGTTAAAACAAAATTTAGAAGAGTACAGTCAAAAAGATAAAAATAAGCCAATCTTCATTTTCTCTCATCACGTTTTACCTGATACAGTATCTGGATCAAGACAATCACCATATTTACAAGATTATTTAAACGTCGATAAATTGTACGATATATTAAAAGACTATCCGCAAGTTGTTTTCTTCACGAGCCATACGCATTGGGATTTAAACTTACCTGACTGGGCTGGTAAAAAGAAAATTAAAGGCGGAGATGAAAAAGGTTTCACTGTTGTAAATACGGGCGGGATTGAAACAGGTTGGATGTCAGCAGGACCAAATGGAGGAGAGAAAACTGCTCCAGATGGCTATTCATTTAAACAAGGGTTACAAGTGAAAGCATATGGTAACGATGTAATTGTGACAGCTTACGATTACAAACGTGATAAGGATATAAAGAAGTTATTAATTAGTGATTCAAAAATTGCGCAGATGGCACCAAATGTAACGGCAAATGATCGTAAAAATATAATTGTCGGTGCAAATGAATATATGGAGTATTCTATAGAAGGAACGAATGAGTGGCATACGTATAGTCAAGCAAATCCTCCGAAATTTGATGGAGATAAAGTCGTATACGTACGCCATAAAGGTGAAATGAATTTAGAGCCGGGATTAACGCAGTTACTTCGTTTTTCGGTAAATAAGTGATTGGAGGGAGTCCACATTTGAATGTGTGGGCTCTTTTTTGTTGATGAGAAAGGGGGTGCCTGTCTGTCGTTTTTTGTCGATAGATCGATATATTAAGAAAATCGTTGATATATGGCAAGTTACAATCGATATATTTGAAAAATCGTTAATATATTGTAAGTAATGAACGATATATTTAAAAAATCGTTGATATAAATTTCATGTACCGAATTTTAATATATTTTTAACCCAGAAAGATGACTTCACCATTTTTACATGTAATAATAGTAACGTTACATATATTGTGAAAGAAGTACAAAAGGAGCGTTACAATGAATTTAGCTAAATTCCCGAGAAAAAAATATACAGAATCATATACACCAATTGAAAAGTTAAACAATTTTTCAGAAGCACTTGGTGGCCCGACTATTTATTTTAAACGAGATGATTTACTTGGTTTAACAGCCGGTGGTAATAAGACGAGAAAGTTAGAATTTTTAGTTGCGGATGCACAGGAAAAGGGTGCAGATACGTTAATTACAGCTGGTGGTATTCAGTCAAATCATTGCCGCCTGACACTTGCTGCTGCAGTAAAAGAAAAAATGAAATGTATTCTTGTATTAGAGGAAGGGCTTGAGCCAGAAGAGAAGAGAGACTTTAACGGAAACTATTTCTTATATCACTTATTAGGTGCTGAAAACGTCATTGTTGTACCGAACGGAGCAGACCTGATGGAAGAGATGCATAAAGTAGCACAAGAAGTAAGTGAAAAAGGTAGTACACCATATGTAATTCCAGTTGGTGGATCAAACCCTACGGGCGCAATGGGATACGTTGCTTGTGCCCAAGAAATTATGGCGCAATCATTTGAGCAAGGAATTGATTTCAGTTCAGTTGTTTGCGTAAGCGGTAGCGCTGGTATGCATGCGGGTTTAATTACTGGTTTTTCTGGAACGCAAAGCCATATTCCTGTAATCGGGATTAACGTAAGTAGAGGAAAAGCTGAGCAAGAAGAGAAAGTAGCAAAACTTGTAGATGAAACTTCAGCACACGTTGGTATTCCAAACTTTATCCCGCGCGACGCTGTTACGTGCTTTGATGAATATGTAGGACAAGGCTATGCGTTACCAACGCCGGAAATGGTAGAGGCAGTTCAGTTACTTGCGAAAACAGAAGGTATTTTACTTGATCCAGTGTATACAGGTAAGGCAGTAGCGGGATTAATCGACTTAATTAGAAAAGGTAAATTTAATAAGGAAGACAATATTTTATTCGTACATTCAGGTGGTTCACCAGCTTTATATGCGAATACGTCTCTATTTGCGTAAGTGTAAAAAGCATTGGGTATCCAATGCTTTTTTTGTTATATACTGGAATTACCGAGAGGTAGGAGGATGATATGAATTCAAATTTAAAATGGATTATATATACGGCACTCGGCATTTCTATTCTATTAATCTTATTTGTGGCTTATGGGGTGTATTCTTATTTTACATTTTAAAAGCGTAATGGAAGTGAACTATTATATACACTAAAGGCGGAGAGCGCTATGCAAATTAGAAATTTGTATTTAGTCTTCAGCGTGATTTGTTTATTTGTAGTAACCAGCTGTTCAAATAATATAGGAAATCATAATCAAACAATCGAAGTGCAAAAACATGCTGGTGATAATCATTATGAGGATTTGAAGGTAATTACAGACAAGAATAAAGTATTGCAAGTAAAGAAAATATTAAATGATACTAACTTTGAAAATAAAAAGGTGGAAATGTCTCGTTCAGCTGATTATCAGTTTGTTTTTCAGTTTAAAAATCCGAAAATAGAAGCGAAAGCTGTTTTATATCAAATGTGGATTAGTCCTAATAAGGATAAAGTAGAAATAATGGCGGGGGATAATCAGTACGCTCAATTAGCAGAGAAAGACGCAGCTGCTTTTATGAAGATTGTTACTGGTGAGAAGTTAGCTGAATAAAAGTATATGGTAGATTTTGCTCTCTAATTCCCCGCTTATTTTTCGCTTTGGGGGATAATTAGTGAGAAATATCGAATGAGAAGTAATCGTGAAATAGTAAAGAATATATTCACTGCTAAAAGAAGAGTTGTTTAAAAAACTCTCCGCATCGTTATGTAATGTTAATAAGAAGAAGTAGAAGGTAGAAGTAAATCTAAATAAAACCCAAAAGGGATAAATAGGAAAATGTAGAATCTTTATATATAAGATGTTCTGAATTTTTAGATATAAGGTAGAGTGGAGGAAGAAAGATGATTCAATTTCCTATGGAAGATGCTGAACAATTTTTTAGATCCTATAGTATTGGTAGGTTTACAGTTAGTGAAGATGAAGGAAAATTAATTTTTAGTACAAACTTAAATGGTCATTCTAATTTATGGGCGATGGATTTACCCAATTTATCCCCTTATCCATTAACATATTGTAATCAATCAAGCAATTTTATTAAAATGGATTCTTTAAATCGATTTATTTTAGCTGGATTTGATAAAGATGGGGATGAAAATTATCATATTTATGCATTAAAACCAGAGGGTGGTGGATTGCTTGAATTGATTCCAGCAGGAGAGACAGAAAAGGATTACTTTGTGCATTTAACAGAGGATGGGGAACGATTATACTATGTCACAAGTAAAGATAACCCAATGTTCTTAAACTCTCGTTGTTATAATATACGCACAAAAGAAGATACGCTGTTGTTAACTGGTGTGGAGACACCTACATATGTAGAGGCAGTAAGTCCGAATGAATCAAGTTACATTGTTTTAAAGTCATATAGTAATACATATAATGTAGGATATGTAAAAAAAGGAGAAGAACTTATTTGTTTAGTACCTTCCATTGAGAAAGAACATACTGTAGGCTCCATTTCTTATATTGATGAAAATACAGTGATTTTCGTTACAAATTATGAAGAAGAGTTTTCCTATGTAGCTTCTTTTGATTTAAATAAACAGGAATTCAAACCAATCTGTAAAATAGAGAAGGAAGATATTTCCGATATAAAATGGCATGCTGAAACAAAAAATGGCTACATTGTTTCGTCGAAAGGTGTTACAGATAGGTTATATAAATTTGTATGGGATAAAAAAGAGTTAATTCTATTGAATTCTCCGGTAGATACGATAAGTCAAATTGAAATTACAAAATCGGAAAATTTATATTTACTAGGTGAAAGTGCGAAGAAAACAGCAAACATCTATTACAAGAAGAATAGAGATACAGAATGGGCAGCATTAACAAAAAACTATGTTATTGGTCTATCTGAATCTTCTTTTGTTGAACCGGATGTTATAACATATGCCTCTTTTGATGGGTTAAACATAGAAGCATTATTATTCCGGGCGAAAGGAGAAGTACAAAACGGATATACAATATTTTGGCCTCATGGTGGTCCACAAAGTGCTGAGACGAAAGATTTCAGAGCATTATTTCAATATTTATTAAGGCAGGGATATAATATTTTTGCGCCAAACTTTAGAGGTAGTACAAGATATGGTTCAACGTTTACAAAAATGATTGAAGGTGATTGGGGAGAAGCACCGCGTTTAGATTGTGTAGCAGGGATCGAATGGTTATTTGAACAGGGGATATCAACTCCTGATAAATTATTTGTTATGGGCGGTAGTTATGGAGGATATATGACCTTATTGCTTCACGGGCGTCATTCAGAGTATTTCCGTGCAGCCATTGACATTTTTGGACCTAGCAATTTATTTAGTTTTATCGAATCTATGCCTGAAAATTGGAAACCGCTCGCAGTTAATTTAATAGGTGATATTAATAATGATAAAGATAAGCTTATACAAGATTCACCAATTACTTACTTAAATCAAATGAATAAACCACTCCTTATCATCCAAGGGGCAAATGATCCACGAGTTGTAAAGGAAGAATCGGATCAAATTTTTCAAGCGTTGCAAAAACAAGGAGTAGATGTAGAATACCTAGTATTAGACGATGAAGGGCATGGATTTTCAAAAAAAGAAAATGAAATATATGTATATCGTCGCATAACAGAATTTTTAGCAAAGCATAAGTAAAAGAAATGGCATTTTACGGGTTATGATCATATCGCTATCAGGCTAAAAATGCAGAGAAATGACAATGAAATTATTGAATAAACAAGAATGAAACAACTTAATTGTTACGTAACAAAAACGCTATTCTTTCCCTAGAATCATAGGAAGAGATGGCGTTTTTGTTATGAACTTATCGATTTTTTATGAACTGGAATTGTTGTCTAAAGAGTTGCAACAGATTTTTTTATAAATTGAAAGACAAGGAGACGAACTTGGATGGAGTATTGGAAGCACACAATAAATATATTGAGGAGTACATGTTTGAAAACATTAAATCAATGGAAAATGAAATATTTTGTTGGAATGTCTGAGCTGCGGACCAATTCTATCACTTTAATTAACTAAAAGAAGAACTTCCCCATCCCGATTAGACTACTGATCATTCCTATTCCACTCATGGTGCCTTTTCCTGCTGTAAGTAAGTTTCCAAGCATTCCTGGCTGACCGTTACCTCCGTTATTTCCCCATCCCATTGGGGCCCACGGACTACCCCATCCTGGAGGGTTTCCAAAAACACCCGAGTTATTGGTATTGAAATGAAAAGGCTTAGTTGGCGGCGATAGTAAAGCGGCAAGATGCCCTTGTGCGAACATCCCTGTATGATTGAATGGTTGCGCCCAGGGGAAGGAAGGTTTTTGAAAATTAAAACCTTCATGACCTGGTAGTGGAGTCCAATTATCGGGATGTCCTTGGGGCATCATCCCTGCATAATTGATTGGCTGCCCCCAAGAGAAGGGAGGGGGTTGGGGACTGAACCCCGTATAATTGGCTGGTGAATCCCAACTAACTGGATAGACTCGGTAACTCCAATTCTCAGGAAGCTTCAAATCATTCATTACCTCAGATTTAGTTATTTCGGGCTGTGAATATAATGAAATTTGGTTAGTATATTGTTCCCCGTTTCCCTTTGAATTCAAATACCAATATTGGTGCATACGCTTATTCTCCTCACTTTAAAAATGTAATGTTAGACTTAGCCTATGTAATATTCCTTTTTATGGATGGTTACATAACTAGATCTACAAGCCTGTATTTAAAGGAATGGGTGTGTGGACTTGTTGATTTAAAGTTTCACTTTATTTTAGAAGGGTATTTTCAGTTGCTTCTTTTATATATTTCAGCCTAATTTAAATTTCGTTAACAAACATTTTTATAAAGGTTTAATCAACAAAAAGATTTTAAAATGTTATGTTGGGCAAGTGGAATTGCTAAAAAGAGAATATCCATTCGAAGAGTTTGGCAAAATACTGCAAGGGTAATGTTTTCTTGTGCAAATATGTAAACGATTTAAACGAATCAATGAAATTTATAATGAAGGGGCAATTAAATATATGAGTGAAACATTACATAAAAGAAAACCACCATATTTAATGCTTGTAATTCTTTTTATTGGGGCATTTGTTTCATTTCTAAATAACTCGCTTTTAAATGTAGCCTTGCCATCAATAATGAAAGATTTAGACATTCAAGATTATTCAACGATCCAGTGGCTTTCTACAGGGTATATGCTTGTAAGTGGTATATTAATTCCGGCATCAGCATTTTTAATAACGCGTTTCTCGAATAGAAGCCTATTTATTACCTCTATGGTGATTTTTATTCTTGGTACTGCCTTAGCGGCTGTAGCGCCGAATTTTGGTTTATTACTTACTGGTCGGATGGTTCAAGCGGCAGGCTCTTCAGTTATGGGGCCTTTGTTAATGAATATTATGCTAGTAAGCTTTCCGAGAGAAAAAAGGGGAACAGCAATGGGGATTTTTGGACTAGTTATGATTACAGCTCCAGCAATTGGACCGACACTATCAGGTTATATTGTAGAGTATTATGACTGGCGTTTGCTTTTTGAAATGATTTTACCGTTAGCAATCATTAGCTTACTGTTAGGGATTTGGAAATCTGAGAATGTCATGAAACAAAACAAAAATGCAAAACTTGATTATCTCTCATTACTATTATCTTCTGTCGGTTTTGGCGGTTTGTTATATGGATTCAGTTCTGCAAGCTCCGATGGTTGGACAAATAAAGTTGTCTTAACAACCTTAATCATAGGTGCTATTGCCCTAATTGCTTTCATTATTCGTCAATTAAAAATGGATGAGCCGTTATTGGATTTACGTGTTTACAAGTACCCAATGTTTGCACTTGCGTCTGTAATTGCAATTGTTAACGCGGTGGCCATGTTTTCGGGTATGATTTTAACACCAGCTTATGTACAAAACGTCCGTGGTATTTCGCCGCTGAGCTCTGGGCTGATGA
Source organism: Bacillus sp. AR8-1 (assembly GCF_008042345.1). Classification (NCBI taxonomy): domain Bacteria; kingdom Bacillati; phylum Bacillota; class Bacilli; order Caryophanales; family Bacillaceae; genus Bacillus; species Bacillus sp. AR8-1. The sequence continues at coordinate 130,950 of NZ_QNUB01000005.1, forward strand.
TGCTTCCAGGTGCGGTTATAATGGGGATTATGTCACCAATTACAGGTAAACTATTTGATAAATATGGTCCTCGGATTCTTGGCATAGTGGGGCTTTCCATTACAGCTGTTTCAACTTATATGCTAGCAAACCTGCAACTCGACTCTAGTCACACACATATTATTCTTATTTACACACTGCGGATGTTTGGGATGGCGATGGTGATGATGCCACTTATGACAAATGGTCTTAATCAATTACCAACTCGTTTAAATCCGCACGGTACAGCTGTTAATAATACAGCTCAACAAGTGTCCGGTTCGATTGGTACTGCTATCCTTGTTACGATTATGAACTCTGTAACAAAAACAAAAGCTGAAAGTTTAATGTCTGATATAGATCCAACAACCTTTACAGAAACTACGAAGGCAATAGTAACTCAGAAGGCTTTATTATCTGGAATTCAATATTCATTTTATGTAGCGCTTGGCATGAATGTTGTTGCACTACTATTAGTTTTTTTCGTTAAACGTGTAGATACAAGTGCGGAAGCTGTCGAGAAGTTAAATCGGTAGAGAAGAATAAAACGCTAGATAAAGATTCCTACAAGTTTTTTTGCTGCTAAGGCGCCGGTATTTAAAGCTAGAAAAAACTAAAAGAAGCAGGGAAATAATTATATAGTAAAAGAGGACCTGATGTTCATATCAGGTCCTCTTTCATTAATAACAAGGTATACTTGCTTATCGTATTGGTTTAACTAAACTACTGATTTTTCGAATACTACAATCTTAAGCTCGTCAACTTCTCTATTTTTGGGTGTTTTAGAAGAAAATGAATCAAAATAATCTTTTTTATAAACAAATACAAGAGATGAGATCCGTTTGCAATTTCTCATAAACATTACAAGTTTAGATTATCTTTTAACACCAACATTAAAAGGCTCCAATTATATTTATTCGCTTCATTTTAATTTAGTATTTTTCTACAAGTTATAAATCTAATTGCCAAGCTTATACTCAATATCATAATCATGAATAATTAGGGAAAAGATAAAATAAGGTAATCAATTACATATCTTTATCCCAGGCGATTAGTTGCTATTTCCTCTTTATTAAATGGGATATTTTATTTCATGCTTTTTTGAAAGGGTGTTTTTAATGGAAAAAAAAGTATCTGCCATTCCTCAGCCGAAAACATATGGACCGCTGGGTAATCTCCCATTAATCGATAAAGATAAACCGACCCTATCCTTTATCAAGATAGCGGAAGAGTATGGTCCCATTTTTCAAATTCAAACTTTAAGTGATACCATAATTGTCGTTTCTGGACATGAACTGGTAACAGAAGTCTGTGACGAAACGCGGTTCGATAAAAGTATAGAGGGTGCTTTAGCAAAAGTTCGTGCCTTTGCTGGGGACGGATTATTTACTAGCGAGACTCACGAGCCTAACTGGAAAAAAGCTCATAATATTTTGATGCCTACATTTAGCCAACGGGCAATGAAAGATTACCATGCCATGATGGTCGATCTTGCTGTACAACTCGTTCAAAAATGGGCACGGCTTAATCCGAATGAAAACGTAGATGTTCCGGAGGATATGACTCGCCTTACGTTAGATACAATTGGTCTATGTGGTTTTAATTACCGATTTAATAGCTTTTATCGTGAGACCCCTCATCCTTTTATCACTAGCATGAGCCGTGCTCTAGATGAGGCGATGCACCAATTGCAGCGGCTAGATATAGAAGACAAACTTATGTGGAGAACGAAACGTCAATTTCAGCATGATATTCAATCCATGTTTTCTTTAGTAGATAATATTATTGCTGAACGTAAAAGTAGTGGAAATCAGGAAGAAAATGATTTACTTTCCCGTATGTTAAATGTACAAGATCCGGAAACTGGTGAAAAACTAGATGATGAAAACATTCGTTTCCAAATTATCACTTTTTTAATAGCTGGACATGAGACAACAAGTGGATTGTTATCTTTTGCAATTTACTTTTTATTAAAGAATCCGGATAAGTTGAAAAAAGCCTATGAAGAAGTAGACCGTGTTTTGACAGATCCTACTCCAACATACCAACAAGTTATGAAACTGAAGTATATACGGATGATTTTAAATGAATCGCTACGTCTATGGCCTACCGCTCCAGCATTCAGTCTCTATGCAAAAGAAGATACAGTGATTGGCGGGAAATACCCAATTAAGAAAGGAGAAGATCGTATTTCTGTTCTTATTCCACAGCTACATAGGGATAAAGATGCATGGGGAGACAATGTGGAAGAATTCCAACCTGAACGATTTGAAGAGCTGGATAAGGTTCCTCATCATGCTTATAAGCCATTTGGAAATGGTCAACGAGCATGTATCGGTATGCAGTTTGCACTTCATGAAGCCACTCTTGTAATGGGAATGCTTCTTCAACATTTTGAATTAATCGATTATCAAGACTATCAGCTGGACGTAAAACAAACATTAACGCTAAAGCCCGGTGATTTTAAGATTAGGATTCTACCCCGAAATCAAACTATTAGCCATCCTACTGTTCTTGCACCTACAGAGGACAAGTTGAAAAACCATGAAATTAAGCAGCAAGTTCAGAAGACACCTTCTATTATTGGGGCCGATAATCTTTCACTTCTTGTTCTGTACGGCTCGGATACAGGTGTAGCAGAAGGGATTGCAAGAGAATTAGCAGATACAGCTAGTTTAGAAGGAGTTCAAACGGAAGTGGTAGCTCTTAACGATCGAATTGGAAGTTTGCCAAAAGAAGGAGCGGTACTTATTGTGACTTCTTCTTATAATGGAAAACCACCAAGTAATGCAGGGCAGTTTGTGCAATGGTTGGAGGAACTAAAACCGGATGAGCTAAAAGGTGTTCAATACGCAGTTTTTGGTTGTGGAGATCATAATTGGGCTAGTACCTATCAACGGATTCCAAGATACATTGATGAGCAGATGGCTCAAAAAGGAGCAACAAGATTTTCTAAACGCGGAGAAGCAGATGCAAGTGGTGATTTCGAGGAACAGCTTGAGCAATGGAAACAAAACATGTGGTCTGATGCGATGAAGGCATTTGGATTGGAGCTCAACAAAAATATGGAAAAAGAGCGCAGTACTTTGAGTCTGCAATTTGTTAGTCGTCTTGGAGGATCTCCTCTTGCACGAACATATGAAGCAGTTTATGCATCTATACTAGAAAATCGTGAACTCCAATCACCCAGCAGTGATAGAAGTACACGACATATCGAGGTATCTTTGCCAGAAGGCGCTACATATAAAGAAGGAGACCACCTTGGAGTGTTGCCAGTTAATAGCGAGAAAAATATCAACCGAATTTTAAAACGTTTTGGATTAAATGGGAAGGATCAAGTTATACTGAGTGCAAGTGGACGAAGTATAAATCACATACCTTTAGACAGTCCTGTTAGTTTATTGGACCTTCTTAGTTATAGTGTTGAAGTTCAAGAAGCTGCCACTCGAGCACAAATACGAGAAATGGTAACATTCACAGCATGTCCTCCTCATAAAAAAGAATTGGAAGCATTATTAGAAGAAGGAGTTTACCATGAACAAATACTAAAGAAACGGATTTCAATGTTGGACCTTCTTGAAAAGTATGAGGCTTGTGAAATCCGATTTGAACGCTTTTTAGAACTTCTTCCTGCGCTCAAACCGCGTTACTATTCTATTTCAAGCTCTCCACTCGTTGCACACAATCGTCTGAGCATTACGGTCGGTGTTGTTAATGCGCCTGCATGGAGTGGAGAAGGGACATATGAAGGCGTCGCTTCTAATTACTTAGCTCAGCGTCATAGTAAAGATGAGATTATCTGTTTCATTCGAACGCCACAATCAAACTTTGAATTGCCTAAAGATCCAGAAACACCAATTATTATGGTTGGGCCAGGTACTGGAATTGCACCATTCCGTGGATTCTTGCAAGCGCGTCGTGTTCAAAAGCAAAAAGGTATTAACTTAGGACAAGCGCATCTATATTTTGGTTGTCGTCATCCTGAAAAAGATTATCTCTATCGTACAGAACTAGAAAATGATGAAAGAGATGGATTAATCTCTTTACACACAGCTTTTTCTCGTCTAGAGGGACATCCAAAAACATATGTACAGCATTTAATAAAACAAGATAGAATCAATTTAATTTCGTTATTAGATAATGGAGCTCATCTTTATATATGTGGTGATGGAAGTAAAATGGCTCCGGATGTAGAAGATACCCTTTGTCAAGCGTATCAAGAAATTCATGAAGTCAGTGAACAAGAAGCAAGAAATTGGTTGGATCGTGTGCAAGATGAAGGGCGATATGGAAAAGATGTTTGGGCTGGTATATGAATGTTTCTTAATTAGTTACGTATTAACTAATGAATTTCTTTCGAATAAATTTCACTTTATTAGTATAGTGTATTTAGATGAATAGTGATTAACCGGACTATTTAGTATCTACTAAATAAAAAACAGGACCTGATATTCATCTATCAGGTCCTGTTTCACATAGACATTATACATGGATATTTTCCACACATTATCAATGTTTGTAATGTAGTTAGTCTTGTGGGTCAGCAATAAAATCAGATATTATTTTTTCGATATCGAAAGGAGTAATCCCTTTATCCAAAGAAAAAATGCTTTCTGCTTCTTCGATTTCTTGAACGAGTTCACCTCTAGCTTCAATATGTAATCGGAACAAGTCATATAAATTCGGTTTAACTAAATTAGTTAAAGCCTTTCCAACTAGTATCATACCTTTTTGATTAGCCTCGATGGTATTATCATAAGTTAGATCTCTTGTAAGAGACAAATCTGTCCAAATCAATTTTCGTTCCTTTAAGTCTAAAATAACTGGAATAGAGATTTGGGTGTCGGCAGTAATATCCACTTTATCTTGAACAGTAGAAGGTTCAAATACTTCACCTGAACCAGGATATTGACGAACCATCCAACCAGTAAAGCATTCTGGTAAATCTTTATATGGTTGGTCTGTGTAAGAAAGCAAAGTCATAACTACATAGCGTCCACCATATTTCAGCACAGACGGAATATCGAAATCAATGAATTCAGATGCTCCCTTTGGTGCAGAAGTAATATCTCCGCTATGGTAGGCTTTGAAATTTTTTGAACGTAAGTTCGTGAAGGATACATGTTCTTTGTATTGCCAATCTTCGTCGTACATTGCAGCAGACAAATCAATGTCAACACGTCCTGTATGTTGTCCATTCACATAGCCTTCTTTCCACCATAGGAAAAAACGAATCGTATCTCCTTCTGGCAAATCTACTTTACTTCCTCGAGATAATGTGCGAAGCGCTTTGCTGGCTGAACGTTGAGAGAAGGGAACTAAGTGATTTTTTAACTGTTCATCCAAAAATACTTTTCCGAGACTTGGAAGTTCTGCGAAGCGATTTTTTAAAGTATCTTCACACATTTTTACAATCATTAAACAAATATCCTCTGAGATAAATGGAAGTGTATTTTCAATACCTATAGCTTTTGCTACATTTCCCTTTGGAAAAAAGGTACGAAATTCATTTTTATCATTTCGATGCTTAAAATGAGCCGTGAGTTGAAGTAATACAGGAGTAGAAACGTTTCCTATTATACTTAGAAAATCTTCGAGAATATTGAAAACATCTGTTGACTTATCACTACATAAACGGATTAAATGATCCAAGCGTCTGGCAAATTCCCCCGGGCGAGTTTTTAAAAGATTTTTCGCTGTCATGATATCACGATTCAACAAAGCTGCTTCTATTTTTCCATTAAATGTTTCAACTTTAATGTTGTTGCGAAGCATCTCAAATGCTCGGTGGGTTTTTGGGAAACGAGTATGATATTCTGCTGGATGAAGAATTTCACCTAAACGAATCCAACGCTTTTTGTATCGAATCATATCTTCGGTAATGTTTCCGCATTGCTCTAACAATCCTAAAAGGAAGCGTCTTTCGGCTCGGTTAAACTTCTTGAATCGAACGGAGGATACTAAACTCACATCACCTTCAGATAAAGCAACTGCAAGGCGAAGAACATCAGTTGCTGTTTTAAAATACTTTGCAGCAGCATCGGCTGATATTTTTCTGTTTATTAATAAAACCCCAAGTATAAAAGACATATTTTCCTTATGAGGAATTACATTAGGTAGAAAACAGGAAACATCTTCAGTGTGTGTAATAGCCCATTCTACATCTGTCTTATCAGTTGAGGAAATAGAGCTGTTTGCACTAATCAATTGAGAAATCATTTGATTGAAATCTTCTTCACTTCCTAAGTCAATAACTTTCAAATCAACGCTATCTAAAAGAGGAAGTCGTTCTTCTACTTTTGATACAGGTAGGCACAACGTCACATAGTGAATAACGGCATTGATGTATAAATCAGCGTCACTTAAATCCATCATTTGTTGCGGAAAGTTGGGATACATAGGAGTAAACTGAATATGTGCACCAACCATTTCTTTTAAATGTTTTACCAACTCTTTGTAAAACGATGTGAATGCATCAACCGAAAGTGTTTGCAACTCTTCTATTAAAGGCTCGGAAAAAGTAAATCCTAAACTTTCCAAGTTTTTTAAAACAGTGGCTAAATACATGTTCGGTAGTTTATTTTCTTCTCTTTTTATAATTACTTTCAAACTTCTTCTTATATAAATAGAATTTTTCATGAGAACGCCATCTATTCACGCCTTATAAAAGAGGGGAATAGTCTGACTGTCCTCCTTTCAGTGGTAGATTTTTATTTTTATATGTATAAACACAATAATTGTAGAAAAATGCACAGAGGGTACATAGCTATTTTTTAGTGAAAAATTAGGGGTATAACATTTAGTTGTTAAGTGGTAATTTGTTAATTAAGAAAAGAAAACCTCTACATCAATGGTTGATAAACTAAAGTTTATTCAATCCCAAAGAAGAAAGAGGTTTTATAGTCTAATTATTTTTCATAGGGAATTGACAACTCTAAAACAATTTGAAATTTCTACAAAGAAGGAAGAATTGTCATAGCCTATGTGTTTAGCAGGAAAGTAACATCCCTATTTCGCCAAAGAAGTTAGAAGGAAGGAACGTCATAGCCTGCTTTATTAGTATATTCTCTTGCGAAGAGCAATTCAAGTATACTGTCTGATTTTTTATATTTTTCTTAAAGGGGAATTTTCATGATTATCCCGCATTAACGGGCAGCCAGATTGGTGAGGGTGATTAAAGTTTCACTTTATAAATAGGGAGACCATCACATGCTCTTTTTATAATACTATTACGGGAGGATTTTTATTTTTGATATATTATACCATTTATTTAATGGTATAATATGGTATGTGATCTGTGGAATGGAGTTGAATGAGTATTATAAATACAAAAGGTGAAATAAAAAAAACAAAAAGAAAAGTATTACTAACTATACTTACTATGTTAGTAATTATAATTGGATTTGGATATTGGAAACTTTTTAGTTTGCAAGGTGTTCCAAAAGGGGAATTAATTCGAACAGTGAAATCTCCAGATGGAAAATATCTCATCAAGACTTATTTTCATAATGCAGGATCATTAAGTGCGGATGCTGTTAGGGGTGAATTAGTTAACCTTGATACAGATTCAGAGAAAAATATATATTGGAATTATCCAGATACCGATCCATATATTGAATGGGTAAATAAGAATATTGTTAGAATTGGAGATCAAACTTTAGATGTTTCGCAGAAAGAAACCTATGATTGGCGTGATGATGATAAGCACGTTAAAGAAATGCCTAAACAGTTTATTAGATAAAACAAGAAAATTTAAATGTATTTAATCTTATTTGTTTAACTATAGATAGTATTATATGAGTGAAAAAGTCCATTTAAATCTTCTAAATGGACTTTTTTAGGTTTCTAGATACGACTACTGATAAAAATGGAACAAACTTGTTACTTAGGTTGTCTATTAAGTATACGTATAAAACAGGTGTTCATGATAGTTCAATCATTTTATGAAAAGTGAGATGCAAGAAGAGTGATATCCGATACACTCTTTAATTGTATCGATATGTATAACACCTAGAAAAACTATATATTCTTGAAAGAGGTTGAAAATATATGATAGTCTTAAACAAGTTTTTTAACATTTTACATTACAAAAAGATGGTACCTGTAGTATTTCTTTCATGTGCAACGCTTATAGGCTGTTCCGATGGCAATACTCAGTCTGAATTACCTAAACAAACGAAACAAACAAATCAAACCAAACAAGAAACTACTGGTAATGATTCTTTTGCTAAACTTGAAAAAGAATTTGATGCTAAACTCGGTATTTATGCATTGGACACTGATACGAATCAAACCGTTACGTATCAATCAGATAAACGGTTTGCATACGCATCTACCCACAAAGCTTTAGCTGTGGGAGTACTTTTACAAAAGAAATCAATAGAAGATCTAAATCAAAGAGTTTTGTATACTCGTGAAGATCTTGTTAATTACAATCCAATTACAGAAAAGTATGTTGATAGGGGAATGACTCTGAAAGAGCTTGCAGATGCTTCTCTTCGATATAGTGATAATACTGCCCAAAATCTTATTCTTAAACAATTAGGTGGACCTAGTGAATTCAAAAAATCACTGAGAGAAATAGGAGATACCGTTACAAATCCTGAACGTTTTGAACCAGAGTTAAACGAAGTGCATCCAGGAGACGTACATGATACTAGTACCCCAAAGGCATTAGCTACTAGTCTTCAGGCTTTTGCGCTAGGAGATGTACTTTCAACTGAGAAACGGGATTTATTAATAGATTGGATGAAAAGGAATACTACGGGAGACAACTTAATTCGTGCTGGAGTTCCAGGAGGATGGGAAGTAGCTGATAAGACGGGCTCGGGATCTTATGGAACCAGAAATGATATCGCAATTATTTGGCCACCAAATAAAAAGCCAATTGTTCTTGCGATACTTTCTAATCATGATAAAGAGGATGCTAAATACGATGATAAGCTTATTGCAGAAGCAACCAAAATAGCGCTGGGTGTCTTAAAAGCTAAAAATAAATAATAATAGTATTAGTTATTGAAATTTTCCTGTTTTTCCGTCACAATACTGTGACGGTCTTTTTGTGTATTTTACAAAAGATCGTCTTAAGTAAAGAAAGAAGATAGAAACCATCTCTATTAAGTTTATTAACTAAGTAACAACAAATATATGCTTTATTGAATACTTATTGCATTTAATGTGGAGGAATAAAATGGAGTCAAAAATTCTTATTGTTGATGATGATAAAGAGATTAGAAATCTTATCTCGGTATATCTGGAAAATGAAGGCCTAAAAACTCAAAAGGCAGAAGATGCTATACAAGCTTTACAACTGTTAGAAGAAAAGGACTTTGATTTGATTATTTTAGATATTATGATGCCGAATATGGATGGCATTGAAGCATGTATGAAAATTAGGGAAGATCGCAATATGCCTATCATTATGCTATCTGCAAAATCTGAGGATATAGACAAAATTCAGGGCCTAGCCTCTGGTGCAGACGATTATTTATCAAAACCGTTTAACCCACTAGAATTAATTGCTAGGGTAAAATCCCAATTAAGAAGGTTTAAAAAATACAATACGTCCATAGAACATAATAAAAGTATTCTAGAAATTGGTGACTTAACCGTGAATACAGATACTCGTCAAGTATGGATAAGGGGAAAAGAAACAAGGTTAACTCCAAAAGAGTTTGCTATTCTCGAACTACTCGCCCGCAACAAAGGGATTGTCCTGAGTGTAGCAAAAATATATGAAGCAGTTTGGAAAGAGGTTTTTTATAAATCAGATAATACCGTCATGGTGCATATTACAAAAATAAGAGACAAAATTGAAGAAGATTCTAAACATCCCATTTATATTAAAACTGTTTGGGGAATTGGGTATAAAATATGAAGAATGTTAGTTTCAGAAATAAGATTATTATAAAACTTCTTGGTGCTGTTGCAATTAGTTTTTTTATTTCATTTGGTTTAACAATCCTCATTGTGCAATACGTCATAGATCCATTTTTTATAAAACACGAAGATTTTGGCATGTTTGAAGTGAGACTCGCAATGTTGTTCTTATTTACGTTCGCAATCTTAAACTTTATAGTAATCTTTTTGCTATTGGTTCGAAAGAAAATAGTATATTTGAAGCTCATTTCGGAAAATGTGAATGATATTGCAAATGGAAAACTGGGTTTAACAATTGGGATTAAGGGGAAGGACGAATTGACCCAACTTGCTCAAAATATCAACTATATGTCCAAGGAATTGGAGAATACATTTGAAGAAGAAAGACAATTAGAACGTACAAAAAATGAACTTATCACCAATGTATCTCATGATTTACGCACACCTTTAACATCTATTATTGGCTATATAGATTTATTAAAAAGAGGGCAATACAACAGTAACATACAATTACAGGAATACCTTGAAACCACGTATTCAAAGTCACAGAGACTGAAATGTTTAATTGATGAGCTGTTTGAGTATACTCGTTTATCAGGTATAGATGCTAAGTTAAACCTTAATGAAGTTGATTTATCAGGTTTGTTGGAACAAATAGTTGGAGAATACATACCTATATTTGAAAAGGAAAGTTTAATCGTTCAAAGATCTATCGCGGAAGAAACAATACCTATCTTCATAGATGTAGAAAAAATGGTACGTGTATATGAAAACCTCTTTATGAATGCGATAAAGTACAGCATGAAACCATCCGAATTATTCGTATGTCTTGAATTAATGGATAACAAAGCAATTTTAAAAGTATCAAATAAAGTCGAGAGACCGCCTGTTAGCGATCCAAATAAATTGTTTGAAAGGTTTTTCAGGGGTGATAAGGCAAGAAAAAATGATCAAGGAAATGGACTGGGACTTGCTATCTCAAAAAGAATTGTTGAACTTCATGATGGTAATATACATGCAGAATATAAAGATGGCTGGATGTCTTTTATTGTTGAACATCCAATCAAATAGACTGGCTTATGGAATTACAGGTTCCATAAGCTTTTTTTTTAAAACTTAAGAATTCTTAAGGATTTTACGGGGTGTTTTCTAATTTTCATAGTTTATCATGGATGTATTCAAAGTGATGGGGTGAGCAAAGAAGATAAAAGGAAAGATTTCATTGTAGCTTTAGGGTGAATGCAACGTGTCTATTTTGTTAGTAGTAAACAAACATAGTAGCTTATTGTAATGAAATAAAAAAGTAGGAGGATATAAATGATAAAACCAGTTGTAGATGTAAAAAACATTCAAAAATTGTACGGTAAAAAAGGTGAGAATCAATCACATGCATTAAAAGGTGTATCATTCTCAATTCAAGAGGGAGAATTTGTTGGTATTATGGGACCTTCTGGTTCTGGTAAAACAACATTATTAAATGTAATTTCAACGTTAGATAAAGCGACAGGCGGCGTTGTTGAAATTGCAGGAACGGATATTACGAAAATGAAGCAAGGTGAACTTTCTGATTTTCGTTCACAAAAGTTAGGGTTCATTTTCCAAGACTTTAACTTATTAGAAAATTTATCTATCTATGAAAATATCGCACTCCCACTTTCACTTCAAGGTGTTTCATCTCGTAATATTGGAAAGAAAGTAGAAAAAGTAGCTGATATGTTAGGCATTACAGCTATACTTCAAAAATATCCTTCTGAAGTATCTGGTGGACAAAAGCAACGTTCCGCAGCAGCACGTGCGTTAGTTCATGAACCAGCAATTATTTTGGGAGACGAGCCGACTGGAGCTCTAGATTCTAAAAATGCAACGAGTTTACTTAATGCTATGACAAGCTTAAATAAAGAGCAAGGTGTATCCATTATGATGGTTACGCATGATCCTTACAGCGCAAGTTACTGTCAGCGTATTTTATTCATTCAAGATGGTGAGTTATATAAAGAAATTCATCGCGGTGGTACCCGTGAAGAATTTTATAAAGAAATTTTAGACGTGCTTGCAAACTTAGGCACACAAAAAGCGTAAGGAAGGAAGTTCAATCATGTTATTTAAGCTTTCTATGTCAGGCCTAAAAAGTAAGTTGCAAGATTACATTGTTTTACTTGTTGGTCTTATTGTCTCTATTTCAACTTTTTATATGTTTCAAACGCTAGCATCCAATAAAACGTTCCTTGAATCTAACTCTTCTATTAGGGATATTGTGGCTGTCTTTAAAATTGGTTCCGTTTTGTTAGCGATTATCACATTTTTCTATATTTTATATGCAAACTCTTTCTTATCAGCTCTTCGTCAAAAAGAATTTGGTATGTATATGATGTTAGGAGCAAAAAAGCATAAAGTTACATTACTTATGTTTATCGAAACAATCGTATTAGGCGCTGCGTCTCTTTTGATTGGAATTACAATTGGTGTAGGACTTGCAGAAGGGATCGGTCAGTTATTAATGAAACAACTCGAGTTTGCTGGTGAAGGTTATAAAGCATTTTATCTGCCATCAATAGCTATTACTTGCGTCTTCTTCTTTGCACTATTTGTATTATCTGCAATTATGAATAGTATTAAATTATCGCGTATTTCTGTACTGCAACTTGTACATGCAGATGCACAAACAGAACGTGTTGCCATAAAAGGAAAAATGACAGTTGTAATTGCATTCCTTGGTATTTTTTTATTAGGTATTGGTTATGCATCACTGATCTATATGTCATATGCAAATCCGCTAATTGCTTTGGGATTAATGGCCGTTGGATTAATCTCAGCAACCGTGGGTACTTACCTTATATTTGGATCCCTTCTCCCAGTTATGATTAACAAGCTAAAGAGTAATAAAAAACGTAGTGAAAAAGGCCTCAATGCTTTTACTTTTGCACAATTAAATTTCCGCATTAATAGTCTAACAAATGTGCTTGCAACAGTAGCAATTTTAGTGGCTCTTGGTGCTGGTGGAATTGCTTGTGGTATGGCATTTAAAAACAACATTATAAACATGACAGATCAAATGCGAATTTACGATTCAGTCATTCATAATCCAACTGCGGAAGAAAAGACAATTTTGGGTGATATCTTATTTCAAGAAAAATTCGAATACCATTACAAAGTTGATGATAGGTATGTTTATTATCTTAAAGAAGATGTAGAAAAAAATCGCCCTTTCTTGCAAGGTATGAAAATAGAGAAAGTTTCAGAGGAAATACCAATTGGTGCATTTTCAATAAAATGGGTTAAAGGAGAGATCGACACAAAACAATGGATTCAGGCTTTCAGAACAATCCAGCCAAATTATATGTATCCTGATTATGAAATCAAAATTGTAGAACAAAACATATACGATAGGTTGAAGGGTAAAGAAAGTACTGTGTTTATAGGGAAAACAGATGATTTTGGATCATACATAAAAGAATGGAAAAAACTTGATGAATTACAGATAGCAAAATATAAAAATGTGAAAGCGGAAGAATTGGATAGTAAGTATCAAAAATATATTACGAGTCATGATTTTTCCAGCGGACTAATGTTTATGGGCTTTTTCGTTGGAGTTGCATTTTTAGCAATGATGGCAAGTTGCTTAATGTTTAAAGTTCTGTCGGGAGCATCAAAAGATGTAGCACGTTATCAAATGCTTCGTAAAATTGGTGTTCGCCGAGAATTATTAACAAAATCAATCTATAAAGAGTTATTCTTCATATTCTTATTCCCAGCAATTGTGGGGATTACTCACATATTAGTTGGTATGAACATGTTTGGATCGCTTTTAATCGATCCGTACTTTCGTATTTGGTTACCACTTGTTATTTTTGTAGTAATTTACTCGATTTATTACTTGATTACAGTTCAATTATATAAAGGGATTGTACTCCCTAAAAAAGATTAATGTAATGATGTTGTTTATCCCGCATTAACGGGCAGCACGATTGGTGAGGGCTGATAATCAGTGGGGGATGAACAAACCCCACTGATTAAAGTTTCACTTTATCTTTTACTGTACCTTGTAACTACATTTTGCCTTGCTGTAGAGAAACAAAAAAACATTTTTCTTATTCAATAATTCCAATTTCTAGAGCCTTTTGCACAGCTTCTTCTTTGTTGCGGACTCCTAGCTTTGTATAAGCTGTGGAAGCATAATTTCTGACCGTACCATTTGATAAATATAACCTTGATGCTATGGTAGTGTATCGAAGTCCCTTTGCTACTAGTTGCAATATTTCTATCTCCCTAGCTGTTAGCTCATAAGCGGTTGCTTTTGATTGTGGTGTCTCTTTTTGCTCATCAAATTTCTCAAATATTTTGTGAGACATTCCTTGATCAATCAGTGTCCCACCTTTGTGAATAAGTCGGATCGTGTTAGCTAGCTCCAATGTTTCAATGGATTTGAGTAAAAAGCCATCCGCACCGTTGCGAAGCGATTCCAACGCCTGTTCGGTATCCTGAAAAGTTGTGAAAATCAATACGCGGATATGTGGCCATTGTTGCTTAATCTTTTTGGTTGCTTCAACTCCATCCATGTGCTGCATATCTAAATCCATAAGTATAACATGGGGTTGAAGACGTCCACACAAATCGATGGCTTGATTGCCATCCTCAGCTAAACCGACTACATTTAAATCTTCATATCTATCGAGTAGTGTCCTCAAACTTTCCCGAACAAATGGTTGATCGTCTACAATTAACAAACGAATAAGTCCATCTTTTATTTCAGTTTGTCGCGGTATGGTACATGTAACAAGCATTCCTTCCTCTGGCTTTGTATATACAGACAATTGCCCTTGTAAATTCATTGCTCGTTCTTTCATCGCATTCAGACCGAAGCCTTCCTGCCATTCTACATTTCCTTTTCCATTATCTTGAACTTCTAATCTCGTATATTGTTGTTCAAACTGCAATGAAACTATAATTTCAGTTCCCTGACCATGACGTACTGCATTCGTAAGGGACTCTTGTAAACAACGAATGAATGCGATCTTCGCTTGCCGAGACAGTGGATATTCCTCTCCGAATGTCCTAAAACTTACATTTACCTGAGCGTGCTCCTGAAATTCGACTCCAAGATTTTGTAGAGATTGAATCAAGGAAGGCGATTGACACGGAGACTCCATTTGATGTAAGTAACCTCTCACATCCTCGATGCTTTTACGTCCCATTTCAAGCAGAGAATCTAGCCTCTGTATACCCATTTCAGTAGCAATTTCGGTACGCAACGTTTCCATCCCCATAATAATAGAAGTATAAGCGTGACCAACTGTATCATGAAGCTCACTCGACAGTCTGTTTCGTTCTTCCGCCAGTGTAATGCGTTCAATCTGAGACATATATTGCTCAAGTACCGCGTTTTGTTTACGAATCGCTTCATTTTGCTTATGATTGACGATTAATAAATGGAAAGCGAAGCCCATTACATAAGCAAGTCCATAGTAGGTAACTAAAATCCAATAGCTATTACTTGGCGCAACCGCATAGAGAATTCCAGTTGTTATAAAAACTGTTGTTGGAGCTGTCCAATAATAGGACAAATGCTTACTATTCGCAGCAATTAGAAAAGCGGATATCAGAAATGTAACGTTAGCTTCCGGAAATAAAGAGGTTAAATATATACACAGTCCACCATATAGCAGTATTTCTGTGAACAAGTAATATTTGTAATTGAACAGTAAGGCTACCCATGGAATCGAGAAGGCAACAACCTCCCAAAAAATAACAATCCAAAGTGGCAATGTTAAACTATCCTGAAAATCGAATGTGGTTATGGCGATAGAGACACTAACAAGTATACGGACTCCTAACATAATCCAATCGTACCAAAACCAATACTTAACCATATCTAACAAGTCATTTACCCCCTAAGTAGCCTACCTTTTTACTTCATATATTATAATTTAATTCTTCATGCCTATTATACTTTTAAATTTAAAACTGCGATACTACTCACAGATTGCAAACTTCTATCGATTTAGTTGCCGAATCATGATACGTGTATAGCCCCCAAATTTCTTTGTCAAACCATCTACTATTCTAATACTTATGGCGATACATACTATACCCATAAACATTACAAAGAGTGACTTGGCAAACGTATCTATCTGTATGAATATAATATTCATTTCAATGTGGCGATACAGTAGTGGTGCCAACAGCAACATAAGTGGCATTACATAAAAAATGATTGCACTAATGAGACTGAAAATGCCAATTACTAATTTCTGCATTAACCAATAGACAGCACACCAAGTGCGACGATCAGTAAGCACTAATTTCACCTGAGCCCAGTTCGATGTATCTATTGTTATACTTCTATCATAAGGGTCTGTTGAAATATCTGTATAAATTTTCGTCTGTATACGCTCGAATTGGATAAAAGGTGTAGTAGTCTGTAGTACACGTATAACTAGTGGAATCCCAATTACAGTAAATGAAAGGGTGAAACTGAATAGCAGAGCTATTAGATAAAAACAAAAATAAAAAAATCCTGTAACGAAAGTTAGCAATAAAAAATAACCATTCTGGATGAATCTTGATTTCATAAAGTTCTCGCTCCTATCTATGTAATAACCGAATTGTACTGCTTTTTTTGTCATTCTCACTAGTGTAAAAGTGTCATATGACATTTCTAAATGATGATAAAAAGGGGGAGAGTAACCTACTTCTGGTTAAAAAAGATGCTTATATCAATCACCATAAAACAATCCCGTTCTTGAAGAACGGGATTGTTTTATACTTTTATTTAATATGAGATGGACTTGTTTTTCGAATATGAAACATAATATCAAACTGCTGGTTAAAAAAGATGCTTATATCAATCACCATAAAACAATCCCGTTCTTGCAGATGCAAGAACGGGATTGTTTTATACTTTTATTTAATATGAGATGGACTTGTTTTTCGAATATGAAACATAATATCAAATTGCTCAAGCAATGACGTATCAAAGTATGCCGATTCGTTCGGGAAGATTTGTCCCCCTATACTTAGTAATGGTCTTTTTGCTTTAACCCATTTTTCTGCTTGTCCTTTAAGGTGACGGTTATCCAATAAAAACATGTTATATGGTACTTTTCCGAGAGTATAATTGAAACTTTTTACATCTTGTGGAATAGTGTCGGTTGTAATCTTACCTCCAGTGGAAGGATCATATTCGCTGTATAAGGTAAAATTCCCCTCCGTAGTTGTACTACCAATTGTGACATAATTATTGTCTAAACGTTCCTTCAAAAATTGCCCCGCAACATAAGGGTATAATTTCTCATCGATAATTCCTTTAGCTATATGAATATTGTGTGCCCATACCATCGTTTTACCACCAAATGTTTCTTGTGCCCACATTGCATGATCGGCCAAGTATTGCTCATGTAGCTTTAACATACTTGGATAGTCGTTAGGAATTAGCATTGTGGTAAATTTCTCTATTGCACTTGCCGTTGCTTGCGCCCAGATGTACTCGGGTGAAGCTATTTCTGTGTTGGCTTGCCCATTCTCATCTTTTAGTAATTGGGCTACTCTCTCAGCGTTTGCTTTGAACTTTTCTTTTATTTCAGGAGCAAGGTCCATATATTCCTTTGTACTTCCATTAAAAGCCGACAATTCTTTATAATTTCCTTCTACTTCTGCCAGCAAATCTGGTCGATGTAGTCTTACATAATCAATCACTTTATTAAAGCAACCTTGGTCCAACTCCTTTAAGTCGAGCCCAATAAATTGGATCTTTTTTTTATTGGATGGATCAGCATTATAATCTTTCATCCACTCAATCATGGCTATAATTTCATCAGTAGGATATAACAAGTTTAAAAATTCCCTAGGGTTTCCTTTTCCTGTTTGGATATATTCATTTAGTTTTAAGCCGTTTCCCCAATCTTCTTCCATTGTGAAATTTGTAAAACCCATCTCAGTAACCAAATATTTCACAAGGCGAAACTTCATAGTGAAAATTTCAGAGCTTCCATGAGTATTCTCTCCTAATCCTACATATTGTGCGCTCCCAATCATTTTCTTAAGTGGTTTTAAATCCTCAAATGATTTTGACGGCTCTATCGTTTTTAATGGGTAAGCCTGTGATTGTATGGATTTAACTATATTTTTTTGTATTGATTGACCTGAATTTTCGACTGCTACTGTTTGAGCCTTTCCTACTTCCGCGCATCCTGTGACTAATAAAGCTGTACTAACCATTGCAATTATGCTTTTCTTATTCATTTTTTCCACCTCAATTGAATTATTTGTAAAGCAAGATTGATTCATTGTACTTGCATGAATCAATTGTCTTAATTCAATTGTTATCTATTCCATATCATATTTTCTAGTTACATATTGTCATAAGGTTAATTGACACAGGTCATAGACTAATCATTACACTTTTGTACTATCGGTTATGACAACTTATAAATAATAATTACATTGATGAGTCGTAAGTAAGACTAGACTATAAATTGGGGAGGGATTTTAAAGTTGAATGAATCTGTATACAAAAACATTTTTATTCTAAGTTGTGTCTGTGGAAATGACAAGAAGTAAATTCGATAAACAAGTGAATGAAAGGGGAAGGGCGGATTAAAATGATATTACACGCAAAATCGTTCCACAATAAAGATAAAATCCAACGTGCTAAAATAGGACTTCAACTCTTTTTGAGTATCTTAATCATTACTTCTATTATCCTAAATGTAGTAGTAATAATTACGAAAAGTATGCCGCTTATTGTGGTATATATGTTTACCCCAGCATTTTCTTCTATTTTGACTCGCATAATACTGAAAGAAGGGTTTAAAGATGTATCTTTTAGTCTCGGTAACTTAAAGATATGGAAGGGGATTGGGTTTGCTCTGCTAATACCTATGATTATTTGTGGAATTACTTATTCTATCGCCTGGTTGAGCGAAATTGCGGGGTTTCAGCATCCCGAAGGTGGTATGTTAGAACCGATCTACAATATACTTGGACTTCAGTATGTACCGGAACCATTCAGTTTTATTTATCTAGTAGTATTGAGCGGCGTTTTAGGAAGTTTGCTTAACTTAATCCCAGTTTTAGGAGAAGAAATGGGTTGGCGAGGTTATATGCTTACAAGGCTAGTCAATGCAGAGTTTTCACGGCCTATCCTTATTAGTGGATTAATTTGGGCAACGTGGCATGTTCCAATTGTTATTGCTGGTCTATATGTAGAGGGATCATCTGTCCTACTTTCAGTACTTGGCATCTATTTTTGTATTGTGCCCTTCAGTTATATTACAGCTTATTTACGACTTATCACAGGTAGCGTTTGGCCTTCGGTTATCATCCATACTACTTGGAATGCCATTATTCAAGGACCTTTCGCACGTGCAAGTACAGGATATCAAACTGAGATTTGGATTGGAGAATCTGGCTTGATAACCGCTATTATTATCTTGGTTACTGCAATAATTACGTCTCGAATCGTAAATTTTACTAAATAGCATACGGATGTGTTTTAAATTCAATTAGTGAAATATGACGAGGCGAAATAAGATGCACTTAAAAATATTAGAAAAAATCTAGTTGAATGGACTCTTACTTAATCTTAGGCTGCTGGATATATGGTAGGCATCAAGCTAAGGGTTTAATTTATAAAAATAAACTTGGTTGCCATAAAAAACATAATGTTTTCATTTAAAGGCTATGAGATGAAATTTCATCATCTTCATCAAGTTTGACCTTCAGGAAATAAAAAGTTAAACGATTATACAAATACTCTAACTGAAAAAACGATAGTCCTTTTATCAAAAATGTAGAAGGACTATCGTTTATTTTTTTGACAAAATTAGGGGTTGATGTTCATAAAAATGGATAATATAATTCGTATTTTACGTAAAGAGAAAAATTTTCCCCTAGAATATTAAGCTAAATCTCTTGGTGTGACGGTTAATTTAAGTTTCACTTTATGACTTGTAAAGGGCTGTTCAATGCATCGTACTATTAAAAAATCTAAATTAAATCATTAAATTGCGATAAAATGTGGTCGGAAATAATGAAATTTTAGGAAAAATAAGGTACACTAGTCTATGATTTTAGTTGAAAATCGTTTGACGTTAATGCATACGGGGGAAAGATTGATGAACAACAATACAACAAATGAATCAGTTGAAGAAATTGATCAAAAACGAGTAAGATCAAAAAAACGTTATACAAATTGGAAGTTTATCGCAGCGGGTATTGGTGTAATTGCACTTCTTATTGGGGGAATGAGTTATTATCAGGCAACTCACTTCAATTCGAATGTTACAATTAATGACACAAAAGTTGGTGATCTGAGCGCTGATCAGGCAATACAGAAATTAAAGACATCTGGACTAGCAAACAAAGTCTATGTTGATCAACAACAAATTTTAGATGAAAAAGATACAAAAACGGAACTTACGGAAAAAGATTTGCCTCAAGTTAAGAAACTATTAAAAAGTCAGTGGACATTTTTCCCTTCCTCAAAGGGAGAAAATTATTCATTGCTACCAGAGAAGGCAGATCAGTATCGTAGTGAAACGATGAAGAAACTTGTAGAAGAAACGCTCATCTCTATGAATGAAAAATTAAAAGCGCCTCAAGATGCTATGGCGAAGCTAGAACAAGGGAAAATTGTTATCTCGAAAAGTGTTGAAGGAAAACAGTATGATGTTACTAGTCTACTGAAAGATTACGATAAGCAAAAATATAAAAGCGAAATTCATCTGAAGTCTGCATACATAAAACCTATTAAAGAAGACGATCCGATTGTCAAAAAAGAGGAGAAAGCACTACAGAATCTTCTTGGGCAGTCTGTTGAGTATAAAGTGCAGGATGAAGTTTATCCTTTAAAAGCGAAAGATTTAATTCAAAATGCCTCTATGTCAAAGGATATGAAAGTTACAATTGATGCGAGTGACATTAAGAAGAAAATTACTGAAATTAATAATGCCAAATCAACATTAAATAAAGATTTCTCATTTAAAACGCATTCCGGTTCAGTCATATCAGTAAAAGGGCAAGGATACGGCTGGGCACTAGATGTTGAAAAAGAAACTAAACAAGTTCAACAAGCCTTTGAGAAAGGCGAAAAGTCGCTTTCTGCTTCTAATATTCACGGAAATGGTTGGGAGAAGGAAGGTATCGGTTATAAAACAACAGCGAATAATGGCATCGGAGACACGTATGCGGAAGTTTCAATTGCAGAGCAACAAATTTGGATTTATAAAGATGGAAAATTAGTCGTTACAACAAATGTAGTAACGGGTAAACATAGCACGGGTGAAGATACATCACCAGGTGTTTGGTACGTCCTATACAAACGAACACCATACACGCTAAGAGGTAGCGCAGTAGGGAAAGCTGATTATGCGGTTAAAGTAGATTACTGGGTTCCATTCACAAATAGCGGTCAAGGATTCCACGATGCCGGCTGGCGAAAAGACTGGGCAAATAATGCTTATTTAACAGGTGGATCAGGTGGGTGTGTGAACCTTCTTCCTAATGTTGCAAAAACTGTATATGATAGTTTGAACACGTATGATCCAGTTATCGTGTACTAGAAAATAGCTACGTATCAAGAAATAAACAAAGCAGGAAATCTTATCTGATGGTATATGAAAAAACACCTCTTGCATTCGCATACTAAGTGTGCAAATGCAATGGAGGTGTTTTTGTTTGAATACAAGAGTGTATTGCTTATAAGAAACAAAGTAGAAAGAGATTAAGAATAAGTATTCAAATAATCAATAAAATTGACAATGAATATCATTTTCACTTAATATAGAATCGTCGCATTTAATTAGACATGAATTTTTTGTTAATATAATAGATTTCTATTAAGTTGTCATATTTACGAACTATTATTAAATATTTTAAGAATTTAAACGTAGGAAAGGGTAATATAAAATGAACTGGAAAAAAGGCGGGTTATGGGTTATTATTTTTTTCGTTGTAAAAGGCACGATTTCTACACTTTTAATCGTTACAGGTGCTAAATATTTTGATTTATCATTTATGCAACTTATCTTATTAATTCTGACCTTATTAGTGATTTCTCTAATAAGTCGAAAGTTACTGTATAGACATAAACAAAACAAAAAGCAAAAAGAGCTAAATATATAATGAAGCCCCAGAGACCCTTGGATTTCTGGGGTTTTATTTTGATAGTTTTTTCGCATGTATATTAATTTAACAGAATAGGTTGTCCAAAATGATAAAATCGATGATGTTTAAAATGCGTCAGTTATTTTTACATAAGGATTGTAGAGAGCCTTTGAATCAATCTTTATTCTGAAGCGACAGACACGTATAAATTATGCTCTTTTTTCAATTGGTAGTTTAAATGTAAAAGTACTGCCTTCTCCTAATTTACTTTCAACCGTAATTTCTCCTCCATGTAGTTCGACAATCCATTTTACCATCGACAATCCTAAACCTGTGTTTCCGATGTTTGAAGATGTTCGTGCTGCGTCAACTCGATAGAAGCGGTCCCATATTTTTGTAATATGTTGCTCGCTGATGCCGATGCCATTATCGGAGACTTTACCTATTATGTTGGTTTCATCACGGAATAGTTGCATATGCACAGTTCCGCTCGCTTTACTATAAGCAATCGCATTCGTTAGTAAATTCATTAATAAACGCATCATCAATGTTTGATCTGCTTTAATAAATAGGTCTTCCTCTATATTAGTTGTTATATCAATCGAAGCTTCTTGAACCATTAATGAAAGCTCTTCTACAACGATTTCCGTTAATTCACTCATATTGATACATTCAAATTGGAAAGTATTATGGTTTCCTTGGTCAGCTCGTGCTAATAATAAGAGTTGTGAGATTAAAGCGGACATTTTACGTGATTGTTTTAAAATTACTTCTAACGATTCTTCCATTTCTTTCGGATTATTTCTCTGCGATAAAGCGTATTCGCATTGCGAAATAATAACAGATGTTGGTGTTCTTAATTCATGAGATGCGTCAGATGTAAATTGTTTTTCACTTTCGAATGATGTCTCCAATCGCTCAAACATTTTGTCAAAGGTTTGTGCTAAATGATACATTTCGTCTTTCGGTGAACCTTGTAAATTAATTCTCTTCGAAAGGTCTTTACCATCACCAATTTTACTGGCTGAATCACTCATTTGTTGCACAGGTCGAAACGCTCTTTGCGTAATAAAATATCCCCCGACTGCCGCAATGAGAATAAGTAATGGGAATGAGATGATTGTTACCACAATAAGCGTATTCATCGTTGAGGATAATTGGTTCATAGTCATTATTCCACGAACCCAGACTTGCTCATCGCCGCCTGTATTATGGAGAAAATCATATACTATCCATTCTTTATTACCGTCTTTAATAGTTTGTATTTCATCAGATTTAAGCGATATCTGTTTATTAAAGCTTGTTGGACTATTTCCTGCTAGCAGCTCACCTTGTTTACTATAAATACTAATATTTACTCCATATTCTAAGGCTTCAAAATCATCGTCCATCTTTAATTGTCCATGCTTATATTCGATATCTTCCATGCTTTCTTTTACTGTGTTCTTCAATTGATCTTTCATATTAAAAAGCAAAACTTTATCTGAAGAAGTTAAAATAAAAGCTAACACGAGTGCCATAATAATTACAATTAGCCCCGTATACCACAGAGTTACTCTCATTTTTATTGATAGTCTTTTCATGATTCTACTCGCAATACGTAACCAGTTCCTCGTACTGTATGAATTAACTTCGTTTCAAACTGGCTATCAATTTTTTTGCGAAGATAGCGGACGTAAACATCAATAATATTCGATCCGCCTTCATAGTCGTAATTCCACACATGTTGCTCAATTTTATCTCGTGTCAGCACAACTTCTTTATTACGAATCATATATTCTAAAATAGCAAATTCTTTACTGGAAAGAGTGATAGCTTGGTCTCCCCGTGTTACTTTATGCATATTGCAATCTACCACTAGATCAGCGATTTCAAATACATTAGATGTATTTCCTGTTTTTCTTCGCATTAACACTCGAATTCTTGCTAACAGTTCATCAAAAGCAAACGGCTTTACTAAATAATCATCTGCACCTAAGTCGAGTCCTGTTACACGATCATCAATTGTATCTTTAGCTGTAAGAAGCAAGACAGGAGTTGCATTATTGTCCGCGCGTAATCTTTGTAATACTTGTAAACCATTTATTCCTGGAATCATAATGTCAAGCACAATCAAATCGTAGGTAGCCATGTTTATATAATCCAAGGCATCTTCTCCATTCCCACATGCATCGACACTATAATGTTCTGCATTTAATCGTTTCACCAATATATTTTGTAAGTCTTGTTCATCTTCGACGATAAGAACTCGCATTAACATTCTCCTTTTCTTCTTATTGATATGTATCACTATAATTTCAAAACATTAAAGAAAGATTAGAAACTAGTTAATTATATCATTTTATCCCGCATTAACGGGCAGTACGACTACTCCCTCAAAATTCGGTGAATGCGAGGTAGGTAGGGATTAACTGCCTGTAAAAGCCTTCACTTTATTTTTTTGTACATTAATCTTCCTTTAATGTTTGTTCAGTAATATAAAGGCAAGGATAAGGTGCACCTGTAAAGGGAGGAAAACAGAATGGGAAAATGGATGCTGATTGGAGCAATGTCCTGTTTATTCTTAACAGCTTGTTCTACTCAAGCTGATAACAATACAGAAGTACAACAACTGAAAGTGGAAAATGATAAATTACAAAAAGAAGTTGCTCAACTACAACAAGAACCAAACAAAACACAAGCTGCTACAAATGATAAGAAACAAATACAAGATTTCAAAAACGAAGTCTCATCTATTGTAGAAAAGGCAAATAACACGAAACCAGTTGGAGCAAAAGAAGATAACTTAAATACGTACTTAGCAGCAAAAAAAGAAATTGACCAATTGGATGACAAGATAGATCTATCTGATAATCAGCTAGAAGCAGATTATCACGCTGGAACGATAACTGTTGAGCAATATCAAACGCAAGAAAAAGAACACGATATACTGGAAGATCAATTAGAGCAAGCAGAAAATGCACTTGAAGCAAGATTTGGAATAGAGGATTAATCATTAAGGAGTGGATGAAAATGTTAAAACATAAAAAGAAAATAATTATAAGTGTAATTACTATTTTAGTAAGTGGTATTGCTATTGTTGGTGGATATTATGGTATGGGTTACAATTATGCAAAAAAGAATGAAAACTACACAGAGAAACAAGTTCGTGAAATTTCTTTAGCTCATACAAATGGAGAAATTATTAATGTGAAAAAAGAATTTGAATTAGAAGATGACAACTTAGCACAATCAAAATTTGAATATGAAGTGGAAATCAAGACACCTGATAATCTGTTAAATATTTTAAAAGTTAGTGCTAGAACAGGTACAATAGAAATCAATAATGAAGATTAAATAAATATCGCGTATTTGAAAAAACTCCGAACAAAATTTGTTAGGAGTTTTTTCATGTTTATACTTTACTATTTTAAAATGTGGAAAATCTCCATACTTCTACAATCTATATAAATGACTCAAGCTTCGCATCTTTTGAATGCCCTGAAGTGCTAAACCTAAGTAAAATAATGAACTATCCTATGGAAGAAAGTTGAGGGAGCTAATCGCATATGTTTTATTGAAAGGATGTGATTGAATTATGGAACGGCCGAATTGGGGAATTGGAGGATTAGTATTCGTTGGCTGTATGTTTCTTGGTGGAGGAGTGGGATCTATGTTAGGTAATGCCCAAACTGGATGGCTAATAGGAATGGGCATTGGATTTCTTGGGATGGCTTTAACGAGACTAATGAGAAAATAATGTAACAGGGATTCTTCTTCCGGTAAATAAGGAAATATGTAAGTAATTCATGGCATAAGAGCTCTATAAATTATAGTTAGAAGCTTCTCTTTTGTATTTGTCTTTTCTAAATTTCTCCATACATAGATACGATTCTCAAGTCGGAGGATGGCACCTTAGGGTGTCTTTTTTTATGCTCTTTAAAAATGTCTTAACATATATAGCTGAGTTAATTTAAATAATCAAGAATAATTGAGCTAATAGCTCTCGGTAGATTGCCATCATTTTTTTAATAGATTAGATTCATTACCGTTTCAGACCTATGTATTCATTCATAACTTAACAGTAAAAGGGGGGATGATTAAAGGTATGGCGTTTAATGATGAATTAATTTGTCAACAGTTTGCAAGAATTATCGGCGGGCAAGAAGGATTCGCCGGTGGGAAATGCGTGGCAACAATAAACAGGGATGAAATACGAGCAACAATCTTAGGAAAACGTTTTAGAGTAACAACTTCCTTTTCATTCGAATCACGAGACAATAAAACTGGACGGGCATTATGCCTAGGCCGAGTAGCACTCTTACAAAAAGAAGTCACTGAATTTGTGGCGACAATTATTAAACAAGGAATAATCGTTTCGTCTATACACAATGAGTGGTTATGTGATGATCCAAATTTGATTTACGTTAATATCGAAGACGTTGATGATCCACTAAATTTTGCAAGAAAAGTGAGAAGAGCGTTATGCACGTAATCAATTTCTTTAGTTAAACGAGTGATTATATTAAATTGAAAAGTTCAGCGTGTTGGATGGTTTTATAAAACGAAAGAAGGTGTTTCATATTTGGAATGCCTTTTCTTTATGTTTTCGTTACTAATGTGGGTGGTTAACGGATTATATGCTGTTTATCTTGCAACAGCAAAAACTGGACGAGGTATCTTTAAAAGTTTTTGACTGTCCGTATATACCATATTTTATCAAATGTTATTAGCATATCATAAAACGACAGGGGAGAAATCGCCAGAGAAATACGTCAAATTAGTCATTCCTTCTATAATCTAAGGGGACGTTTTTGTTTTCGAAAAATAATAGGTAAATCATTTGACAATTAAAATAATCTACTTTAATATATATGCCATAGCATATATATGGTGAAACAAATACATTCATTGTGAATGATTGACTGGTATGCTATATCCTTTTATATCTTAATTTATAGAGGTGATATATGAACTTACATGATTTAATAGGCTATCTTGTTCATCGTACTGATGTGAAAATGACCAACTATTTTACGAAGAAATTAAAGCCTTATGGAGTTACGCCAGAGCAGTGGGGGATTATTAGTGTTCTTTGTAGCCAAAGGAGCACTACTCAAAAAGAGTTGGCGGAAGCTATTGATAAAGATCAAACTACTGTTGTTAGAATGATACAGTCAATGGAGAGAAAAGGGATTGTAAAGAAGGCTTTGAATGACCAAGATAGGCGTTCACATAACCTTTTTTTAACTGAAAAAGGTGACGAGTTAAAGAAAACAATCTTGCCTATAGTGAAAGACGCTCACCATTTCGTTACGAGTAATTTGAGCGAGGAAGAAATTAAAGTATTACAATCGTTATTAAACAAATTGTATGATACACACTATTAATATTTGTTCCTTATTGATGCTACGCTATTCATAAGGAACAAACTTTGTTTTAGGTATTACATATGCTATAGCATATAATTTTTGTTTGGACGAATGGGAAGATAACTTTATTTTGTATGATATCTGATTCAGGGTCACTTTTTTGCCTAGTACCAGTCAAATTTTTGTATTATATATGCTATAGCATATAATTTTCGGCCCTTTAATATTGAGAAGGGTAATGTAAATTGAAGCGACTTCCATACGGGTAATCTCAGGAAATAGGGTAAAGGTAGTGACTACTACCTGAACAATACTGAGTTTTTATCAAATAATAAGAAAGGTGTGATTACTATTTTAATTTTCATCAATATTGTAAAAGTAGTGTTGTTTCTGTTCTTTTTAATGACAGGAACGAAAATTATATCCGGGAAAATGGCAGATGAATTCAAACGATTTGGTTTACCTTCGTTTTTTAATTTCTTAACTGGAGCTTTTGAGATTGTAGGAGCGATTGGAATGTTGATAGGAATTTGGATTCCAACAGTAGCTTTATTAGCAGGATTGTTATTAGGCGGTACGATGCTTGCAGCCGCATTAACTCTAATTGTATTAGCGAGAGATCCCTTTAAGAAAGCAATACCTGCACTTGTTTTGTTTGTCCTTAGTTTAGGGATAAGTTTGTATCACATTTTTTAAACATAACTGAAAACTATTAAACTTTCACTTTATGCGTTCAAGTTACTAGCGTTTTGTGATTATGTTACAAATAGGGGGATTCTCCAATTAGTGCTTGAATAATAATAGCAATACGAATTTAGACATTACGATCATTCGGATCATAATCAGTAAAAGAATGGCAAGAATTTTATATTAAAAATAGGAGTGAGTGAAAATGGCATATTTATTACAAGTTGATTTTCCGTTTGAAGGTCCTTTTGGTGAAGAAATGGAAAAAGGATTTTGGCATTTAGCAAATAGTATTAACGAAGAAGAAGGATTCCACTGGAAAATATGGACTGAGAATGAAGAAACAAAAGAAGCTGGAGGCATTTATGTATTTGAAGAAAAACAAGATGCTGAAAAATACGCGGAAATGCACAAGAGCAGACTTGAAGCAGCTGGTGTTAAAGATATTAGAGTAAGAATTTTTAACATCAATGAAAAATTAACGGAACTGAATCGTGGGTATATTAAATAATTTCGACAGTTGGAGCAAGCGTAAAAAGGAGGGGGATAATCCCCTCTTTTTTTAATTCTTAAATTGATGGTAAGGGGGCTCACATAAAAAACAATCAATTATAAAAGTGATTTTGAACGTAAGGAATTTGTAAGGAAGAGGTAAGAAAAAAGAGATTTTCCTTGTGTAAGATGAAAATGGAAAGAAGAGTGAGAGGAGAAAAATACTATATATTTCTATAAAAAACAAATCAATTAATAAGACTTGTTTGGAGGAAAAGAGACATTACAGATTCAATGTCGTCCTTTTGCAGTGGGTTAAGAAGAAAGCTGTGTGATTAGTTCCAAACAGCAAATAACCATTTATACAATATGAATAGGGGAGAGGATTATTTTGATGAAAAAGCATCGTCAAATTACATGTACAGGTTTAGCCCTTTTAATAACTGGAGGTTCCCTGTTTTATACAACTCCAACCTCAAGTGTAAAAGCGGAGTCCATTCAAAATGTATCTAGTTCGTTACAAACAAGCAACCAAAGAAATCGAAATTCCGTCAAAGAGGCCATGCAGGATACATTGAAACTTGGATATCCAGGGATACTTGCTAAAACTTCTGAGGGTGGAAAAACATGGAGTTATGCGGTTGGTGTAGCTGATCTGAGTAACAAGAAAGCAATGAAAACAGATTTTCGTTTTCGGATTGGCAGCGTGACAAAGACGTTCACTGCAACAGTTGTGCTTCAATTAGCAGGAGAAAACCGCCTAAATCTAGACGATTCTATTGAAAAATGGTTGCCTGGTGTCATTCAAGGGAATGGATATGATGATAAACAAATTACTATCCGGCAATTATTGAATCACACAAGTGGTATCGCTAATTACACAAGGTCAAAGGATTTTAATATGATGGATACAAAAAAATCCTATACTGCTGAAGGATTAGTAAAGATGGGAATATCCATGCCTCCAGATTTTGCTCCAGGAAAGAGCTGGTCGTATTCAAATACAGGATATGTATTACTAGGAATTCTTATTGAAAAAGTAACTGGGAACAGCTATGCGGAAGAGATTGAAAATCGAATTATTGAACCACTTGAATTAGCGAATACATTCTTACCTGGAAATTCAAGCGTCATTCCAGGAACCAAGCATGCCCGTGGATATATCCAATTAGACGGAGCAAGTGAGCCGAAAGATGTTACTTATTATAACCCAAGTATGGGGAGCTCGGCCGGAGATATGATTTCTACAGCTGATGATTTAAACAAATTCTTTTCTTATTTACTTGGGGGCAAATTATTGAAAGAACAGCAACTAAAGCAAATGCTTACAACAGTCCCTACAGGAGTAGATGAGCTTGGTGATTCCGGGCTTGGAATTTTCAAAATGAAGCTTTCAAACGGTGAATCGATATGGGGGCATGGAGGAACCATTCCTGGTTTTTTAACTTTTGCTGGGGGCACACTTGGAGGCAAGCATACATTGGCCGTCAATTTAAACAGTATTAAAGCTGATAGTCCTGATCCTTTTAAAAATATTTTACTTGCTGAATTTAGCAAGTAGGTCAAAGAGGAGAACGGATAAATTTTATCATATTTTCATAGTGGAACAAACAAATGATGAAAACGGTCACTTATCTAAGGAGGTAATTCCGTGATGAAAAATAAGCTAACTGGTGTGTTAGCCACTGCATTAGCGGTAACTATGATTCTACCAACAGGAGTGAAAGCATTTTCTGAAAGTGAGACTACAGTTGTAACTGGTGAAGAAGTAGCTAGTCAGGAACTGAAGAAGATTGCAGCAGAGAAGGCGGAGCTACTTACAAAGTCTTATGAAGCGAATAGCGTGCAGTATGCGCTAATTGATAATGGAAAACTTATTTTGTCGGGTCAGGCTGGCAAGAATGATTTGGAAGGGGAAAAGCCGCTAACCAAAGATACTCAATATGGGATTGGTTCAGTCAGTAAAATGTATGCAACAGCGGCTGTAATGAAATTGGTCGATGAAGGAAAAGTCGATTTGGATGCTCCTGTTGTCCGCTATGTTCCTGATTTTAAGATGAAAGACGGTCGATCCAAACGTATTACACCGCGTATGTTATTGAATCACTCCTCTGGATTGCAAGGTTCTACGTTAGGTAATGCATTTTTATTTAACGATAATGATACCTATGCCCATGATACCTTGTTACAGCAATTGTCAAATCAAAACTTGAAGGCGGACCCTGGTGCTTTCTCGGTATACTGTAACGATGGCTTTACGCTGGCCGAAATTTTGGTGGAAAGAGTTAGTGGTATGAGTTTTACTGAATTTCTACATCAAAACTTTACAGGACCTTTAAAGATGAATCATACGAAAACACCGCAGGACAAATGGAGGGATGAAAATCGGGCTGGACTATATTTCCCGGCGTACCAAGGACAACTTCCAATTGAATCGGTGAATGTTATTGGTACGGGAGGCATATCTTCTACGGCAGAAGATATGGTGCGATTCTCACAACTATTTATGGGACAGGGAAAAGGAATCCTCTCTGATAAGGTAGTTAAGGCAATGGAGCAAGAGGAATATAAAAAAGGAATGTGGCCGGGGGCTGGCGAGAATATTTTTAACTATGGTCTTGGCTGGGATAGTGTAAAACTATACCCATTTAGTGAATATGGGATCAAAGCTTTGGCTAAGGGCGGCGATACGGCATTGCAACATGCTATATTAGTCGTGCTTCCGGAACAGAAAATAGCAGCGGCTGTATTGACATCTGGTGGACGGAGCTCTACAAATCAGCTAATGGCAACTGAATTGCTGCTCGCTACGCTTAAAGAAAAAGGTACTATTAAGGAAATCAAGCCGAACAAATCCTTTGGTAAGCCGGTCAAAGTCAAAATGCCTCAAGGCGTAGCAAAGAAAGCAGGATTTTATGGCAATAGCGAAACTCATTTCAAAATTGAAATTACGAAGAACGGTGAACTATTCTTACCATCTAATCCAGAAGAAAAATATGTATATACTGCTGATGGAAGCTTTATTAATGAGGGGGGTACTTCCAAGCTCAACTTCGTAACCGAGAAGAATGGAAGAACTTATTTGAAGGAGAGCGCATATAAATCTCATCCAGGTTTAGGGCAAAGTGTGATGACCCACTATTTAGCTGAGAAATTAGAAGACAACGTGCTTTCGAAGAAAACCGCTGCTGCATGGGCAAAGAGGGAAGGTGTCAAGTTTTATCGTGTAAACGAGAAATTTAGTTCTATTCAATATCTTGTTCAATCGAAACATCTTAGTACTCAAATTACTCGCAAGGAAGGCCCAGCAGGCTATTGGGATGGCAGAAAAATTACAGGTCCGAACACCGCGGTGCATCAGATCCAAGTACCCGTGATGAATGGTCGTGATACGACGGAAACGCATTTCTATACAGAAGGCGGCAATGAATATATGGAGATGGCTGGATTGTTATACGTAAGTGAATCTAATGTAAAACCAATTGATGTAGGCCAATCATCCAAAGTTACGTTGGATGCAAATGGGCATGCGAAATGGTTTACAATTCCACAAGCGGCAACAGACAAAAGGATGACCGTGACGCTGCCATCAAATGGTTCATTTGCGGTGTATGATGAGAAGGGAGTTTGCGTCAACTTTACCATTGTGAGTGGCAATAACAAGGTGGAACTTCCGAAGAACGGAACAATCGTATTCGCTGGGGCACCGAAATCGGAATTTGCAATCTCGGTGAACTAGCTACAATTTAAGATGATCTTAAACAAAACCAGTACGGCACAGAAAAGATGTATTACTGGTTTTGTTTGTATTTATGCATTCTCAATGAAAAAACTTGAATAATATCACGCTCAAGCACTATAAAAACATCAAAACTAGAAAATTAGTATCTCTAGAAGATGTACAGTTTTTTGGGAGTTGAATAATTTTAACAGCGTAGAGAGATTAAATTTCTACTCTTTTTCTTCTTAATTGGGGTACGACCTCATGCCCATCAAGCTAACCAAGTAATTTACTAGGTACGAAATGATCCTTGTTTCAAAACTAGCAAGTGATAAAAAAGTAGGCATACTAAATAAGCCTATTAAAACGCGATTTTTTCGCTAGGCAGCTTGTCTATGCTTCACCGTCGTTTTATACACAATCCCTAGAATATCAAAGACGGTCATCTTCTTATGTCTATGACATTTACGACCGTTCTTTTTGAGCAGTTGATAAAGGCGATGCAAAATTTTTAAAAGTTCTTCTGTGCCAACAGCTATCGCTTGAAACAGTAACGGGAAGTAATCTTTAATCATATAAATCGCTTTGTATTCACTCAGCTCCTGCTTTTTCTTTTTAAGCAGAAACTGACGCATTTGAAACATCGTAGAAGAACAGAGGAGAATGCCGATGAGTTGTCCATATAAATGGCACTCTAGGCGTTCTCTTTTTATATTTTGACATTCATCTATTTCAAAGAATGACTTCCACGTTTTAAACAAAATTTCAATCTGCCAACGAAGTGAGTATAATGAATGCACGTAGTTCGTCGGTACTTCTTCTAGCGACGTATTCGTGATATATACATTCATGCCCATTAAACGTTTACTTTTATCCTTCATGACAATGCCTTTCTTCTTTTCGCGTATCGCTTGGTTTTTCAGACGTGTTTGTGTTTGATCATCGGTTAAACGATGTATAATGACACGTGCTGGAAGTTTCTGATTTTGGCCAATGTATGCCTCGGGGATTTCCATCGTTTCACCGGGGATTAGACCAGACATCATTTGTGTCATATCAAGTTGGATGTATTCTGTTTGCTTTTTTAACGTACCATTATCGAAGTATTCTGGTTCAGGGTTCTTGATATAAATGCGTGTATTCAACTTCAACCGTGAGATATAGCAAGCCTCTTTATCATGAATGGTTTGTAAGTCTCCTAAATCGAAGTAACCAAGATCACGTAAACACAAATCGCCTGCTTCTACGGTTTCAAGACAGATGGTACCATATGTTTTATCATTATTCTTTCCTGATCCAAGCTGCACGTTAAGGAATTGACCACTAAGTAAATCATATTCCAATTGGATTTTCACGCCTGCTTTATTACTACTCCCACCTGAACCTTGATAGTCAGTGGCGAATTGATCAGGTAGTTGAAACACTGTTGCATCTAGAATACGGATACGATTGAAAGTAGAGATTATATGTGCAGAAAGTGAGTGATTTGAACAGAGTTTTTGTGTGAGAAGAGAAGTAAAGACTTCTCGAAGAAATGTGACAGCTGCTGGATTAAAGCGTTGATTCAGTCCTTCTGGACTCATGAGTGTAGCTGTATTTGCATAAAGCTGACTACATAATCGAGTGAGAGAATCACTTGCTACGTGTTGACTAATCCAAATACATAAAGCGGCCAAATCTCGTGCGCCATACTTACTTTTACGTTTTACAAAACCTGTCTCTTGTGCGAGTTGTTGAAGAATATGTGGAGATAGATATCACTGTAACTCTTCAGCGAACAAATGAAACTCATCCTGAATCGATAGATTCATACAAAAACGCCATCCTTTCTGTATACTTCTACAAAAACGCCATCCTTTCTGTATACTTCTACAAAAAGAATAACGTTTTCTGTGAATTATGGATATAAATTTATCTGAGGTTGATAATGATGTATGGTGACCCAATAGCCATCAATGTCAGATTTTGAAGTATCTCCAGAACAGTAAAACAATAAGTAATTACGTTTTTTGTGCTTTTAAGGGGTAATTGAATAAATGAGATTATTTTGCAAAAGTATCTGCAACTAAATTTTGTGCTGACTTGCAATAATAAAGCTCATTTTTTTCTTTTTGGGATGGTTCTGTTTTCTTAAGTTAATGGGCATAGGGGGTACCCCTTGATGGTCAAATGGCGAAATATTTTACTAGAAAATTTTATTTTTATTACTTTTTTAAATTATTTATATTTATATATTTTTAAAATAAATATCGTATATTCCAGATTATTATTATACAATATATCAACTGAACTATATATAAGAATGGAGAGTTTTTAGTTGAAATTATTGAGAAACAGTAAGGTTGGTACAAAACTAAACATACTAATAGGCATATCAAGTATTGCCTGTATAGTATTATCCCTAATAGGATTTTGGGGATTAGAAAGAGGAAAGAGTGCTTCTTCTAATATGTATGAAGATAATTTAAAATCAGTTGATTGGATAGGAACGATAGAATCTAACTTTTATCATGTTAATATGAACTTTATGGAAATAATGGTATCCAAAGATGAAAAAAGAATGAATGATTTGATAAAAGAAATGGATGGAATTCGTAAAGAAAATGATCAGTTATTAAAGCTGTTCAAAACTAAAGTTATTTCTAATAAAGAAAAAGAGCTATTTAGCAAATTTCAGGAAGAGTTTCATGAATTAAGAAAAAAGATGAAAAAGGCACAAGAATTAGGAAAAGCTAATAATGAAGAAGCCTACACTTATTATCTAAAAGAAATCGAACCTAATATGCAAAAAACAATTCAGTCCATTCGTGAACTAATTGTATATAACAGTAATAATGCAGAGCAGTTACAACAAGTTAATAATAACAGTGCTCAAAATACAATGATAATGTTTGTAGTCCTTTCAATTTTAGCAATTATCATAGTAATATTCATCGGATATCTTATTAGGTTAACTATACGACAACCACTATTATTATTGCAAAATGATATGAAGAAAGTAGCTGCAGGTAATTTAACAATACGTACTTCTTATAAAGCAAATAATGAGATAGGAAATATTGTACAGTCTTTTAATAGTATGTTAGATAATCTACAACAATTAATTGCAAGTGTTAAATCGACAACACAAGAAGTTATTTCTTCTACAGATGGTGTTTTACAAGATACAAAGCGAGCATCTAATATTTCGAATGAGGTTGTTCAGACGATTTCTGAAGTAAAAGAAAAAATAGCAGGACAGGTAACTAGCATTCAAGAGAGTTCATCTTCAATGGATGAAATAACAATTGGTGTGCAAACAGTAGCTGAGTCTTCAGCTGTAGTTGCTGAGGTAGCAGTAACTACTACAGAACAAATACACATTGGTAGTGATGTGATAAAGCACTCAATTCTTCAAATGAACAGTGTTCATGATGTCGTGGAGGAAACATCAAAAGTAATAGATAGACTTGTTACACGTACACAACAGATTGATACAGCTTTGGATGCAATTACTAATATTGCCGATCAAACTAACCTTCTTGCCTTAAATGCTGCTATTGAAGCAGCACGTGCTGGAGAGAATGGGAAAGGGTTTGCAGTGGTTGCAGCAGAAGTGAGGGATTTGGCTGAAAAGTCTAAAGAATCCGCGAATGAAATTAACCATTTAGTCAAATCTATTCAACAAGATACTCAAGACACAGTTCATGTCATGCAAAAAGGAGAACAAAAGGCAGCAGAAGGAAAGGAAGCAGCCCACCAAGCAGATCAAACATTCTCATCTATTATGAGAGATATTGACAAAATCACAAGTCAAATTCAAGAAGTCTCTGCAGCAACAGAAGAGATGTCTGCCGGTACAGAAGAAGTAAATGCGTCTCTTTCACTAGTATCTGATACTTCAACACAAATAGAAAGAGAAACAATTCAAACAGTACAATCAATTCAATTACAAGCAGTTTCAATTCAAGAAATTTCAAATCAATCTAACAAGATGAAAGAAAAGGTGAATGCATTAACAGAATTGCTTTCTAAATTTATTATTGAAGAGCAAAAAAACGAGAAATAAAATATATATAAAGAAGTACAGGTCCTTAATTAAGGACCTGTACTTCTTTATTATGACTAACTGTAAGTTGTAAAATAAATTTCTATTTTGTAAACAATTGTGAACAGAATTCTAATTTTTTGTTTTATTTATTTTTTCTGAATAATACATATTGACAAAACAATAGTAGCGATATAGAATTGGTTTTGTTCACCGGTGAACATTATGTGGGGTTTTTGTTTAGTATTATTTTTATTCATTATTTCTAACATCAAGATATTCTATCTCTTTTTTATGTAGTTTGAAAGATTATTGGCTATTTAAAATCAATAAAACGGTTTATATTGATAAAATTATTTAAAGGGATGATTGTATGACGAATGCTATAGCGGTAAGAAATGTACGAAAGTTTAGTTCTCAACCCTTATCTACTAATTGTGCTGAAATATTAAAACGTAGTAAGCATGCAATAATAGGTATTAGTCCGTTTAATAGTAGATTTTCTGATGAATATATTAATAGACTCATTGAATGGGCATTACATACTTTTGATGATGTTAGTGTTTTATTAGCTGGAAAAGAAGCTGCAAATTTACTTGAGGCTCTAGGAACACCAAAAGGTAAAGCGGAAAGAAAAGTTAGGAAAGAAGTATCTCGAAATAGAAGATCAGCTGAAAAGGCACTTAAAGAGCATGGTGGTAATGTAAATGCTATCCATACTTTTTCTGATTTTAATGACAACAATGCATATAGCTGCATGAGGGCAGAAGCAGAACATATTTTTTTAAGCGAAACTGATTTTCGAAATGCTTGCTTAGAAATGTCACATGCAGCCATTTTAGGTAGGGCAAGGGGTACTAATATAGATATTGATCAAATATCAAATGACATGCTAAATATTGCAGTAGAATATGTAATTGCAGAACTCCCATTTTTCATTGGTGGAGCTGAAATTTTAGGAGCTCAAGAAGCTGTACTTATTTATCATAAACCATGGGAGCTTGGTGAACAGATAGTTAGAAATGATTTTTCTATCAGGATGAAACCAAATCAAGGATATTTAATGGTACAAGAAATGGAAGATTTATCTTAGCAAATAGTAAGTATCCAATACAAGGGGGAAGAAATATGTCAAATACTATACAAACGGTAAATATATTAACAGAGGAATTTCAAGAAAATCCATATAAGTATTTTTCATACCTACGTCAGAATGACCCAGTACATTATGAACCTGAGATTGATAGTTATTTTATTAGCAGATATCAAGATGTCCGTAATATATTGAATGATACTGAAACATTTACAACAAAATCATTAGCTGAACGTGCTGAGCCAGTAATGCGTGGACCAGTACTAGCACAAATGCGTGGAAAAGAGCATGTTGCGAAAAGAAAAATTGTTTTAAGAAGTTTTATGGGAGATGCTTTACAAAAATTAATGCCTTTAATTAAAAAGAATGCAGAAGATTTACTATTTCCACACCTTCCAAATGGAAAGATAGATTTAATTAATGATTTTGGCAGAACATTTGCTGTTTATGTAACAATGGATATGATTGGATTAGATAAGAAAGATCATAAGAAGATAGGAGAATGGCATAGCGGTGTAGCTGACTTTATTACCAGTATAAATCAACCACCAGAGGCAAAAAAACATTCTCTTTGGTGCAGTGAACAGTTAGCTAATTATTTAGAACCAATTATTAAAGAGCGAAGATTAAACCCACAGGAAGACTTAATTTCTAAATTATGCAGTGCAAAATATGAAGGAATAGCTATGACTAATACTGATATTCTAGCATTGATTTTAAATATATTATTAGCTGCAACAGAACCTGGTGATAAGACTCTTGCTTTATTAATCTATAATTTAATTAACCAACCGAAACAACTGCAAGATGTATTAAGTGATCGTTCATTAGTACCATTAGCTATTGCAGAAACTTTACGTTACAATCCACCAGTGCAATTGATCCCACGTCAATTGTCAAAAGATACGGACATAAGTGGTATCCAACTATCCAAAGGAACTACGGTATTTTGTATGATTGGTGCAGCGAATCGTGACCCTAATGCATTTGAAAGACCTGATGAATTCAATATTTATCGTCCGGATCTTGATATTAAAAAGGCATTTAGTGGTGCTGCAAGACATCTTGCATTCGGATCAGGTATTCATAATTGCGTAGGAGCAGCGTTTGCTAAATCAGAAATTGAAATAGTTGTAAATGTAGTCTTAGATAATATGAAAAATATTAAATTAGAAGAAGATTTTCAATATGTTGAAAAAGGACTTTATACACGTGGACCTATTTCCATGCCTATTCTTTTTGATAAGTTAGTTTAAAAAAACATGGCTATTTTAATTATTAATATAATTCAATTTTTACTAAGGGGCTAAAACCCCTTAGTTTTTCTATTTTTATGAGAAGGTCAACATATATACCTTCTAAGCTGATATAACAAAAAATTAAATACATTGTTTCCATGCTTCTAAAAATTTTGTTACAACTTGTAACTCGTAATCATTAAATTGTTGGAATAACTCACTGTAACGCTCATGTGCAATTTTGTGTAACTTTTTATGAACAATGGCTAACTGTATTCCCTTATCAGTTAAAGTATAAAAGATTTCCTTCTTATTATCTGTATTTTGATGCGTCAATAAAATTTTATTATCAATAAGAACGCGAATAGCTTTAGAGATGGTTGCTTTAGAAATATTAAGTTCCATAGATAGTAGAGTGTTATTCATTTGTTGTTTACTCTCATGAATAACCGAAACAATATGTAGTTGCGTTAGAGTCCAATTTTTATTTATATTTTCATATTCACTAACTAATTCTTTTATCATCTCTTGAGATGCATATTTTTTCTTTTCTCTTGTTATGACAAAGTCTTCAATAGCTTTTAAGGTTTGTTCATGGACAAAATTTGTCATAATAATTTCCCCTATCTAGAATTATTGTTTACCGGTTAACAATATAAAGTTTACCAGTAAACAATAATTAGGTCAACAATTTTAAAAAAGACTTTTATGCATTGAAACTAACTCTTTAATATAATAGGGCTTTATTAGGGTAAATTATGAAAAACAGATACATTAAAGGTTCTTACATAATTAGTTAAATTCCAATTTAGCAATTGACAATTGCTAAATGAGGATATAAAATCAAAATAGTTTACCGGTAAACAAAAACAAAATAGACAAAGAGGGGTAGAAACATTTAAATGAATAAGGGCATAAAACAGAAAATTTACGATAATTATCTACATTTGTTACATCTCAATGAACAAAAGGCAGATAAGGATATTGAGACTTTTTTTAAGCAAGCAAAACTGGAAGAAATAGAACATGTACCGACAAATATGACAAGTATACACGTAATTGCCTGTATTGGTGAGAATCAACCAATAAATAATATTACAATTGCAAGGAAAATGAATTTATCTAAAGCGAATATCACAAAAATTAACACCAAATTAATAAAAGAAAATTTAATCACTCGTTTTCAGTCAGTTGATAACAAAAAGGAGGTATATTATCAACTTACTCCGGCAGGACAATCACTTTGTGAATTACATCAGAAAATTCATGACCAGAAAGAAAATGAATTTTATCAGTTCGTTGATCCATTTTCTGAAATTGAACAAAACGCAATATTGAAGTTTTTACAAAATATAAACGATAAAATGTTGGGGAAATAAATTTATTATAACTTAAATAAATTAGCTAATTATTAATAATCTTTTAGGAGGGATAGCATGAAACGTGTTAAATCAAGTGCTTCTTTTCTTTTATATTTGTTGTGTATTAGTGCTTTTTTCGCTTCGTTAAATCAAAACATATATTCTCCAATAATTCCCATAATTCGGGATTCATTCCAAGTATCTATAACAATGGTTAACCTTTCCGTTTCCATATTTATTTTTATTACGGCAATTATGCAAATTGTTTTTGGTTCTATAATTGATTTTAAAGGTGCTAGGGCTATTCTTATTCCGAGTATTATTTTAACAATTATAGCGAGTATTGGTTGTGCAATTACA
Source organism: Bacillus sp. AR8-1 (assembly GCF_008042345.1). Taxonomy (NCBI): domain Bacteria; kingdom Bacillati; phylum Bacillota; class Bacilli; order Caryophanales; family Bacillaceae; genus Bacillus; species Bacillus sp. AR8-1. The sequence goes on from NZ_QNUB01000005.1 coordinate 171,279, forward strand.
AGTAACTTTACAGTATTTTTAATATGTAGAATTTTACAGGCTGTAGGGACAGCTGCAATACCACTTATTGCTGCAACTACAATTGGTACTGTATTTCAAGGAGAACAACGAGGAAGTGCAATGGGTACATATCAAACCATGTTATCCATTGCACCTGCTGTTGCACCTGTGCTAGGAGGTTTTATTGGGGAAAAATATAATTACCCAGGTGTTTTCTGGCTACTTGTGGCAGTCTCTTTAATTCTATTTGTAACTAATTGGATATATTTCCCTAAGGATCGTGTAGGAAGTAAAAAAGAATTGAGTGGGAAAACACTTATATCTCACTATGCTTCTATATTTAAAAGCAAAGTGGGCAGTTCCATATTAATATTAAGTTTCTTTGCATTTTTTCTTTATTTCTCCTTCATTGTTTACTTACCAATTTTATTAACTGATCATTATCAATTAAGTTTACAGGTAGTGGGTTTACTTTACTTACCAATGGCTATTAGTTTAATGATTGGCAGCATGACTTTTAAAACAATTCAATCAAGAATTTCACAAAAAAAGCTTTTTATAACTGGAAATGTAGTCTTAGCTTTGAGCGTTATATTATTTGCTGTGACACACTCGAAAACTTTAATTGGCGTAACAGTTGCTTTAATTCTTCACGGAATATCAATTGGTATCCTTACTCCTTTATTTGCTACTATGATTGCAAATGAATTTGAACATAATAGAGGAAGTGCAATGGGAATGTTTAACTTTATTAGATATATGGGAATGGCTGTAGGACCTATTGTTTCGGGGGTATTATTAGCACATTTCAAGCCTACAATTGTATTTACTCTTTTTGGCGGATTTTGTATCTTTCTCTCTTTTGGTATGCTTATACGGATTAGTAAGAGATCTATTAAAATTGTACCAAAACAAGAAAATCTAAAATAAGAAAATGATTTCATCATAAAGAATGAATAGTATATAAACTATGCAGTTAAATTATTATCCATAATAAAATTAAGGTAAACTAAAAGTTGATTTTATTCATAATAAAAGATGAAATATATTGTTTCTTTTGTAATTTTGAATAAGGTAATTAGAAATTTCAATAAGAGAAATTATATTTAGTTAAGTAATAAAAAAGTGTAGAAGGGTTTTATTTCTACGCTTTTTTATTTTGGGGTATTTCGGAATTCTTAGGTTGATGGGTATGGGGTACGACCTCAATTAAGAAGGTTTCTTCAATTAATAGAAATGTATGTACATACACATTGTATTTTCATTCCATAACTTTTAAAATTTTGTTCACGATAGTTTGATATTGTAAAAAAAGAAAATATGTGGCACGACATCACTTTGTTTTTTATATAGCTTTGTAATTAAACTATAGTATTATATTTTTTCTTCATTATTGAAATTAGTAATAATAAAATGTATTATTGAAAAGCACAATTTATAATTCAAGTAATCAAGCATATGTACCTATAATAATTTGAACATTCAGAAATTATAATATTGTCTAAAAACGAGGTGAGATTCATAGAAACAGTACATATTAAGTGGTATGGCATGTATAGTATAAATGACTTTTATAATAGGGAAGAAGCTTCTAAGAAGGGGATATTTGCAATCTCTAGAGTATATGCTAAGAATGTAACATTGCTCTATATAGGACAAACCAAAAGAAGCTTTATACAAAAGATAAGAGAACTTAATAAAGAGTGGACTTTTGATGAGAGCGAATTAAAGATTACATTAGGAATAATAGAATTTCCTAGTGGTGAAATTTACTCTGAAAAGAAGGTAAAAGAGATAAAATCTCTTTTGATTTTACGACATACCCCATTAGAAAACGAAACATCTTTATTATACTATAGAGGGAAATTTAATTTAAAAATTATAAATAAGGGAAGAAGAGGCTTAATTGTTAAAAAGCTTTCTACAGGAGATCTAATGTGGACGTAATTGGAATCACCTTTGAATAAAATTGAAGGTTTCTTAAGTACAGAAGCTTATCAATTTTTAATGTATTAAACTATTTTGAATAACATATGTCAGATACTTGAAAAAACACAAATTATATTATGATATGAAATCCTGTATGGAAAGTGTAGTTTATTTCTATTGTTTAATAAAAATATTAAGAATTTTAGGGATAATACATAAAGAGTAGAGGAGAAAGTAAAAACGGAGGTTTGAAGAATGGGACAAGTAAGCAGATTTCAAGAAAAACAACAGAATCGTCGTCAAAAGGCAATTTTTAATATTGCATTTACTTTGGTATTAGTGACAGTTGGTATAGTGACATACCAGTTGTTTACCCCTTCTAATACATCAAAGAAAGCAATTGCTCAAGAAAAGAAAGTAACAAAGATAGAAGAGAAGAAAACTGAAGATAAAGAAACAGCAAAGATAGAAGAGAAGAAAACTGAAGATAAAGAAATGGCAAAGATAGAAGAAAAGAAAAGCGAAGATAAAGAAACAGCAAAAATAGAAGAGAAGAAAACTGAAGATAAAGAAGCAACAAAGATAGAAGAAAAGAAAAGTGAAAATAAAAAAGCAGCACAGTTAGAAGGGAAACAAAAAGTAGAAAAATCGGTAAAAACGAATGGAAATGAAAATAAAGAGGAAGAAAAAACGGTATCTCAAGAAAAGGATCCTCAAACTAATCCTTCATGGAAGCCAATTGGTACAGAGCAAGGAGCAAAACCTGAAATGAAATTTAAAGAAGGAACAGTAGATTGGAGTGAGATGAAAAAAGCAATCTCTTATGCTGTTGATGTTCCAGAGAGCCAATTGATTTTCGATTTTATTGGAAATAATGGTAATAATAAAGCCTACGGTAATGTACGAGATAAACAAAGTAATAAAAAATATAAGGTTAATATTGATTGGGTAGAGAATCAGGGGTGGAAACCAGCATCTGTACAAGTGGTAAAATAAATAATAGAAATGTAATTATGTGCTTAAAAGTTTACTCTTGTAAAAACTCATAAAAGAGTTTGTTTCAATCAGGACTCTTTTTGTTATGTTGACAGGATTAATTACTCAGGCTCAATTGTGAGATCCAGATGCAGACAAAGTTTGAAGTTTATTAAAATCTACCTGATTTAGTGCTTCGAAAGGTTCAAAATTGCATTTTTAAAGCACTAAATAATTAATGCTACCTTTTGAAATATTTTTGGTCTCATTTCATTAGAAACAATTCCGTCTATATAACTAAAAAATGTATTATAATATCTATTGAACATATGAATAGGATAACAATTACCTGCTGTTAGCAAGTTGCAGTATATCTAATGAAAAGATCACTTGTTTCTAAGACAAGTGATCTTTTTATATACATTTCCTTTGCTATTTTTGAAATTGAATAGATATTTCAATCTGTGTAATTACAATAGACTTGATTAAAATTAAAACTGCAACAAGGATAATACCGTCCATATTTGTAGTAAGAAATATATATATAATATCTTAATGCAAGGTTGGCCTATATTCTATGAAGATATTAAAAGATTATAGGAAACATTGAGAAACCGGAATTATTTTTATTACAATATTTATGCATATTTAGGTCTAAATAGCTGGGTATTAGCTAAGAAACTTGAGATATTAGACTCCTATTAAGTTAAAAATGGCCTTAAGTATATTTCCCATAAAGAAAATTATGTAAATAAGCTGTCCATATGGGCAGCTTATTGTATTTTTTGGTTTAGCTTGTTTTTTTTCGAAGTGCTGGCGGTTCCTCTACAAGTATTCTTGCATTTAAATTATTTTTAATATATTATATTTATATGGTTATATAGAAATGGGCGTATACAAAAAAGGACTCAAATCTATTAATAAGATTTAAGTCCTTTTCAAAGATAAAAAGATTGTACCGAAATGGAATACAACTTATACTTTTCTTTTTAATATGTATCTAGTAAAAATACATTTTTCATCAATAAAATTGTATTTTCAATATAAACGGAAGTTTATTTATTTTCAATGATAGGAAATAGTGGGTCTAGAACATAGAGGAACAAGGAACCATATAGAGAAATCTGAAGAACCTGAAAACTATTGTATGTAGTTTGTTCATCTCAAGTGCAATAAAAGAGTCTTACCTCTGTAGGCAAGACTCCACTAGTATAGCTGTATAATATTTACATATCAACTAAAAAACAGAAACCATATAACACCAAGTAGCAGAATCCTAATATTCCTCCTACAGCTAATACTTGTTTAAACCAACTCTTAAATTTTATATTACTGTAAATATCTTGAACTTTTTCCATATTTCCTCCTATTAAGGCGAACCCTTAAAGACTCTCACTTCGTTATGGTACCATTAAAGAATGGCTAATAGAGGTCAAATATTGTCAAAACGTATAAATATGCAATATTGCATACAGAAATGTATTGTTACAAATGTAAGCGTTTACTATAATGAGTGTATAAAGTTTAATCACATCCCAGTACTAACAAAAGAGGAGGAAATAATATGGAAATCGCAATAGCAGTTTTAAAATTTATAGGTGGAGCAATCCCATTAGTTCAAGAGCTTCTAAAAGCATTTATGTAAATTCACTATTTAGCAATTATTTATAAAAGTTATCATTCGTATGAGTAAAGCCCCTTTAACAATATTAGGGGGCTTTTTAAATTTCTACATATTTAAGGTTACGTCACATCAATATCAAGTTAAAAGTAAATTTTAAGAATAAACCTATAGAGGATATTTTATAGTGAATCAAGATCCTTTTACAAAGTTGTAGGCATTAAACTCCTACGGCTTTTATTATACTTTATTGAAGTAAAAAGTCTCTTCAGATTATCTCTCCGTCTCAAAAAACTCAATCCACTCCCCATCAGGACCAGCGAAGAATATGTAACGTGTTCCATCTGGTAATGTTTCGATTTCTTCTCCTAGTAAAAAGGTTACTGCGTGTTTCTTTAGTCTCTCGATTTCATCTTCTAATGAATCTACCTTAAAGCAAATGTGATGTACTTTTCCTTCTGCTGGCAAGGAAGAATTGTAGCCTTCAATTAATTCGAGTATCGTTTCTTTCGATTCTTCCACACCTAAAAAAGCGAGTTTTAAGTCTGGATTCGGGTGCCCCATACGTTGAAGGAGCTGTAAGCCGACTACTTCTTCATAAAATGAGATAGATGCTTCTAAGTTTGCAACCATAAGTCCTACGTGTTCAATTCTTCTAACTGGCATGTAGATTCCTTCTTTCTGAAAATTATATACAGTATATTATTGAAAATTAAGAAAATAAGCAAGATAAAAACCTTACAAATTTTAGCGTGTTGTATGGTATAGTGAGAAAGTATGTTTGGGGAGAAGGAAGGAGATTATACGATGAATACACCTACTCAAACTCCTTCATTATCAGAAACGATGAAAGAGTGGCATTATGCATTAGCATATGAAATTAAACATTGGAAAACGATAGGTGGTAGTAAAATTTCTATCATGAACGGTCGTTTTTTATATACAGATTATGAGAATACAGTGTATGTATTTCAGCTTATTTCGGAAGTAAGCTTACCTGAAGGTTCACCAATTCGAATTGAGTTCGATGGTGAGGAAGCGACAGGAGAAGTATTATCTGTACATGGATTAGAAATAGAACTGAAATTAAATGATTATATACAAGGTGAAATAAGAGAAGCGGTTTTATACAGTGAACCGTGGCAACTTTTAGAGCAACTGCAAGAGCGATTGAAAGAAGCACGTAAAGATAAGCTAAAACGTAATCGTATAAAGCGTCTCGTTGATGGGACGAGCAGTCCGAAACATATTGAGAAGATGAAAAATCCGAAAAATGAACTGGCATATCGCGCATTTTACAATCCGACAACGTACGTATGGGGACCACCTGGAACAGGGAAGTCTTACAATTTATCACGTATTATTTCGGCTCATTATCAAAAAGGAAAATCGGTACTTGTGTTAGCTCATAGTAACGCGGCAGTAGACGTATTAATGAGTGAAGTAACGAAGCAAATTGAAAAGAAAAAGAAATGGACGCCTGGCGAAATTGTTCGTTACGGTTATAGTCAGCATGAACATATACGAAATCATGAAACGTTACTTGCATCGAAATTAGTTGAAACGACGAACGGATCATGGGGTGAGGAAAGACTCTACTTAGAAGAGACACGCCAAGATCTTCGTGAAAAAATCTTATCGTATAAAGCAACATCTGCTGATAAGAAGCGTATACAAGAGATTGAAAGTGAGCTTCGAAAGCAAAAGGCGAAAATTAAAGAAGTAGAAAAAGAATATATTGAAAATGCGAAAGTAATTGGTGCAACTTTATCGAAATGTGCCATTGATTCACTTATTTATGAGCGTACATTCGATTTAGTTGTCGTAGATGAAGTGAGTATGGCGTTCGTTCCGCAAATCGCATTAGCTGCTTCACTTGGGAAACGTATCGTCGTTTGCGGTGACTTTTTACAGTTACCTCCAATTGCGATGGCGAACCATGAACTCGTTCGCAAATGGCTTGGGGAAGATATGTTTTACCATGCTGGGATTGTTGAGTCTGTTAATAAATCAGAAGCACACCCAAACCTATTTATGTTGCAGGAACAAAGACGTATGCATGCGGATATATCGAAGTTTACGAATTCGTTTATTTATAAAAATAGAGTATACGATCATCCGTCTGTTTCAGAGCGTAAAGAACTTGCGCAATTGCAGCCGTTCGCAAATGAAGCGAGTGTTTTATTTGATACGAGCCAAATGGGAGCTTTTTCGTTAAAAGATGCTGCTTCTGGTTCCCGTTTTAACATTATGTCTGGTTTAGTAGCGATGCAAATGATGTTAATCGGATTGTTAGACGGTGTTCAGTCGATTGGTGTTGTGACACCTTACAGGGCGCAGTCACGCTTTTTATCGACGTATATTAGAGAAATGTTGCAGAGAACGAAATATCAAAACATACCAGTTTTAGCGGCGACAGTTCATAAGTTTCAAGGTTCTGAAAGAGATATGATGATCTTTGATACGGTTGACAGTTATCCGCAAGAACGACCTGGCGTGTTATTCTTTGACCATAAAAATCATCGCCTCGTCAATGTAGCAGTGACAAGGGCGAGAGGGAAGTTCATTCAATTATCAGATTGCCATTATATGCGTAAAAATCTTTCTAGAAAACAAGCGTTATCACAATTAACAGCTCATATAGAACGTCACGGAGATGTGTATGATCGCACGACATCAAGACAATTGTGGGAACGGAAAATTTCGAAACGTTTACGCTGGTTTATGGAAATGAATCTTGAAGAGCCGAAAGGGCTATTAAAAGATATTTTAGCCGCAAAACGAAAAATTATTATTTCACTGCCAAGTACGAAACAAGTAGATAAACGAGTATGGCAAGCGTTAATGCGTACAAATGCACAAATAACAGTTTATAGTGATGGACCAGTTCCGCTGAAAAATGTAAAGTTACAAAGACAAAATAAAGCATTCCCATTCTTAGTAATTGATGATGAAATCTTCTGGGCAGGCGCACCGCTTACATCTCAAATGATATTTGAAGGTAGTACGGAATTTCCGTACGTATGTGCAAGACTGCAAGCACCTGAGACAATTGGTGTATTAAAAGGATTTTTAGATATTCGGTAAATTCGGATAGGAATTCCTTGACTTTTACTTGGAATGAACTTAGAATAAAAAATAATTTAATATAATTTTATGAAAATTCTTATCACGAGAGGTGGAGGGACTGGCCCTATGATACCTCGGCAGCGGATTCGTTATGAATACTGTGCCAATTCCAGCAAGGTAACTTGAAAGATAAGAAAGAAGCTCATTTTGACTGTATATACAGAAGCCTCTTTCTATCTTTTAGAAAGAGGCTTTTTTACGTGAAAATAAAAGGAGGAAGAACAATGGGAGCGACAGGAGTAACGTCACAAAGAAAAACAATTGAAGAGAGTATCGAAAGAAATAAGGAAAAGTACATAGAAACAAGTCATGATATTCATGCGAATCCAGAGATTGGTAACCAAGAGTTTTACGCATCTAGGACGTTAAGTTTATTGCTAGGCAGTGCAGGATTTCAGTTGCAGCACAATATAGCTGGACATGAAACGGGGTTTATTGCGCGAAAAAGTTCTGGAAAACAAGGACCGGCAATTGCATTTTTAGCGGAGTACGACGCTTTACCAGGATTAGGCCATGCGTGTGGTCACAATTTAATTGGCACAATTAGCGTTGCAGCAGCAATTGCATTATCAGAAACACTTGAAGAAATTGGCGGGGAAGTTGTCGTGTTTGGTACACCAGCAGAAGAAGGTGGGCCAAATGGTAGCGCGAAATCAAGTTATGTAAAGGCAGGTTTATTTAAAGACATTGATGCGGCGCTTATGATTCATCCGAGCGGAAAAACAGCGACAACGAGTCCTTCACTAGCAGTCGATCCACTTGATTTTCATTTTTACGGAAAAACAGCTCACGCTGCAGCTTCACCAGAAGAAGGGATTAATGCATTAGATGCGGTTATTCAGCTCTATAACGGTATAAACGCACTTCGCCAACAACTTCCGTCAGACGTGAGAATTCATGGCGTCATTACAGAAGGCGGAAAAGCACCTAACATTATTCCTGACTATGCCGCGGCTAGGTTCTTCATCCGTGCAGTAACGCGAAAAAGATGCGCGGAAGTAACAGAAAAAGTAAGAAACATTGCTGAGGGAGCAGCGTTAGCAACAGGTGCAAAAGTAAAAATCCATCAATTCCAAAATGAAATCGATGAATTACTCGTAACAAAAACATATAACGATATCGTAGCGGAAGAACTAGAACTATTAGGTGAAGATGTAAATCGTAAAGAAAGAGTAGGGATTGGTTCAACCGACGCAGGAAACGTCAGCCAAGTTGTGCCGACCATTCACCCGTACATTAAAATTGGTCCAGATGACTTAATTGCGCATACGAATGAATTTAGAGAAGCAGCACGTTCAGAATTAGGAGACAAAGCATTAATTACATCGGCAAAAGCATTAGCGAATACAGCGTATCGATTAATTACAGAAGAAGGGTTGTTAGAGAAGGTGAAGGAGGAGTTTAGGGAGACACAGAGGAATCAGGGATAAGGGGATTAAGGTGCTCTTTTCGCAGAGCAATTTAATTAATAAGTAGAGATATAAAAAAAAGAACATTGGAAAATCAATGTTCTTTTTTGTTTACTAATCATTGATTTTGCTGCTTTTTCTCAAAAAGGAGAAACTTTTACTGTTAGCGAGAATAATACGTATCCTTTATCAGAACGACAATTTCTCCTCAAACTCACTCTTTAAAACAATTAAAGGAGACGATAAGCCAAATTGCATTAAAGAGTCTAAAAATGCAGCGAGGGAATCCATCGAATCGCTCATGACCTTCATCATATAATTAAATTCCCCGCTAATTCGATATAAATCTGTTACTTCAGGAGCTGCATTACAATACTGGATAAAATCAGAGCATTGGCTCGTTTTAAACATGATGAATGCTTGAATGTTTTTATTAATTTTTGCAGGCTCAAATTTCGTTCGATAAGCCGCTATAACTCCTTGATCTTCAAGTTTATTCATACGCTCTTTTACAGCAGGTTGCGTCATGGATATAATTCGTCCTATTTCTGAAACAGAAATTCTCGCATTTTCATACAACAAGTTCATAATTTTATAATCGATTTCATCCAGTTTTACGGCGTTTTGCATTGTGTAGCCTCCTTATTTTTGTTTTCTAAAGTAAATTACGAATTATAACTATAATATCATAAGCGAATGGACTAAATTACCTATAAATCTATATTTAAAATGATTGGTGTTTACATGAAAATATAAGTATAGGTTTTTATTAAACGGAAATTTAGGAAGGATGGAAAAAATGAAGAATCTTGATGGAAAAGTAGCGTTAGTAACAGGAGCGAGTCGCGGAATTGGCCGTGCGATTGCGATGAGATTGGCGAAAGATGGAGCATTAGTTGCGATTCACTACGGCCGAAATAAAACAGTTGCAGATGAAACGATTAGTGAGATTGAATCTAATGGAGGAAAAGCGTTTTTAATTGAAGCAGAACTCAATTCAATGGATGGTGTCAAACAGTTAGTAGAACAATTGAAGAATGAATTACAAATAAGAGTTGGTACATCAGAGATTGATATTTTAGTAAACAATGCAGGGATAGGTACACAAGGGACGATTGAAAATACGACAGAAGAAATTTTTGATGAAATTATGGCCGTAAATATTAAGGCGCCATTCTTTTTAATTCAGCAAACATTACCGTTACTACGAGTAGAAGGGCGCGTTATTAACATTTCATCAGCGGAAGTAAGACTTGGTTTTACAGGGTCCATTGCATACGGTTTAAGTAAAGGTGCACTAAATACGATGACACTTCCTCTAGCTAAACATCTTGGAGAACGAGGTATAACAGTGAATACAATTATGCCTGGATATACGAAGACAGATATAAATGCGAAATTGCTAGATGATCCGGAAATACGAAATTTTGCTACGAATTCATCTGTGTTCGGACGAATAGGGCAAGTTGAAGATATTGCAGATGCAGTAGCATTCCTTGCTTCTGCTGATAGCCGCTGGATAACAGGGCAGATTTTAGATGTTTCTGGAGGGTTTTGTTTATAGGGGCACTACTCCATACCCATCAAGCTAATCAAGTAAATTACTAGATATGAAACGATCCTTGTTTCATATCTGGTAATTTATAGAAAGATAGGCATGCTAAAGAAGTCTATTAAAACGTGATTTTTTGGCTAGGCAACTTGAATAAGGGGGCATTTCTTTTTCTTAAGTTGATGGGTATGTATGGTGACCTCTATTAGACGATAGTGAATTAACAATTTCGGGGTTCAGTTCAACTTTATTCAAAATAAGATTTTTTTTGCAGTAAAATCAATGTTAGTGGAACTTTTTTAAACAAACTTTTTTCTAAATTAACATAAATACTTGTAATATTTAAATTAGTACTATATAGTTCTAGTTATGACAAAGGTAAAATTAATGAATCAAAAACGTGTGATTGAAGTAGCTGCAACATTATTTTTAGAAAAAGGGTTTGCTTATACAAGTATGGATGAATTAGTACGTGTAAGCAAAGTTTCAAAGTCTAATGTGTATTATCACTTTTCTAATAAGGAAGTATTATTAGAAGGGGTCGTTGATTATTGGATTGAAATGTATCAATCTGCAATTGATGACGTACTTTCTCAGAACCAATTTTTAGTTGAAGATCGTATCCAACTGTTTTTAAAGCAATTATCACAAGGAGTTCAGTCGAGAGAGTATAAGGGGAGCTGTCCATTTATTACTCTTTATATTCAAAGTCCTAAACAGGCCACGCAAATAAAAGAAAAAATAGGTCTTTTTTTTACAGGATTACAAAAGAAAGTTTCTCTATTACTTAAACAAGGGGTAGAGAATGGAGAATTTAGAAATACGATTCATATTGATGAGGTTGCATCACTTTTTATTACAAATCTTGAAGGAGCGTTATTTATTTCAGAAACATTGAAGGATGCAACTGTAATCACGAAAACAGCAGATTATTTTTTAAAATTGCTTCGATAAAAGAAGCATTTTTTTTAAATCAAATTAGTACTGATTAGTACTAAAAGGGGGATTTTATATGAGAACAGTATTTTTAACTGGTGGAACAGGCTTTATTGGACAGCAATTAGTGAAAGAATTAGCCAAAGAGGATGTTAAAATTCTTCTTTTAGTAAGGTCGAAAAGTAAAGCAATACGCCTTTTTCAAGAAAGAGGAAACTTAAAAAAGGAAGTTATGCACTTTATTGAAGGTGATTTGACGAAAATAGATTTAGGTCTAAGTGCTGAAGATAAGGAGAGGGTATTGAAAACGGATGTGATTATTCACGCAGGAGGCCCCATGGATATTCAAGCGACAAGTAAAGAGGCAGCTTCCGTATTTTTACATGGTGCCAAACATATTAGTGACTTAGCTAAAAGTATTCATCAATTGAAGGGCTTGCAACAATTTATTCATGTTGTAGGTTATATGAGTCCCTTTGATGATAAAAATAGCAAGGTTGCAATTGATGTGTTTCAAGAAGGAAATAATTATTTGAAAATAAAAAATCCATATGAGAGAACAAAATTTTTAGCAGATCTTTATATCCGTCAGCAGGCATCAGCAGTAGGTTATCCGCTTTCTGTAATTAATCCGCCAACTGTAGTCGGTAGTAGTAAAACAGGGAGTACAGAGCAGATAGCAGGATTAGGTTTGCTTGTGATGAGTATGCGAAGAGGGCTCATGCCAATGATTCCTGGAGGTAAGGGATATAGGTTACCACTTATTTCAAACGATGAGCTTGCGAAGTTTATTGTGCAGGTTTTCAGATTAGAGCAACCGACTATTCAAACATATACACTTGTTGAAGACAAACAGCACGATCAAACCATTGCTGAGTTATTAAGTATTATGTCAGAAAGTATGAATATGAGGGCACCAAAAATCTCTGTCCCAATGCCACTTATGAAAGCAATTATGAATAGTGGAGTAAGTAAAATAACAAAAATTCCTTCTGATGGACTGAATTTTATTACAAAACGAAAATTTTCAAATGTTTCAGCGAAAAAAATTATGGGAGGAGATTGGTTTAAGGAGACGAGTGTAATGAAATTTTTCCCTGCCGTAGTAGCTGATCTGGATTATCGAATGATGTATCAATATGGCCAGCATAATCATGTATTTAAACGAACATTATGCGATAACAATACCCTTTACCAATTACAAGGAGAGGGTAAACCGTTTATTTTATTACATGGTTTATTGAGTGATGGAGAGGATTTATTTCCTTTAGCACAAGAGCTTCATGAAAAAACTGGTCAACCTGTATGGATTTTGGATCTTCCAGGTTTGGGACGTTCTCCTTTTAAACAAGAGAAAAATCTTCTAGCTATCTATTTGAATGTAGTGAAAAAGTTATTGGAGAAAGCTACGAATGGTGCACATCTAATTGGCCATTCATTCGGTGCATTTATTCTTCTGGAAGCATTGGTACAAGAGTACATAGATAAGAAGTATTCAATTACGTTACTTCAGCCACCTGTTGCTAAAAAAAATGCTAAATTGCTAAATGTTCCCCAATTTATAAACAAATGGACATTAAAATTGGCAACTCCTAATTTGATAGGGCGTTATTTATTAAATAATGGTTTGTTTGAAAGTATGGAGAGCATCCCTGAACATTATATCGAAAAAGTAAGTAACAGTTTTACTTCTCCTAGAATTTTAAATACTACGGTTCAGCTTAACAGTTTACTACTGAAAAAAGATCAAGGTGATTTCAAGGAAGTAACAAAGTATAATCTTCACATTATTTGGGGGGATTATGACAGAGGTTATTCTGCTCCATCGTATCTTGGTAAGGTTGATTTTGTTCCATATGGCCATCATTTTCCTCTTAGCCATCCGAGTGAAACGGCAAGATTAGTAATGAAAAATAGTAATACTAGCAGATGAGAGTGTGGGATAAATAAAAAGTGTGTAGTAAAATCGTTGTGTTTTTGAAATAAAATCGTACTGTGTGGGGGCCCACCCCATCACTATCAGACTAAGAAACGCAAATACCTCAAAACGAAAAAATGAGCATTTTATTACAAGATAGTACAAAATTTCGTTCTGGGGGTGCTATAAAATTTTAGCTTGATGGCGATGAGCGGTACCCATAAAGGCCCCTGATACATAATTGATGTTCTGCCATTTGTAGAAAACAATCCACTTATACCATTTTAACAAGAAGAAATATCTCGTCCATGTTGTAATATTGGCTTACGTTAAGCTTGTGAAAAAAACATATTCATGTATAATACAATTGATGTATGATGCATTAGTTGTAGGAGGGTGACCTATTTGAAAAGAGAAGATGCCTTAAAACTAAGAACGGATATTAAGAAAATGATTATAATAACTGGGGTTTTTGAATCTCAAAATTTGCCCAATGGACCATTTGAAAAACCTTTACCAACTTCTCAAATGATGGCGTTAGAGGAACTAGAGGTGGAAAAATTAACTGTTTGGCAACTATCCAATAAACTTAGATTAGAGACTTCAACTGTAAGTAGATTGGTAGATAAGTTAGTAAAAAAGGGGCTTGTTTATCGTGAAGTAAATGAAAAAAATAGAAGAGAACTTTTTCTGCACCTCACAGAAAAAGGTCACATAACTGTTAATTGCTTAAGAGAGCAATCCATTACATTTTATCAAAGTATTCTCAATAATTTATCAGAATCAGAACAAAAAATAGTTGTGGATGGTTTTGAATTATTTATTGATTCTATTTCTAAGTCTTTTGATTAGAGTGAGGTAAGTCATAACATTTGGAGGATAAAATGAGTTTGCATTTTGAACGTCCTATTATTGAATTAAAAGAGAAATTTGATGAATTAAAGAAAATTATGAAAGAAAATAATGTAGATTTATCGTCAGAAATTCATGAATTAGAAAAACGTTTAAATAAAATGCAAGATAAAATTTATTCTAATATTACACCTATTCAACGAGTTCAAATTGCAAGGCTACGTAACCGACCCACGACATTGGACTATATACCTTTATTGTTTACAAACTTTCTCGAACTTCATGGTGATCGATTATATGGTGATGATAAAGCAATGATAGGTGGTATTGCAAAATTTAAAGGAATGCCCGTTACGGTTATTGGTCATCAAAGAGGTAGAAATACAAAGGAAAGTATAGAAAGAAATTTTGGAATGGCACATCCAGAAGGTTATAGAAAAGCGCTAAGACTTATGAAACAAGCTGATAAATTTAATCGCCCTATTATTACATTTATTGATACAATAGGCGCCTATCCAGGGATAGGGTCTGAAGAACGTGGAATTTCTGAAGCGATAGCTCGAAATCTATTTGAAATGACTACACTTAAAGTGCCAATTGTTTGTATTGTAATTGGAGAGGCATCAAGTGGTGGAGCTCTTGGCATTAGTGTCGGTAACCATATCCATATGTTAGAGTATTCATGGTACTCGGTGATTTCGCCAGAAGGAGCAGCATCTATCCTATGGAAGGACGCTAAGTATGCTCCAGAAGCTGCTGAACATATGAAAATTTCAGCAAAAGATTTAAAACATTTAGGAATTATTGATGAAATCATTCCTGAAATTAAAGGTGGAGCACAAAATGATATAAAATCACAGGCAAAAATGATTGAATCTGTAATCGAATTATCTCTAAAAAAATTGATACTATTATCCTCAGAAGAGCTTATACAACAGCGGTATGAAAAGTATAGACAAATAAAGAATTATAAATGAAAATATTTAAAGTCCGTATTACATTTCGGAGGATTCTCGCGGGAAAATTTTAAATATTTTGTAAGTAACCTCTTAAACTGGGATATGCTGATACTATTACTCTACAAAAGATGTGTGATCGGTATGGAAAAGGAAAATTTGTTCAAATGGAAGCATTATCACATACCCATCAACTTAAGAAATTGATTGTTCCCCAAAACGAAAAAATGAGCTGAATTCTCATAAATAATTGTAAAAAGGTGAAAATTTCGTTATGGGGGGTATCACAAAAGCTTAGGTTGATGGCAATGGGGTACCGCCACACATCCATCAACTTAAGGTATATTTTCAAACAAAATGCGGTCTTTCCATATAGTTTTTATTATCTTTTGTAGATTTTATAAAAGCGGGCATATCAAATAAACCCTGACGGATTTCAATTTTTTACTATGCTACCTGATGAGTAGAAGTGGTATACTCATAGACAACACCCAAAATATCAAAGACTGTCTTTTTCTCGTATCGATGAGATTTTCGTCCGTTGTGCTGTAGGAGGTTAAACAGACGAAGGAGAACTTTTGATAATTCTTGGGTGTTTTTGTGTAATGCTTGGTAAAAAAGTGAAAAATAATCCTTAATTATGTACATCGCTTTATATTCACTTAGCTCTTTCTGTTTCTTACGTAATAGGAGTTCTCGCATTTTAAACATAGTAGAAGAACATAATAGAATACTAATGAGTTGCCCATAAAGATGACATTCTAATCGCTCTTGTTTAATAGATTTACAACGATGAATTTGAAACCAAGATTTCCATATTTTAAATAACAGCTCAATTTGCCAACGTAATGAATATAAATCATAGATTTTCTCTTTTGGTACCCATTCCGTAGGAATGTTTGTCATATATACCGTAATACCTTGTAAAAGCTTTGTACGCTCTGTATATGTAATTCCTTTTTTCTTTTCACAAATAGCTCGGTCACGTAGGCGTTTCTGTTTTTGCTCCTCGGTACACCTATAAACTACAATACGAGTAGGCAATTTGTCCTTACTCCCTACATATACATCGTGTAATTCATACACTTGGCCAGGTTGTAGTTGTTTCATAATGTCTTCCAAATGAATTTGTATATATACTGGTTTCAATTGAGAGGGTTTTGTTTTAAATACCACTGTTTCGAACTCTTTTCTATATATTTTAGTTGGTAACTTAAGACGAGATAAATAATACCCCTGCTTGTCTTGAATAGACTTAAAGTCTTGTAGACGAAAATATCCTAAGTCACGAATATACAGCTCATTCTTTTGTATCATGCCTGTTCGAGTCGCACCATACGCCTGATCACTTCGTTTTCCTGGTTCAATTTTCACATCAGAAAATTCCCCACTCAACAAGTCATACTCTAGTTGAATTTTCACACCAGCTTTATGACTACATCCTCCGGCACCAGGATAGGTAGATGCGAATCGATCTGGAACCTGAAAGGTTGTAGAATCAAGGATGCGAATGCGCTCAAAGTAGGAAGAAAGAGAATGAGAAATCTTAGATACGCCTCCAATTTTAGCTTGTAGAAGTGTAGTAAATACAGTTCGAAAGAAGGCTACAGAAGCAGAGTTAAATCGCCGATTAAGTCCTTCCGGACTTAATAAAACTCCTGTTGAAATTTCTAATTGACTACATAGTTGAGTAAGAGAGGTAGTAGCGACTTGTTGATTTAGCCATACACACAAAGATAAGAAATGGTGCCCATGGCACTTACGTTTTCGTTTCATTCCGCCTGCTTCTATGGCTAATTGATTAAGTGTAGCGGGAGACATATATCGATATAACTCTTCAGCGAATAAAGATAATTCTTGTTTTTGATTCATATTCATAAAAAACACGTCACCCTTTCTCATTAACATAAGAAAATAGTAACGTGCTTTTAACTTCAAAAATAGTCTAAATCCTTAAGTTGATGGATGTGGGGTACCGCCACATGCCCATCAACCTAATCAAGTAATTTACTAGATATGAAACGATCCTTGGTTCAAAATTAACAATTGATAGAAAAGTAGGCATACTAAAGAAGCCTATTAAAATCTGATTTTTTCGCTAGGCAGTTTGTCTATGCTTCACCGTCGTTTTATACACAATCCCTAGAATATCAAAGACGGTCATTTTCTTATACCGATGACATTTACGACCGTTCTTTTTGAGCAATAGATAAAGACGATGCAAAATTTTCAAAAGTTGTTCTGTGCCAATGGCTATCGCTTGAAACAGTAACGGAAAGTAATCTTTAATCATATAAATCGCTTTGTATTCACTTAGCTCCTGATTTGTTTTTTCAAGCAAAAACTGTCGCATTTGAAACATCGTAGAAGAACAGAGGAGAATACCGATTAGTTGTCCATATAAATGGCACTCTAGGCGCTCTCTTTTAATGTTTTTACATTCATCAATTTCAAAAAATGACTTCCACGTTTTAAACAAAATTTCAATCTGCCAACGAAGTGAATACAGTGAGTGCACGTAGTTAGTTGGTACTTCTTCTAAAGACGTGTTCGTAATATATACATTCATGCCCATTAAACGTTTACTTTTATCCTTCATGACAATGCCTTTTTTCTTTTCACGTATCGCTTGGTTTTTTAGGCGTGTTTGCGTTTGATCATCGGTTAAACGATGGATAATGACACGTGCTGGAAGTTATTGATTTTGGCCAATGTATGCCTCGGGAATTTCTATCGTTTCACCAGGGATTAGATCTGACATCATTTGTGTCATATCAAACTGGATGTATTCTGTTTGCTTTTTTAGCGTGCCGTTGTTGAAGTATTCTGGCTCAGGGTTCTTGATATAAATCCGCGTATTTAGCTTCACCCGCGAGATGTAGTAAGCCCCTTTATCATGAATAGTTTGTAAGTCTCCTAAATCGAAGTAACCAAGATCACGTAAACACAAATCGTTGGTCTCTACGGTTTCAAGGCAGATGGTACCGTATGTTTTATCATTATTCTTTCCTGGTCCAAGCTGCACGTTAAGAAATTGACCACTAAGTAAATCATATTCCAATTGGATTTTTACGCCTGCCGTATTACTACTTCCACCTGAACCTTGATAGTCAGTGGCGAAATGATCAGGTAGTTGAAACACTGTTGCATCCAAAATACGGATACGATTGAAAGTAGGGATCATGTGTGCAGAAAGTGAGTGATTTGAACAGAGTTTTTGTGTGAGAAGAGAAGTAAAGACTTCTCGAAGAAATGCGACAGCTGCTGGGTTAAAGCGTTGATTCAGTCCTTCTGAGCTCATAAGTACCCCAGTGGAAACTTCTAACTGACTACACAATTGTGTAAGTGATGTGCTAGCAATTTCTTGACTAAGCCATACACAAAGTGCAATGAGTTCTTTTGCTTGATACTTACTAGATCGCTGTACAAAGCCAACTTGTTTGGCAATATCTTGTAGGACCACTGGAGATAAAAAGTATTGTAGCTCTTGAGCGAAAAGATTCAATCTATTTAAAATGATAGGTTTCATCAAAACGCCATCCTTTCTTATAAACTGTTTACAATAAGCATAGCGTTTTTTCATTTTGAAGGTATGATTTTAACTTTGCTTGAAGGGAATGTGGAGGGACCACTTTAAAGAACAGGAGTGATTTTTTCATGAAGAAAAATGGATTTATATGTTAAAATATTTAAAATAATATAACAATTGTTATTTTTCTAACCGTTTGTATTGAATTATAAAATTTTTGGGGGGAATAATTTTATGGTTAAACTAAGTGAAATAGTGTCTAAACTGGACATTGAACTTGATATAAAATCATTTGGGAAGGATTCTGCTTTCAGTCAATTCATACCAATGGTCTATGAACCTTTAAAGTTTGACTGGAAATCAGTTTTTGAAAAAGACTTTGTGGAATTATTTAATGGTCTAATGTTAAAAGGAGATGAAAATGTAAAGAAAATTTTTCTTGCCGTTTTCCCTACAGATGAAGTGTTGGAACGCTTTATAGAAGAAAGTAATAGCGGCGACTTACTTTTTATGCACCATCCCTTATTGATGGAATGTGGAGATCCCAAAGGAGTATGGGGCAAAGGCTTTGTTCCTATAAAAGAAAAATACATTAAACAAATAAAAGAAAAGGAATTATCATTCTATACATGCCATGTACCAATGGATTATCATGCCAATTTAGGTACAAGTGTGGCTATTGCTAAACAATTAAATGCAGAAATTATTGATGGGTTTTTAACAAGTTCTATAAATAATGAAGACCTAGTTCTAATTTGTAACATCGAAGAAAAGAGTACAAGTGAACTAACTTCTCACTTAAAAGAAATATTCGATATTCCATATGTTGATTTTGAAGGTAAGAACATAAATAACGTAAAGAAAATAGCTATCGTTGCAGGTTGTGGCGACAAAGTAAGTTGGATGGAGGAAGCTGAAGAAAGAGGAGTTCAAGCCTATATCACTGGCGAAATCCATTGCCATATTGATAACGAATATGGTAAACAAAGATACAAACAAATGATGGATTATGTTTCTAATACTTCGATGTCTTTAATCGGCGTTTCCCATTCTGCATCAGAATATCTGGTCCATAAAACATTGATGAAGGAATGGTTTGAGAATAACTTTGATATTGAAACAGTTTTAATTCCACAGGAAAAATGGTGGTTATAAAGTTATTAAGTAATATTTAAAAGAGCTTGGGAATTCAAGCTCTTTTTTTCGAATTTAGCTGAGAATTATATCGTGAAAACTAGATGTTTCAGTCTATGCATATTGCTGAAGTTTTAGGTCTAGCACCCCAAAAATGAAAAAAACAAGCGGAATTTTCATAAATAACTGTAAAAAAGTAAAATTCTCGTTATGGGGGTGTCTTAAAATCTTAGCTTGATGGGCATGGGGTACCGCCAACAAGACGCGAATTTTGCACGCTAAGCAAAAAAAACAATAAGCTGTCCACATGGACAGCTTATTTACATAATTCTTGATTATCGGTAGCAAGTTTTCATAGAATCCTTGTTTTTACTAAATTTTTTGTCTCTATGTCTATCTATCACTTATACAAGATTTTATACATCATTGATATAGCGGAGATTCTAGGGATCTTCGCTATTCTTTTTCGCATAAAATCTTGTATAAAAAAGTAGTTAGACTAGTGTGTTTTACTCCAATTCATTTCAAAATATAATTGGAAATTCATCTTTAAATTAAAAAAAGAAGGGGTTACCTATATATTAATAACTTCGAAATATTGTATAACAGATAATTTTTATTGTGCTAACGAATGAGGATAGTGTGGCGACCGACCAACTAAATAGTTGCTTCTCCTCAATTATTAGAAGGGAAGTTCTATCATTTCGCGAATTTATTAGACATAGATGAGTGCTATAATTTTCTATATTTACATAAAGAGGTGACTACGCATGAATCAAAGACCGTCAGAAGAAGAATACGCCGGGAACTCCGGTGAATATATCCGTTTGGTGCCGGACGGTAACATCATCAACATTCTGCTCGCCCAGGAAAAGCAAATGACTGAGCTCCTGGCATCGTTGACCGAAAGCCAGGCCGCATATCGGTATGCGGAAGGAAAATGGACGCTGAAAGAAGTCGTGGGCCACATTGCAGACGCGGAACGCGTCATGACCTACCGCCTGCTCCGGTTCGCAAGAGGGGACCAGACGCCTCTGACCGGTTTCGATCAGGAATTGTTCCTACCTCCTTTCGGAAGCTGGACAACCGCGCAATTGGCCGAAGACTACCGGGCCGTAAGGCAATCAACGATCACATTGCTGCGCGGGCTACCGGCTGAGGCATGGAATCGTAAGGGCACAGCCAACAACCTAAGCATTACGGCACGCGCCCTCGCGTACGGCATCGCAGGACACGAACTTCATCACATGGGAATCATCCGAAACCGGTACTTGAGTTAATCGTCGGCTGAGATCTTTGAAATGGAACAAACACCTCTCATACAATCTTAGATACCGTTCTTATTGGGGTCCCGCCCCACAACCATCAACTTAAGGATTTAGACTATTTTTGAGATTAAAAGCACGTTACTATTCTCTTATGTTAATGAGAAAGGGTGACGTGCTTTTTATGAATATGCACCAAAAACAAGAGTTATCTTTATTTGCCGAAGAGTTATATCGATTTTTCTCATTTGGGGGTATTTGTTTTTCTTAGATTGATGGTAATGGGGCACTACTCTATAATAATCAAATTAAAAGTTAAATAGTTATAGAGACTTCATTACTGGGAAATATTGTAACTATTAAGTTGTAAAAAGAACCGTAGTTTTTCATTTTTGAAAAGGAGATGGTCCTTTTTAGTTGTAGCAAAGATATAATGCGAGGAAGTTTTTTCTAAATCAAAAAAAATTGATGAATTAGTTGCATAAAGAACTAAACAGCATATATACTATAAACATCAAAAAAAGTTGATGAAGGGAAGTGAACTACAGTGGCACAAGATTTCCAGCTCTATGAGAAAAAGTTTAAAGCGTTGGCGGATCAGAAACGTTTAGAAATCATGTATGAGCTTTGCCAGCGGGGTCAGACATGTGTATGTGATTTAACAGAAGTTTTTGAAATGACACAATCTAAGTTGTCCTATCATTTAAAGATTTTATTAGATGCAGGTTTAATTGTAAAAGAAACAAAGGGTACGTGGAGTTATTATGATTTAAATGATGCGGAAGTGAATAATTTATTATCAGAAGAATTGTGCTGTATCTTTAGAAAAACAGGCAAAGGTAGCTGCTGTTAAAATTTTGCGTTATTAATCAAAAAAAATTGATTAATGATATATAAAGAGGAGGAATAATGTATGAGATATGTTCACGTTGGTATAAACGTTACGAATTTAGAAAAGTCTATTGAATTTTATGAAAAGGTATTTGGTGTATCACCAGTTAAGGTGAAAACGGATTATGCAAAATTTTTATTAGAAAATCCAGGTCTTAATTTCACGCTGAACGTACGAGATGAAGTGAATGGAAATCAGGTAAATCACTTTGGTTTCCAAGTGGATACAGCTGAAGAAATTACATTACATAAAGAACGATTAGAAAAAGAAGGTTTCTTTGCGCGTGATGAGATGGATACGACTTGTTGCTATGCAGTACAAGATAAGTTTTGGGTAACGGATCCCGATGGTAATGAGTGGGAGTTCTTTTATACAAAAGCAGATAGTGATGTTCACAAAATAGAAGATTCATCTTGTTGCACCACTTCAAATGAGGTAGCTAAAAATTCTTGTTGTTAATAGGAGATGGAAAATAAAATGAAACGTTTATCTTTTCTAGACCGATATTTAACACTATGGATCTTTCTAGCGATGGCTGTTGGGATTGGTTTAGGGTTTGTGTTTCCTAGTGTAGTAGATGGACTAAATACATTACAGGTTGGAACGACGTCTATTCCGCTGGCTGTTGGTTTAATTATAATGATGTATCCACCGTTAGCGAAAGTTCGCTATGAGGAAATGGGCCGAGTATTTAAAGATGTAAAAGTGTTAGTTCTATCTTTAGTACAAAATTGGATTATTGGTCCGGTACTTATGTTTGTTTTAGCAATTATTTTTCTTCCTGATAAACCAGAATACATGGTTGGTCTCATTATAATTGGGTTAGCACGTTGTATTGCAATGGTCATTGTTTGGAACAATCTTGCCGATGGAGATAAAGAGTATGCGGCAGGTTTAGTTGCTTTTAATTCGGTATTCCAAATGCTCTTTTTCTCAGTTTATGCATACGTATTTGTAACTGTAATTCCAGAATGGTTAGGGATTGAAGGTGCTATTGTCGATATTACAATGATAGAAGTAGCAAAATCAGTATTTATCTATTTAGGAATTCCTTTTATAGCAGGTATGTTAACACGCTTTGTACTCGTTAAGTTAAAAGGAAGACAGTGGTATGAAAAGGTGTTTATACCGAAAATTAGTCCACTTACATTACTTGCATTGCTATTTACGATCATCATTATGTTCTCTTTAAAAGGGGAGATGATTGTTAGCGTGCCACTAGATGTAGTAAGAATAGCGATTCCGTTATTAATCTATTTTATTGTAATGTTTTTTGTTTCTTTCTTTATGGGAAGAAAAATTGGTGCAAACTATCCGGTAACAACAACGCTAGCATTTACAGCAGGTAGTAATAACTTTGAATTAGCGATTGCTGTAGCAGTTGGTGTGTTTGGTATTCATTCAGGCGCAGCATTCGCAGCTGTTATCGGACCGTTAGTTGAAGTCCCTGTCATGATTGCACTTGTAAACGTCGCTTTTTGGTTTAAGCGTAAATATTTTAAAGATCAACCAGTATAATTTAAAAACAAAGGCGGAAAACAACATGGAAAATAAAAAGACAATCTATTTCTTATGTACAGGAAATTCATGCAGAAGCCAAATGGCAGAAGCATGGGGCAAACAATATTTAGGAGATAAGTGGAATGTATATTCTGCAGGAATCGAAGCACATGGAGTAAATCCAAATGCATTTAAAGCAATGAACGAAGTAAATATCGACATAACAAATCAAACATCAGATATAATTGATGCAAACATTTTAAATAGTGCTGATTTAGTCGTTACGCTGTGTAGTCATGCGGATTCTGTTTGTCCATCTACTCCGCCGCATGTAAATCGTGTTCATTGGGGATTTGATGATCCAGCAGGAAAAGAGTGGTCCGAATTTCAACGTGTTCGTGATGAAATTGGTGAACGTATAAAGCGATTTTCTGAAACAGGGGAGTAAATAAAGGAAAGAGTCAATCTTCTATCTTATAGGGGATTGACTCTTTTTTATTATGTATTTCATTTACTTATCGCATCGCTTTAAAACCACTCTTAGAAATAATACAGAATATTATGTGAAGATGGTAAAGTTTCATTTTATAATTTTTACTTTATTAAAAGTTGATTTGTTAGAAAGGATAATCATTTATTGATATAATGAATGGATGCGTGGCAGGGAATAGATAGAAAGATACTGCTAGTAATTTATACTTCAAATGTTGGGAGATTGGACAGAGTTATGGGGACAGAAAAAGAAATTAGTTCCGCTAAATTAATATGGAAGATGACGCGCCCGCATACATTAACGGCGACGTTTTCTCC
The DNA here is from genome assembly GCF_008042345.1 of Bacillus sp. AR8-1. Lineage (NCBI taxonomy): Bacteria > Bacillati > Bacillota > Bacilli > Caryophanales > Bacillaceae > Bacillus > Bacillus sp. AR8-1. The sequence goes on from NZ_QNUB01000005.1 coordinate 195,686, forward strand.
TGTAATTTTAGGGACAGTGGCATCACTTTATGTTGCCAAAATTGATTGGCTTTTATTTATTGCGATGATGCTTGCATGTTTAGCGCTGCAAATAGCAACGAACTTATTTAATGAGTACTATGATTTCAAACGTGGATTAGATACCGCTGAATCCGTTGGCATCGGTGGCGGAATTGTCCGTCATGGATTGAAGCCAAAAAATGTGTTAACAGTTGCGCTTTTATTGTATGTCGTAGCAGCATTTATTGGCATTTATATTTGTATGAATAGCAGCTGGTGGTTAGTTGTCATTGGTTTAATTGGGATGGCAGTTGGCTATTTATATACAGGCGGTCCATTACCAATTGCGTACACTCCGTTTGGAGAATTAGTTTCTGGGTTGTTAATGGGGACATGTTTTGTAATCATTGCTTTCTTTATTCAAACGAATACTGTAACGATTGAAAGTGTATTGATTTCCATTCCAATTGGAATTTTAGTAGGTGCAATCAATATGTCAAATAACATCCGAGATATCGAAGAAGATATTAAAGGTGGAAGAAAGACATTAGTAATCCTTCTTGGGAGAGAAAAAGCTGTGGTAACACTAGCAGTAGCCTTTTTCATTGCGTATTTATGGATTGCCGTAATTGTATTAATGGGTTATATAAGCCCTTGGGCATTAGTTATGTTCCTAGGTTTGAGAAAGCCAATTTCTGCGATTCAAAGTTTCCAAAAAGGGGCAAAGGATCCTGGATATATGCGCATCGCAATGAAATCAACAGCGATGACAAATACGATTTTCGGCTTCTTGTTGTCAGCAGGATTATTAATTAGTTATTTGTTTTAAATAACTTAACCCCAATTTCTCGATTTTAGTATAGAGAAATTGGGGTTTTATTTTGAGTTTTTTACGTTATAAACTATTATCATTTGAAATGTATATACCAATAAATTGCAACTTCATCACTTGTCTTATCCAAACCTTTATAAACAAGAAAATCAAACCCACCAATTACAAATCCACATTTTTCATAAAATTTACATGCTGCGACATTATTATTTTGCGTTTCAAGCATGATACCTGGCATATTTCCTTTTTTTGCCCACTGCTTTGCTTGATCAACTAATCTTTTACCAACTCCGAGTGTACGATATTTTTTATCTACCGTTATATCTTCTATGTAAGCATAGTGGTTCCAATTCTTTTTCAATACCATTAATCCAATGATTTGGTTATGTAACAGTGCTATGTAAATGACTTGATTAGGTTTATTTATATATTCATTGTAAGCCAGTTCTTCATTATCATCTTGATTTTGTAAATAACTTTTTTCATAACTTGGAACGTCTTCTACTGTATATTCTATACGTTTATTTCCTTTGGAAAGAGAAAGAATTAACCGAGCATTCACTATAAAACTGTCATCAATCTCCGGGAGATTATCTAAATCATTTGTTTCTAACTCTCTAATTACAAGGTTCATCGGGGCACCTCCACATAATAATATTTCTTCTAGTTCTTCATTTGGTTCAAATGAATTCCAATTACAAAATTATAATAGAATTTCAATAGTACGGCTATCTTTGTATTTTATCTTTATACCAGTATGTTGTTATCTTGATATAAAAATATTGTTTAGAAAGAGTAGTATCTTTTATTTTGGATGTATATCCAGTTTTCAAATTTAACTGTAGTAGAGAAACAAATATTTTTTTAAAGAGTGGATGCCATACGTTATTCTTTAACTAAATTCGACATTATCTGCATTTTATCTTCACCTTCCTCTATTAATCTATTTATTGTAAACATCAGCTGGAGTTAATGCTCAGCTGTATAAATAATGAATATAAAAATTAATAGGGAAAGGATCGAAAAATAATGAAAGAATCACAAAGTAAGAAAAAAACAAGTCGGCTAACTAAGGTAATAATATCTCTAGGAGTTGTTTTAGCAACGACCTTTTTCACCTTCTTTTTAATTGGAAAATGGAACTCTATCCCAGCGAAGGGAATAGCTAACGAAAGTAGTAATCAAGTTAACACGCAACAACAAGAAAAGAAAAAAGAAACACCACCGGTAAAACAGAAAAGACCTGATGGAAAACCGGTAGGAAAGGTTGTTTATTTAACATTCGATGACGGTCCTAGCGAATTAACTGGGAAGTTTTTAGATGTACTAAAAGAGCAAAATGTTGCGTCGACATTTTTTATGCAAGGTAGCAATTTACAAAATACAGGTTTTCAGGAAAACGTAAAACGAGCGGTAAAAGAAGGACATTATATTGGTGCTCATAGTATGACACATAATAGTGATAAGCTATACAAAAAAGGACAATTTGTAACGGAGATGAAAGAAACGTTAGCTCTTATTCATAATATTACGGGTACAACTCCTAAACTAGTCCGTCCCCCATATGGATCTGCACCAGGATTAAAGGGCGAGGACATTCGTAACAAAATTGTAGAAGCAGGAATAAAAGTTTGGGATTGGACGATAGATTCAAATGATTGGAAATTAAAAGATAATCCCATTCAGATTATCGAAAATGTAAAGAAACAGACAACAGAAGAAGTTGAAGTTGTATTAATGCATGAAAAGGCGCAAACATTACAAGCTCTTCCTGAAATTATTAAATTTTATAAAGAGCAAGGGTATGAATTTGGGGTATATAATGACGAGGATCATTTTCGTCTAAACTTCCAAAAAGATCAACGTCTATAGTATAAACATAGTTATTTTAAAAAGGTGTTTTTATTACTAAATCAATAATTAAGCCAAAAGTCGATTTCCTATACGATAAAGAAATCGGCTTTTTCTTTTGCTACAGGTAGCTCCTTAGAGAGGTAACTTTATTTTTTCGATAGCTCTTATTCACTGTTACAGTGTCTATGTCCGTTATGATAATGACTCATTATGGGAGATTAAGAAAAACTTAAGTTATTTATTCGCTTTTTATTAAGATATACCTATTAAATTTAGAAAGGTCTTATACAACATATTTATCCTTTATAAATTTAAATATATAAATATTTTCGTAAATATATTAATTAACGAAAGGTGAAATTTAAACATGAAAGAATTATTATTTAAAATTGCTGGAGTAGTTGTAGTGCTAATTATAGTGTGTTGGGGATTCTTTTACAGAAAACGAAATTATAGATAGATATAATCCACTTGTGATAGAAAAAGATGTCTATGCTCTTACTAAGGGACCAGCTGAACCTGAACCTGACCCTGATTACCCTAGGAGATTTATGTATATGCTAAATGGGGTGGATGAATCAGGAAAAGAATCGGTAATTAGGGTAGGGATTACTGGCCCACATGAATATCAAGATACTTATATAAAAGTTCGAGTAAAAGGAGGTTATGTTTTTTCATTAGAAGAAGTAAAAGAAAGTGATGTTCCAGAAAAAGCAAAAGAAAAAATTAAAAAATAATCAAGGAATAGTTATCTCAAGATGAGATGTATATAATAAAAAAGGGTTCCCCGTTCGTGGGGAATCCTTTTTTATCTCATTGATGTATTACATTTGTGTATATGTGTTTCGTTCTAAAAATTTATCCTAACATATTAATTCCAACTTTCAACAGAAAATCGTAAGAATTATTCTCCTTTCTTTTTCCTAGATAAATGTATCCTAGAAAGAAGGTTATGCCGCTTTTCAAACATGTAGTTTTTGTAAGAAAATATTTACATACCTCCTCGCAAATATGTTAGAAAAATCTTTGTAGCACTTGAAAATGTTTGATGTTTTTTCCAAAGAATATTTAGTCCAGCCTCTAGCTTAGGAGATAGGGGGCGGAAGCAAAGTGTACTTTCCTCAGACGTATTCATAAGCTTATCAATACATAATGCGTAGCCTATATTTTCTTTTACGAGTAAGGATGCATTATAGAGTAAATTATATGTACCTATAACATTCAAGTTTTCAATTTCCTCTCCAAGCCATCCTGATAATTCATTACTTACAGCCGTTTGTCTTGATATGATAAGAGGTTTATTTAGTAAGTCTGTTGGATGGATATAAGCTTTTTCCGCTAAGGGACTGTCTTTTCGCATAAGTACGCCCCATACATCAGTAGCTGGCAACTTTAAGTAGTCATATTTTTGTTTATTTGCTGGCTCAATAACGATACCAAAATCTAATAAACCACTATCTAATTTTGTTGTAATGTCATCAGCGTTGCCGCTATATAAATGAAATTTAATGTTAGGGTGATGGGAAACAACTTTTTTTATAGTTTGTGCAATGAACTGCATTGCCTCTGTTTCTCCAGCTCCAATATGAATTTCTCCACTAATAATTTCAGATTTTTGGTTAAAATTAGCTTCTGTTTTTTCTACTAAATCCACAATTTCTTTTGCTCGATCTAATAAAAACATACCTTCGTCTGTTAAAGTGATTTTTCGATTTCCTCGTACAAATAAAGTAGTTCCAAGCTCTTCTTCCAGGTTGTTTAACTGTCTTGATAATGTAGGTTGAGATAAATGCAATGCATTTGCAGCAGCAGATATATTCTCTTGCGTTGCTACCGCAATGAAGTAGCGTAATACACGTATGTCCAAAAAACTCTTCTCCTTCGTATGCCTATTTGTTATAGGAATGTATTCAATATAGGTATTTGTTATCTCAATAATACCATTTTATAATCACATTACCAAAAGCATTGATAAGAAGTGAAAGAGGAGTTGAAGTGTTTTTTATGAAGAATTCAAAAAGTGTATTAATTTTTATATTAGCAGTAGGGGTTTTCGGTATTCTTAATACTGAAATGGGATATATTGGCTTGCTTCCGACATTATCAGATCATTTTGATGTAAGTGTTTCGAAGGTAAGTTTAATGGTTAGTTTGTTCGCGCTCGCCATTGCCATTGCGGCTCCAACGCTTCCTTTAGTTTTTTCGGGTGTAAATCGAAAAACGGTTATGTTGTTCGTACTAGCAATCTTTATTATCGGCAACGTTATTTCAATTTTTACAACGAATTTTACAGTTGCTTTAGTTGCACGAGTAATTCCGGCTTTCTTTCATCCAGTGTACGTATCGATGGCTTTATCAGTAGCAGCAACTTCAGTTCGTGCAAAAGAAGCTCCAAAAGCAGTTGCCAAAGTGTTTATTGGGGTTTCAGCTGGTATGGTTTTAGGTGTACCGATTGTCAACTTTTTAGCAAATGTATTTACACTTGAAATATCATTAACATTTTTTGCACTTGTTAATATTTTTGCGTTTATTATGACAATCGTATTTATTCCCTCTATGCCTGTTCAGGAAAAGCTTTCTTATGGTTCGCAGCTTAAGATTTTAACGAAAGGTATCACATGGCTATCCATACTTGCTGTAACTTTTTTAAATGGAGCGGTATTTGGAATTTATAGTTATCTAGCCGAATATTTAGATGTAGTTACGAAAATGTCGCCGTATATGATAAGTATCATGCTATTTGTTTATGGGTTAGCAAATATTATCGGGAATATTCTTGCAGGGAGATTACTGACAATAGCTCCTGTCCGTACGGTAATCATTTATCCCATTGCTCTAATGATATTATATTTTTCCTTTTTCTTTGTATCAGATCTTGCGATACCAACTGCAATTTTTATTGTAATTTGGGGTGTTTTTGGCGGGATTGGTGGTAATGTCAATCAATATTGGATGATGTCTTCAGCACCTAATTCACCAGATTTCGCTAATGGATTATTTTTAACTTCTTGTAATTTAGGGACTACAATTGGTACTGGGATCGCAGGGATAATTATTGCACAAATTGGAACGAAATATATTTTATTTGTAGGCATGTTTGCATTAGTATTAGGGTTTATTTGTATTCTGCTTCGAAATATGTTGTATAAATCTACAAATGCCTAAGTGCTATTTTGCGTTACATTACTAAGGAAAAGCGCATTTGAGGTGTGTTAGGAAGAAAATGATTACGTTTTTATTTCTTTTCATTGTAATGCCGCTATTAATTGCTTGTGGTAGTGAAATATTTAATACGTAGCAATCTTATAACTATGAGAAAGTTTGTTTGTGATTACAAACAATTATTCTTATAATAATATAAATAATCTATTTTTTACAATCAGAAGGGATAGCTATGCAAGATAAATTAATCTTTGCATGTTTCATGCCTAAAAAAGTGGCGACTCAAAAACTTGAAAGAAAAGCAAGTAATTAGAATAACTTATAGAGTTGTTTAGAAAGTGTATGATGAAAGAAAAGCAAGTAATCTAATATTGAGGTTACTTGTTTTTCTTTTTATCGAAACAATATAAAAGGGACTCTTAATTTTATAAGAGTTCTTTTTTGCAACCAATAAACTCTTCTCAATAATTGAAAATAAAATCAATCCAGATTATTATATTGTTATTGTAATTATAAATGTAATTACATTTTATTGAAGGAGGATACAAAGATGAAAAACTCAAAAGGCTCTATTGAATCAGAGATAAGCAAAGCAATTACTCACTGGGAAAAGGACTACCTAGGACGCGGGTCTATATCCGTTAAGACAGATATATTACGGGATATGATTATCGTAAATTTACAAGGTGTTTTAACGCCGGCTGAATATAGTGTTTGCGAAACAAAAGACGGTATGCTAACGATAAAGAAGAATCGTTCGGAGCTAGTTGAATCTGGAATTGATGATCTGAAAGAGATTATACTAGAATTAACTGGAGAGAAAGTGAAAAGCTTTCATACGGATATAAGCTCCCGTACAGGCGAACGAGTGATGATTTTTAAATTGCTTCATAATCTTGAGGAGAAATTTTAAAAATACCTTAAGGTTAGTGGAAGGATTAAGAAACCTACAAGTTTTGCACTTTATTAACAGGCTAATAATTAAAAACTTGAAGTTATTTAGGTATAATAAATCTTAATTCTAATAACTCTTAAAAAACGGATAAAGAAATTGACAAACTGCTTAATATGGTTTATCTTATAATTGTTTTAAAAAATTGATAGATGCTCATTTTAACAGCTTGCTATAATTAAGGCTTTAGCATTTTTTTAATATGTAATATTGACTAAATGAAAAAGTTTCTTAATTAAAAGATAGCGTATAACATAAATTGATATATTGATTGCATAATCTAGGAGATCAGAAATATACATTTCTTTTTAACAGGAGTAATACATACATTATTATCCTCTATAAAATGGGAGCTCTTCAAAAAACTTTATTGAAGTTAGTTGAAGGGAAACCGACAATCTCCATAATTCAATGATGATATAAAATCATTGAATTATGGAAGTTGTCGGTTTTTTTTATGGGAAAAAACGATGCACTAAAAAGAGTGAATGAAAATTGAAATTTAAAAAAACATCTTAATTAAAAGGAATTTTATAGGTTATTTTCGCTTAGAAGGGAGTATTGTACATGTTAATTTCGCTGAGTTCATCAACACTGTTAACATTATTTTTTATAGCGCTTAGTGCTTCTTGGCTAAGTGGATTATTGTTTTTAAATGCAAGGATGCCTTTACGTTTTGTTCATATCCATATTGGTATCGCTGCTTTGCCTTCATTGATTTCTTTACTCGCACTTGTTAATAACAATGGAGATAGAGTTGTGGGGCCTTGGCATCTAGATACTTTAGCTTGGTTAATGGCTTTCTTTGTTCTTACAATTGGTTTAATCATTCAGCGTTTTTCTGTACGTTACTTAATGGGAGATCGCTCATATCGAAAATACTTTGCACTTTTTACATTTACTACAGGTGTATCTTCGGTTGTATGGTTAAGTGAAGATCTTCGTTTCATGATTATTTGTTGGGGAGCAACGCTTATAGGATTGGTTCTACTCATAGGGCTAAATAAAGGGTGGAAAGTAGTTAGTGAAGCAACTAAAATCTCTGGCTATTTATTTACAATAAGTTGGATTGCGTTGCTATCAGCTATCATTTGGCTTTTTCAAGTAACTGGACAGTGGCAATTAACATCAGTTTTAACGAATGAAAATGTAGCGCTACATGGAACATTGGAGAGAACAGGAATTAACTTATTAATTATATTAGCGGTGATGATTCCAGCAGCACAATGGCCTTTTCAAAGATGGTTAATTGAGTCTGCTGTTGCTCCAACTCCTGTTTCAGCTATTATGCATGCAGGTTTAGTAAATGCTGGCGGTATCATGTTAACTAGATTTTCACCTCTTTTTCATGATGATATTGCACAAATCATTTTACTTATTTTCTCTAGTATTTCTGTCTTAATCGGAACAGGAATTAGTTTAGTCCAAGTTGATTATAAACGTCAGCTAGTAGGTTCAACTATTGCACAAATGGGATTTATGCTTATTCAATGTGCATTAGGCGCTTATTTAGCGGCTATTATTCATTTAATTTTACACGGTTTGTTTAAAGCTACACTATTTTTACAAGCTGGTTCTTCAGTGCAACGTTTTGAGGTAGTGAATCAGTCTAATGAAAAGATGGCCAATTTATGGATTATAGTCGGGCGTGTTTTAGGATTATTTATAGCAATTACTTTCTGGTTTATGACTTCTGGAGAGGGGTATCAACTAGTTAGTGCGTTAATCTTAGGCTGGTCACTATACTTTTCATGGAAACAGCTTGTTGTTTTTGGAGAGGGAAGAATGGGACGAATTGCTGGCGTAATTGTTTTGATTGGATGTTCTCTCATTTACTTTACTGTTCATAATTCTCTTTATAAATGGTTGCATACTGATATTTATCAAAGTGTTCAACCTTCAGCTCCAGCCGTTATCTTTGTTATATGTATTTTACTATTTAGTAGTGTTATTAGTACTTTCGTTACTCGTCATCAATCTTCTACTTTATTCGCTGTACTTTATCTTTGGTTAGTTCGAGTAGGTGAGGCGAGACGAAAGTCAGTAGAAAGTCACCCAGGCTATCTGAAACATTATGTATCAAAGGGAGGTAATTCGTGATGAGCATATCGTCAATATTAAAGAAAGATACAAACATTGATATGCAAGAAAATAATATAAATGATTTAGTTGCATCTGCTAGCCGAGTTATTGCACCACTTTGGCCTATCTCTACGTTTGCAGCTCATCACCCTTGGATGGGACTTGAAAAGCAATCATTTGAACAAGTCGCAAATTGGTTAAAAGAAGCTCGTAATGTGGATATTTATCCTAGTGCCTCCATGATTCATTCGGCAAAAGCGAAAGGTGAGATTGAGGAATCATTTTTACAAAGTAGTTTGTCTCGTTGGCTGGATTCACAATCTTTTCATATTCCGCGAGAGAAAGTAGAGCGATTTTGCCAAGCAGCTTTAAAGTTAGAAAAATTACCTTCTAGTCTATTATTATCGCCAGAAGTAAATAAATTGGCAGAAGAAATGAGTTATATAAATACAGCAAGTATGAAAGCCTCTGTTATGCAGCCAATAAGTTCGCTTATAGAGAATCAAAATGGTGAAAACCTATCTGATATTCTTAATTATCATATTATTAAATGGTGTAAATTATATCTTGATGACTCCGGATCAAGTTGGACGATGCCAAATCGAGAGAAAGGTTTTTATCGTGCATGGCACCACCTTATTAAATTTGATCCAGCGCTCAGTAAAAATGAGCGTAAAGTTTTAAAAGATTGGCCACAAGATGCCGAAGTAGCTTTAGCGAGAGCATTATCTGAACTAGGAATTTCTGAATCTAACATACAATCTTACCTTGAAGGGCACTTGCTTTCTTTGCCTGGGTGGGCAGGAATGATACGATGGCGCTCACAACAATCAATTCAGGAACAGCAACTTCTCATAGAATATTTAGCAGTTCGAATTTCTATGGAGCTGGCTATTGCAAAACCTTATTTACCTTTAAAAAATCAAAAGGTTGAGAAAAAAGTTCCGATCGTCCCACTTATAGCTTCTTGGATCTATTGGGGGAATATTTCAACACGGGAATGGTTACAAATGCCTGCTGCTGAACAAAGTGAATTATTAGCATTCGCTTATCGTTTTGATGAAAATATTCGCAGGAAACTTTGGCTGGAAGCTTGGGAACAAACGCATGCAGAGCAATTAAGAGAGAAGATTGCTTCTAAACAACGTGTAACCAATGATAAAAAGCGTGTATTAGCTCAATTAGCATTTTGTATTGATGTACGTTCAGAACCGTTTCGTCGTCACCTTGAAAAATTAGGTCCGTTTGAAACATTTGGAATAGCTGGTTTCTTTGGTTTACCAATTGCAACTAGTGAACTAGGTAGTAATAACAACCATCCTTCTTTGCCAGTTATACTTAAACCGAAACATCAAATAAAAGAGCTCACAAATGAAAATGAACTTAAATCTTATGAGCAGCGTAAGAGGGTAGGCAGTTCGGTACGTTATACATTTAAAACGATGAAACAGAACGTAATGACAAGTATGGCGCTACCTGAGTTAAGTGGTCCTTTACTTGGTCTACAGATGGTGACAAGAAGCTTTGTCCCAAGAGGAGTTGGTGGTTTCATTCGTAAACTTCGTAAAACTATGTTACAAAAACCTGATACAACATTCTCGCTTAATCATGTTCATGACACAAAAGGTGAGATACCTATCGGTTTTACGAAAGAAGAAAAAGTGAACTATGTGCGTCAAGCTTTAAAAATGGTGGGACTGACAGAAAAATTTGCTCCTTTAATTGTAATGTGCGGACATAGTAGTCAAAGTACGAACAACCCTTATGCTGCAGCACTTGAGTGTGGTGCTTGTGGCGGAGCAGCAGGAGGATTCAATGCAAGAGTTTTTGCTACTTTATGTAATCTTCCAGAAGTGAGAGAGGCGTTGTTTGCTGAAGGTATTAAAATTCCTGAGGATACCATTTTTGCAGCAGCTGAACATAAAACAACAGTGGATGAATTGGAATGGATTTACGTCCCAGAACTTTCGGAAACTGCGCAAGAAGCATTTGATTGTATCAAGTCGATTATGCCAAATGTGAGCCAACATGCAAATAGAGAGCGTTTAACGCAATTACCAAATTTAAAAACGAAAATAAAAAATGCGAGTAAAGAGGCACATCGATTTGCAGAAGATTGGAGTGAAATACGTCCAGAATGGGGATTAGCTCGTAATGCATCTTTTATTATCGGGCAACGGGAATTAACTCAGGATTGTGACTTAGAAGGTAGGGCTTTCCTCCATAATTATGATTGGAAACAGGATGAAAGTGGCGATATATTAGCTAACATTATTGCAGGACCAGGAACAGTAGCTCAGTGGATAAATCTACAATATTACGCTTCAACTGTAGCTCCTCATTATTATGGTAGTGGAAATAAAACAACCCAAACCGTAACGGCGGGTCTTGGTGTTATGCAGGGAAATGCAAGTGATTTGTTGCCAGGCTTACCTTGGCAATCCGTTATGCAGTCAGATAGTGAGACGTATCATTCACCACTTCGTTTACTAATTGTAATTCAAGCACCTATTCAATATATAGAACGTTTACTAAATAATGATTTCACATTTCGAGAAAAAGTTCAAAATGGATGGGTTAGACTTGCAAGTGTTGATCCCGAAGGACGCTGGAAAAACTGGTAACAATTATTATTGTTACTAGCTTAAAAGTTTCGTAAATACAATAATGAAGAAGGAGTGCTCCATATGAATTCAAAGAATAAAAAAGTTTTATTATTAACAGACATTGAACACGGAATAGAGCCTAGTATCCAACAAGTAACTAACAGTCAACAAGAAAACATGTTGACTATACACAGCTATGATTCTGTAATTGTACATCCTTATGGAGATATAATGAAATCTATTATTATTGCTATTTATCAAGAAAATGTTAAAGAAATTTTTGTTGTCGGAATAGAGGATAAAGAAACTTCTTCAGTTAATCTACAAACTCAACGTGATTTCATAAAAGATAATATAGAATTAGACTATCTCTTTAAAAATTGCATGCCTGAATTTTCAAGTGGTAGCCTTAATCAATGGCTGAGTGGACAAAAAAATGTTAGTGAAAATATTGAAAAGAGTATAGATATGATCCGTCATCATCCATTAGTACCTTCTGATATTGAAGTTCATGGTTTCATAATTGATAGAACGGGTGAAAAAGAAACGGTTGTTAAAATTTCTGCTAATAAAGTACTGAAACAAATGCATTTTTATGTGTAAGTTATCGATAGATAAGCAACTTTTATTTGGACTTGTGTCCTTTACAAAGAGCAAAAGAAATCTTCTATAAATGGGGATCTTTTGCTCTTTTTGTTTGAATTTTTAATGTGTTTTATAGGAGATATCTAATATGTACATAATAAAAATATATAACCTTTTGCATGAAATTTTAAGGACGGATTAGCAGGCGGAAAATAAAAATTTATGTTGTGATTTATTTCAAGATTATTATTAAAAAGAATGGAGATTCTTTAATTATGAGAATAAAACAGTTAAAACCTAAAATGATATGGAAAAAAAGAATGTTGCTAACTCTTTTTATTGTTTTCGGATTGATTATTGCGGGGGGGATTTTCTGGAATGTTTCACCTATTCCGAAAGCGTTTCTCATAAAAAAAGCATTTGAAGGTGGAATGTTTGTTCAATCTAATAATTATAAAAACGCTCTAAAAGAGACACGAATTGTTAAAGATATCAATTATAATTCTAAATTTCCTGATGGTACATTAGACATTATTTATCCCAAAAATTTTATAGGGAAAACACCTGTTATTTTTTGGGTGCACGGGGGTGGATTTGTAGGTGGAGATAAATCAGACATTACTGGTTATGCAGTAGAATTAGCTGCTCGTGGTTATACAGTGATAAATATAAATTACGCTCTTGCTCCTAAAAGAAAGTATCCTACACCAGTACTACAACTTGGTGAGGCTTATGAATATATAAAAGCAAATGCAAAGAAATATAATGTAAAACTAGATGACCTATATTTTGCAGGAGATTCTGCGGGAGCGCAAATATCTGGACAATTTGTTACTATTCAAACATCTCCAGATTATGCGAAATTAACCGGGATTGACGCTGTTGTTGCTCCTTCTACAATTAAAGGTATACTGCTATTTTGCGGCCCGTATAATATGCCTGCATTAGCTAAAATGGAAACATCCAAAGAAGTGCAAGACTTTATGCGTACTACTGGCTGGGCTTACTTTGGGAAAAAGAAGTTTGAAACATTACCTGAAATGGAAATCGCCTCTATTTATAAACACGTTACAAAAGATTACCCACCAACGTTCATCACAGATGGAAATACTGCATCATTTGAAGATCAAGGTAAAGCATTAGCTTCTACTTTACAAAATAAAGGAGTACCTGTAGATACACTTTTCTTTGATAAAAATATCTCTGGCGAGTTAGCACATGAATTTCAATTTAAAATGAACACTCCAGCAGGTGAAGAAGCTTTTAACCAAGTTCTTAAATTTCTAAATGAAAATAAATAATATATATACTATTAACTTTTTATAAGCCTAGTTTAATACCATATATGGGTGAACAAAATATTGCATTAATAATCTAATGGTAGCAAAAATAAATTTGATAAGAAGTATATAGTAAGAATGATTTGGAGATACAGATGGGGATATAACTATTTTATTTAGGACGGTGCACTTTAAATGGATTTACAGAAAGGGAAATTATATTGGAACACAACTTTTTCTAATACACCTTCTTATCCTCGGTTGGAAGAAGATATAAAATGTAACGTACTAATAATAGGAGCAGGAAGTTCAGGTGCTCAATCAGCATATTATTTGAGTGAATCAGATTTAAATATTGTTGTCGTCGATAAAAGAAAGGTAGGACATGGAAGTAACCTTACAAATACAGCACTTATTCAATATTTAGGAGATAAGATGTTTTTTGAACTTGTAAATACATTTGGAGAAGAGTATGCAGTTAAGCATATGAAATTATGTGAACAAGCTATTAATGATATTGAATATGCTGATCAAAACTTGCCTTATTGCTCTGATTTTAAACGACGTGACAGTTTATATTATGCAAGTTATGAAGAGGATATAAAGAAATTAGAAAAAGAACTGTATTATTTACATAAGCATGATTTTAAAGCGACTTGGCTATCAGAGGAACAAATTGGACAGAGATATCCATTTAAAAAACGTGCAGCTATTTATACGTATAATGATGGTGAAATAAATCCTTATAAATTTACACATAGTTTATTAGAACAAGCTTCTAATAAAGGAGTTCAAATTTATGAAGATACAGAGATTGTTGGCAAAAAGTTAGAGAAAGAATGTGCTATCTTTTATACAAAGGGGGGCAATTCTATTACTGCCAATAAAGTAATTGTGGCTGCAGGATATGAAGGATTGGAATTTAAAAAGGAAAAGAACGCTACACTGATTAGCTCATATGCAGTTGTTACTAATCCTGTAGAAGATTTATCTTCTTGGTATAAACGTACTCTCATTTGGGAAACTGCGAGACCATATATTTATATGAGAACTACTGCAGATAACAGGATTATTATAGGTGGGCTAGATGAAGATACAAACATTGCTCAAGAAAGAGATTCAAAATTAATCCATAAAAAAGAGAAATTAGTAAATGAATTTAATAAGCTCTTTCCCAATATAACAGTTGAACCTGAATTTTATTTAAGTGCTTTTTATGGTGGTACTCATGATGGTTTACCTATAATTGGAATGTATGAAGAGTTTCCAAATTGTCACTTTATCTATGCGTATGGAGATAATGGATTAGTATATAGTATGGTACTTTCTAAAATTGTTCGAGATATAATTATTAAAGGTTCAAGTCCGGATTTGAATTTATATTTACAAACTAGACCAAAACTAAATGAGTAAGTTGCATGTATGCAAAATCAAGGTAGTATAAAAAAGTAATAGTTTTTACGGTTTTAATTACTTTATATAGGAAGCAATTCTACAATTATAATCTCTCCAATATATTTGGGGGGATTTATTTTTTTTTTTTATGATTTATTGAAAAATAGTCTAATTAAACTATATATTTTATTGAGTGTGAAAAAAGGAGGAAAGAGGCATGGTTGCAAAAGAGAGCAACTTACGCTTAGTGATAGCTGGGTTAATGCTAGGCATTTTAATGGCTGCAATGGATAATACAATTGTTGCCACTTCAATTGGTACAATTGTCTCAGATTTGGGTGGATTGGATAAATTCATATGGGTTACTTCTGCTTATATGGTTGCAGTTATGGCGGGTATGCCTATTTTCGGGAAATTATCTGATATGTATGGTAGAAAGAGGTTTTATATTTTTGGTTTATTAATCTTCTTAATTGGTTCTGCATTATGTGGTACTGCGCAAAGTATTGTTCAGCTAAGTATTTATCGTGCAATTCAAGGTATAGGTGGGGGGGCACTGATGCCAATCGCCTTTACCATTGTATTTGATATTTTTCCTATTGAAAAAAGAGGGAAAATGACTGGATTATTAGGGGCCGTATTTGGTTCTTCAAGTGTATTAGGACCTTTATTAGGTGCGTATATAACAGAAAATATTAGTTGGCATTGGATTTTTTACGTCAATATTCCAATTGGTCTAATGTCATTAATTTTTATTTTAAAAGCTTATAAAGAAAATAATCCACCTACTAAGCAAAATATTGATTGGTGGGGGGGCGATAACACTCGTCATAGCAGTAATTAGCTTAATGTTCGCTTTAGAATTGGGAGGAAAAGAATTTAAGTGGGATTCGATACAAATCATTGGGTTATTTGCATCGTTTATTGTATTTTTTGTTGGCTTCCTATTGGTAGAAAGAAAAGTGAAAGATCCGATAATATCATTTTGGATGTTTAAGCGTAAGGAGTTTGCAATATCACAAATTATTACGTTTTTCTATGGAGCAACATTTGTTATTTTAACAGTATTTATTCCTATTTTTGTTCAGGCTGTATATGGTGGAACAGCAACTAATGCTGGATTAATTTTAACCCCAATGATGTTAGGTTCTGTAGTAGGTAGTGCAATTGGTGGAATATTTCAAACGAAAATTAGTTACCGCAACTTGATGTTATTATCTATAATATCCTTTGGGATAGGTATGTATTTGTTAGGAACGATGGATCCGCAAACAAGCCGTGTACTTTTAACGATATACATGATTATAACGGGATTTGGAGTTGGATTTTCGTTCTCTTTGCTTCCCACAGTTTCTATTCATAATATGGAACCGAGATTCCGTGGTTCAGCTACTTCGACAAATTCATTCTTTCGTTCACTAGGTATGACAATTGGAGTAACGATTTTTGGCTCCATTCAAAATAGTACCTTTACAGCTAACTTAAAGGATGCTTTTAAGGGAATAGAACATGGTTCCAGCATGTTAAATAATCTAGGTGATCCAAGTGCAATATTTCGCTCAGATGTAAGATCCAGTATCCCTACGTTTATTCTTGAAAAAATTATAGCTGCTATGTCATCTTCAATTACTACTGTTTTTCTATTAGCTTTAATTCCAATTATCGTTTCGTTTATAGCAATATTATTTATGGGAAATTCCAAAGCTGGTACAAAGGATAATAAAGTGAATTTGAAGTCATAAATTTTATAAAACAAAAAGATTCTTTACTTATTTTTAGCTTATACTATTGGTATAGGTTATTAAGGAGTGGAGAGTTATGAATACAAAGCTTTTTATGCTGGGTCTTCTTATGGAGAAAAATAGGCATCCGTATGAAGTCCAGCAACTTTTAAAAAATAGTGAAATGAAATATTATATAAAAATTACTAAAGGCTCTTTATATTATACATTTGAGCAACTTGAAAAGAAGGGCTTTATAGAGGTTGTTGATATTATTCGTAATGAACAACGCCCTGAAAGGACTATTTACGGTATTACTAAAAGTGGTAAACAAGAATTTGAGCATTTATTATTAGAGCAAATGATAAAGAAAGAGGATATGCATCGTCCTATATATGAAGCGCTACTTTTTGCACAATATGGGGAGGAAGAATTAATTCTAGAACAGCTAAAAACTAAAATTTCTCAACTGACGTTATATCTTACTACCCTTCAAAAAGTATATGAAGAAAAGTGTGGAAAAGAGAGTGTAGCTAAGTTATATATATTATCTAGTGTCATTTTACATTTAAGAACAGAGTTAAAAGTTTTACAGAGTTTATATAACACCATAAAAAATGAAAAGATAGATAATATAGGAAATGATGTACTTAGAGAGATAGAAAATCAATGTTTATAGTGAAGAAGATTATAAAATAAAAAGGATGATTCTTATAGTCTTTTAAAAATAACAGAAGTACTTGTTCTCATAAAGAATGAATTGTGCTTTAAGAATTAGAAGAGATAGCCATGCAAAATAAAATTATTGTTATGTTTCAAAAAGATTTTCGTTTATATGATAACCCAGCTCTATTTGAAGCTGTTCAGTCTGGTGAGGTTCTTCCGGTATATATACAAGATGAAACTTTTTCAATAGGAAGTGCGGCAAAGTGGTGGTTACACCATGCTGTAAAAGATGTAAAGAAGCAACTTGAGGCATTGGGCTCTACTTTAATAATTCGTAAAGGACGTACGGAGGAAGAAATACTTTCTCTCATAGAACAATTAGATATAACGGCTGTATATTGGAATATTTGTTATGATCCGGACAGATTACAATCTAATCAAAAAATGAAAATGATGTTAGAGGATAAAGGTATTATCTGTAAGGAATTTAATTCGCATTTATTATTAGAACCGTGGATTATAAAAAAGAAGGATAACACTGAATATAAGGTGTTTACGCCTTTTTACAATGCATTTCAAAAGCAGGTAATACCTAAACCTATTAGCAGAGTGCAGAGTATAAAGTGGGGAAACTCTTTACCAGCAAGCTTATCTGTTTCAGAATTACACTTGTTGCCGACTATACCGTGGACATCTCATATGGAAGCAATATGGGATCCGACAGAAGAAGGGGCATATAAAACATTCAAGAAATTTTTCTCTAGCAAATTAGCCTCTTATAGTGAAGGAAGAGATTTTCCAGATCAAAATGTCCATTCGATGTTGGCACCGTATCTTTCATTTGGTCAAATATCAGTAAAGCTAATGTTTCATTACTTAATAAATAAAAGTACCGAAAGACAATGTAGTCTTTTTGAAAAACAAGTTAATAGCTTTATACGTCAATTAATTTGGCGAGAGTTTTCTTATTATTTACTATATCATTATCCATTTACAGTATCTAAACCTCTTAATAAGAGCTTTGAAAATTTCCCGTGGGATAAGGAAGAGGAGTTATTAAGCGTATGGCAGAAGGGTGAAACTGGTTATCCGTTTATTGATGCGGGAATGCGGGAGCTTTGGCAAACAGGTTTTATGCATAATCGGGCAAGAATGGCTGTAGCCTCTTTTCTTGTAAAGCATTTGTTAATTCCATGGCAAGAAGGAGCAAAATGGTTTATGGATACACTACTAGATGCTGATATTGCAAATAATACAATGGGATGGCAATGGGTTGCTGGAAGTGGGGCAGATGCATCACCGTACTTTCGTATTTTTAACCCCATCACACAAGGAGAAAAGTTTGATAAAAATGGAGAGTATATAAGAAGATGGGTACCAGAATTAAGCGATATACCGAATAAATATATACATAAACCATGGGAAGCGCCTGCGCATATTTTACAAAAGGCCAATATAAAGCTTGGGGATACATATCCTTATCCGATTGTTGATCATAAGGCAGCACGAGAGAGAGCCCTTTGTGCATATAAAAGTATGAAAGAATTTGTATAAAATAGGTTAAATAATATGTATTTGGAATTTAAATATTAGAATTTTATCCATTACAAGGGCATACTAATCATATAAAGTTTCTATAATCTTCTAGTAAAAAGGAGAATGTTTATGAAAAAATCTAGTATTATAGTATTTTTACTAACATATGGTTTGTTTTATGTTTCTAGTGTTTTATTCCCTATTGATCGTACTTGGTATGATGCGTTAGAAAAGCCGTCTTGGACACCTCCTGGTATGACAATCGGAATGATATGGGCTGTATTATTTGGACTTATTGCATTATCAGTTGCAATTATTTACAACAACTATGGATTCAAGCCAAAAACATTTTGGTTTTTATTCCTTTTAAATTATATATTCAATCAAGCGTTCAGCTATTTTCAATTTAGCCAAAAGAATTTGTTTTTAGCAACAGTAGATTGTTTACTTGTCGCTATTACTACGTTACTTCTCATAGCGGTTTCTTCCAAATTATCTAAAGTATCGACATGGTTGCTAATACCATATTTTTTATGGTCTGCATTTGCTACATATTTATCTTGGACAATTTATAGTATAAATTAAAGACGGAACTAAAAACTTGAGCACAATAAAAATGCTCGAGTTTTTATGTGTGTTAATGATAATCCGAAATATGGAATATATACATCTTATGGAGGTCATCTTTGTGAAGAAATGGATAAAAATTACGCTGTACTCTTTACTAGCTATTTTAATTATAGGAAGTTTTACTTTTTTGACTTGGTCTCAGTTTACTTATAAACCGACGAAAGAGGCTTTGTCGTTAGTAGATGATAAAAAAGATGAAGATAATATCGTTTTTGGAGCGAAAGATGCGAAAGTAGGGGTTATTTTTTATCAAGGAGCTAAAGTAGAAGCTGAGGCTTATAGTTACTTAGGAGAAGCGCTTGCAAAAGATGGGCACTTTGTAGTAATGCCTAAGTTACCATTAAATTTAGCGATACTTGGAATAAATGAGGTAGACAGTGTAATTGAAAAGTATCCGGAAGTTCAAAAATGGTATGTTGCAGGGCATTCAATGGGAGGAGCTATGATTTCTAAGTATGCCTTCCAACATGAAGACAAGGTAGACGGGATTATTTTCTTAGGTTCGTATCCTGCAGATGACTTTTCTACAAAATCGATTCCGATGTTATCAATTTATGGGGAAGTAGATGCTTTAGCAACTGTAGAAAAAATAGAGAACAATAAAAAGTTCATGTCAAAGAATACAACTATGCACATGATAAAAGGGGGAAATCATGCTCATTTTGGCATGTATGGTGAGCAAAAAGGTGATAATGCGAGTTTAATTACGGCAAAAGCACAACGAGATGAAACAGTAAAAGTAATTGAACAATGGTTATTGGAACAATGATAACGAATTTAATAAATCTACCGAAAGAATTATCCAAACGGTAGATGGGAGAGAGAATAAAGAGCCAAATCGTATGAATTGGCTCTTTTATTTATTTGCTATCTCCAATTGTCCCCTTATTTTCTCCGGAATATCCTCTTTAGAAATAATATCGTAAGAATACACATATTTTCCTTTCACATGAATTTTTAAGTAAGTTTTTCTTATAAAATCATTAGGCGTGTTCGTTCCAACTGTATATTCTTTTTCATTACTTAATTCGTCAACAGCTTTTAGTGAGTACATAGCTTTTCCTTTATGATGATAATCTGGAACACCATATCCTTTCGCAACGGCATATACATTTTTTTCTTCAGCAATCGGATTAAATCTGTCTAAATCTCCACGTAATATGAAAGGTAGTAAGTATATAGGGAGGCCTATTCCTAGTATGCAAATTACAAATTTCTTCATGATCGTTTCTCCTTTTGTCTATTTACATTTTTGAGTATAGAAAAAAGTTCTTATGAATATAGAGGGAAATTCTTTAAGTTTTTCTTAATAAAGTTTAACTTTGTGAAAAAAACTAATTTGAGCATTAAGTTTACGAAATGAATAGCCAAATAACCTGT
The DNA here is from genome assembly GCF_008042345.1 of Bacillus sp. AR8-1. NCBI lineage: Bacteria > Bacillati > Bacillota > Bacilli > Caryophanales > Bacillaceae > Bacillus > Bacillus sp. AR8-1. The sequence continues at coordinate 216,367 of NZ_QNUB01000005.1, forward strand.
TTTCTTTATTTTTTGATGGTAGGTTATTAGGCTTTATATTGGTATGAGTGAATTAAGAAATAAGTGAGATTTAGGAAATAGAATGAATTTATCTTACAGTAATAAGAGAATTACCTAAATAAATGATAGTGAGAACAATTAAAGAAAGCATCTAGTGGGGTGCTTTTTTCTTTTGAAACAGAGAATCTCATGGGTAGGTTACATGTAATTTCGTGCTGTGCTTCTAGGTCATTGGAAAATCCAACAATAAAAAAAGAGGGGGAAGGCGTTTTTTATTGAAGTTTGTTAATGATAGATTTTTAACTTGAGAGGGGGATCGTAAAATAGATTATTAATCTCTTTGGTAATTTTTATTTTCCTTATAGTTGGCATATTGTATTAGAAATTTTAAATTTTGAAGGGAGAATCAATAAGTATGGGTAAGAAAAGAAGAATAAGTAATAAGTTATTACTTATCAGTGCAATTTTTACAATAGCAATTCCCTCAGTCTCATATGCGGAGGAAGTAATTTCACCTGAAAAGTTTACGAGTTCTTCAAGTTTGTATGAGGGACGGAATACGGAAATTTTGAAAACAAATTTATATCCTAATACATATAATAATCCATTTAACCACCAATTTATTTCAAAATTAAAGGAAGTAAACACAAATATAAAAAAAATAGACAATAGTGATGATGAAAATCCTATTATATCTACTACTCTTTCATTTATTCGCCATATGAATAGTGAAGATTATAAATCTGCATTTGATTTAACCTCAAGGTCATTACAGAAAATAATATCCGAAGAATGGCTGAAGAGCTATTGGGAGGGACTCCCAGTTCAATTACAAGCAGGTTCTTTTATAGAAATTGGAGAGGTTACACAAAAAGAGACAAATCCTGTTCATACAAATGTGGAGATTCAATTAGTTTTTGAAAAAATGACTGTACCTTTACTAATTAAACTAGATCCATCTGGAAAAATAGACGATTTTCAACTCAGCATGTCGTTTAGTCCTGTTGCTGAGCGTCCGTCATATAGTAAGCCTGAATCATTTGTTGATAAAGAAGTAGTAGTTGGAAGTGGTGCATTTCCATTACCAGGAACATTGTCGGTTCCAAAAGGAAATGGTCCTTTTCCAGCGGTTATTCTTGTTCAAGGATCAGGAGCAACTGATCAGGATGAAACAGCGTTTGCTTTAAAACCGTTTCGCGATTTAGCTGAAGGTCTTGCATCGAAGGGAATTGCTGTCCTTCGCTATAATAAAAGAACTTATGAACATGGGTTGAAAACACAATTTAGTCCCTTTTATACAGTTGATAAAGAGACAACAGATGATGCTCTTCTTGTAACTCAATTTCTTAAAAATGAGCCTCTAATAAATAAAAATCAAATTTATATTTTGGGTCATAGTCAAGGTGGAATGATGCTTCCGAAAATGATTGAAAAAGACCAAAATAAAAATATTGCTGGAGCAATTGTAATGGGAGGGCCAGCTCGTACGATCCAAGACGTTGTTTTAGATCAATTTGAGTACCTTTTCTCTATTGGAGCAATGAACCAGGAGCAATATAAATTCTACAAATCGCAATTTGAATTATTAAATGATCCAAATTTCTCTGGTCAGAATCCTCCAAAAGATTTTTACTTAGGATCAGCAGTATTTTGGGATTCTATTCGGAAAATTAAAGCAGCAGAAATGTCAAAAGAACAAAAGACACCACTTCTTATTATTCAAGGAGAAAGAGACTATCAAGTTCAATCAAAAATCGAAATTCCTCTTTGGAAAGAACAATTAAAAGAACGAAATAACGTTGATTATCGACTATATCCAAAGTTAAATCATTTCTTTACAGAGGGCGATGGGGAAATAAGTAAGCCGGATGAATATTATAGTCCTGCTAATATACCTGAGTATGTTATAAATGATATTGCTGCTTGGGTGCAAGGCAGATCGCAATTAAATTAGCAACCATATGTTTTAATAAAGACTTTCTTTCTGTAATCAAAATAGAAATATTTTTATTAGGTTATATGTTTTTTTTTAGCACTCTTTGAAAAGGAGTGCTTTTTTATTTTTCTATGATTTCTATAAAACAATGTGCTTACCTTCCAAACAAATCGTTATTTGGAGCGCTTTTATCAAAGCAAAGTTCTTGTGACATTTCTTTGATATTAAAAACATGAATAACCTATTGTGTAAAATTTTTCGAAAATTTAGGTTTAACATCTTTAAAATAGGTGTATTACATATTACATAACAACTAAATAAAAAAATAAAAAATCTAAAGGAGGAAAGATACCATGCATACGAATGAAAGAAAAACGGTAGTTTATGAATATCAAAATGAACAGGAAGTAGTTATGAAAGTAAAAGAGCTAGAATTGCGAGGGGTTCGCCACGATGACATTTATGTTTTAGCACATGAAAAACATATAACAAAAAGGATTGCGGATGATACAAACACAAATACGATTGGAGTAAAAGAACAAGGATTGGGCACAAGTATTATCAACTTTTTCTCCAAAAAAGGGGACGAGCTCCGAAATCAAATGGAGGAAATGGGGTTGTCGAAGGAGGAAGCTAACTTATATGAAGAAAAACTAGATCAAGGGAGAATTTTACTCCTAGTAACAGATGAAACACTAACGGCGAGTGATAGGCAGCCGCAAAACTATCATTCTCTCTAATAGATTGCAACATCTGATAAATAGGTAAGGTAATTATTTTAGGTTGTAGCATTGAAGAAAATAAAAATAGAAAAGGATGAGAAAAATGAAACATACAATATTTAAATATGCTGTGATTGGAATTACGACCGGAGTCATTGTCTCCCTATTAAAAAAAGAAAATCGGAAAGCTATACAAACAAAAGGAAAAAGCGTAAAAGAAAAACTACAAGAAGGAAACATAAAGGAAACATTGGAGAAGGTAACTGAGACAAGTAAACAATTTTCTGTAACTGCAGCTAATGTTGCAAAACAAACATTACCACAACTGCTTACAGCCACACCAGTTGTCATTTCTACCATTAAAGACTTAACAGAAAACGAAAATAATAAAAAGAAAACAGGTGAAAAGGATTACGAAATAAATGAAAATAGTAAGAACTTAGACGGGGAAAAAACGAAAAATGAAAAGAAATATGTGAAAGAAGGGAAAGAAGAGAGTGCCTAGATTTAACTCTAAAAATAGAAAGTGAGGAAAAAAGTATGAAATCTCTGTATGCAATTGATGTAGGAATTGGCTTTACCAAAAGGGCATATCGACAGGATGTAGATTCTGAGATGACGGTCAAGAGTGAAGCTTCCACACTAGCCCCTGTACCTAATCATGCTGAAAGTGAAGATTTAACAAAGGTAAGTTTTATAGACTTAGACTTTGCATACTACATGGGAAATGAAGCACATCAATCTGACGCTTCATTTCTTCCTCCATTTGACGATGAAATAGAAAATTATTATGAAAGCGAAGAGTTTAAACAACAAATATTTGGTTGCATTGCAAAGGATTATAAAGAAAATGTCGTGTTACCTCTAGTTGTTACCGGGCTTCCCATCACTTGTTTTGGTAGTCAGCATGAGCAATTACAACGTGCACTAAAAAAAGAAACTTCCGTGCAAATTGATGGGAAATTTATTAATATTACGGTGGAAAATGCTTTGATTCTTCAGCAACCGGTCGCTTTACATGCCTATCTCTTAAAAGAGGGAATCATTCAGGAACGAGATCGCATCTTAATTATTGATGGTGGATTTCGAACATTAGAAATGACAGATATGAAACAGAATCTCATTTTAAATCATTATGAGACGGAACTAGGATGTAGCAAGCCTTTGAAAAATATTAAGAATATCGTGCAGAATCATGAGGGTGAAAGTAATCAATTGCATATTAACGACATGCCAAACATATTAGAAAAAGGATATGAATGTCGAGAAGAAAATCATGAGACAAGTCAGGTTCATACTTTGATTCAAAAAGAGTTGGATGCACACTTCCAAGACGTCATACGTGTATTACAAGAACAATTTACGTTAGAACAGTATGATACTATCATTTGGACAGGAGGAATAGTAGATCTCCACAAAAAACGAATTGAAAAAATGCAAAGTGAAATTTCTTCTTTCCGTATGGTAGACGCTTCGAAAGAGGCTGCACTTCATGGATACTACATTATTGGGAGTCAAGTATTTGACGACATCACCAATCCATCTGCATATGAATCCAAATTATAATAACGACTGAAATGGAGTTCGTTGAATAGACGTGCCAAATTATGTAGCTTCTTTTCCACATATAATAAATTCTTTATAAGAAAAGATAAAAAGTGCTTGTATAGAGGAAATGTTTAAAATTGAAAATAAAAATAACTAATATATAGGGGGTCTTCCTTTTAAAAGAATAAGACCTCCTATGTCATTTATTTTATAATTTAGATGATCTAAAAACTTTTCCTTCAAGACATGAATACCTACATACAAATTTCGTATTACGGATATGATTCGATCAAACATAAAACTATTTAGAAAGGAAGAATAGTATGGAATGCATAAAAATGACGAAATGGAGTTGGTATCATGTGAAAACTAGTGAGCTTGAAAAACTTTCTTCTATAATCCCTCGTGATGTAACATCTTATTTCTCTCAATTTGTAAAGAAAATAAGTTCTCCTTGTGAAAATGGATTATATGTTTATACGTTATCACCAAGTCAAACTTGTGTATATGGTTCGTTTTTATATGATCAAGATAAAAAGGACGCCAAAATTCAAAAATTTCTTCATTATTTCGTAGCTCATGGAATACTGATAACAGTTCAGGAAAAGGAGGAAGAGGATTTCCAAAAATTAATACATAATATCCCTATGGGTACAAAAAATTGTAATAGTTCTGCTGAAGGATTATGTGCTATCTTATCAATGTTTATATCTCATTATTTGCGAAAGGTTGACTACTTTGAAAACAATTTCAGAAATGTATTATGGGATTTTTATCATCATAATAACATAGCAGTTTTAGAAAGGATTTATCATATTCGTCATGAATTATTTATGAACACACATGTGTTTCGCTTAATACAAGAAGTGTTACAAGGCCTAAAAGAAGCTTGGTTAGAAAAACTAACAAACACCCTTTGTTATAAACAAACACACGTAAAATTAGAGCGTGGATTACAACTTGTTAAAGAGTACCAAGAAGAATTAGACACGATGATTCATTTGCAAGAAGTTGTTTCTTCTCATCGTGGGAATGAAATTATGAAAGCTCTTACTGTATTAACTGCTGTGAGTACGCCTTTGACAGCCTTAGGAGCATTATGGGGTATGAATTTTAAATACATGCCTGAACTGGAATGGAAATATAGCTATTTAATCGCTCTCTTATTTATTATTTTCACAACAGGGGGGATGTATATGTATATGCGATTCAAAGGATGGACAGGTGACTTATTACGAGTAAAGAAAAAGAAATCTTTTTTTAAATCTAATTAATCCTGTTTATAAAAAATATGATAGATATTAACCTAGATATATGGTTTGTAATATTTGTTAATTGGGATAGTCCCATATCCCCATCAAGTTAAAGTTTTGATGTCCCCGCAATGATAAAAATGGTGAATATTTATATGAAAGATTAGAGCTCTCCTTCTTGTAGGAGGGCTCTAATCTTTGTTTAAAAACTATATCATATACATGGGCAGACTCAATATGTGAACTTTGTCCGGATTCAATTTAGAATATAAAAAAGGAGAACTTGCGTTAGAATACAAGCTCTCTTTAAAAGAAATAACGTAATTGAGATACTTATATATTAACAATTGTTTTCTTCTAATTCCATATGTCATATGTTGAGAAATAAATTATAAATGGATTGATAAAGCTAAAATGAATGATTGACATAATATTTAGACGATAATATAATAAATCTCGAATTCAAGATAACTTGTAAAGGATTGGTAATTATGAGTGTGATTAATGATGAGAGCTTATCTTTAAAGTTATTTGTTACATTATCAAGGGCAGCACAGGCAATTACTAAGCGTATTGAAGAGGATATAAAAAGTTATGGACTTAATCCAACTGAATTTGCAGTGCTTGAGCTACTATATAGTAAAGGCGATCAGCCTATACAAAAAATTGGAGATAAAATATTACTTGCAAGTAGTAGTATCACGTATGTAGTGGATAAGTTGGAAAAGAAGAGGTTCTTAATACGAAAACCATGTCCTAGAGACCGCCGTGTCACGTATGCGTCAATTACTTCAGAAGGTATTGAACTAATGGATATTATTTTTCCTCAGCATAAAGAGGCGATTCGGCAAATATTTGGCGGTTTGGACTATATTGAGAAAAAAATGATAATCGAAAAGTTGAAAAAATTAGGGTATTATGCACTAGAACTATAAAAGTTTAGAAATATATCTCGAATTAGTAATGTCCTAATTAAATATAAATTAAATAAATAGGAGGAAAAATTAATAAATGGTAGTAAATTTATTATAATACAAAATGAATAAAGCGTGTAATTTCAATCGGTATAATATGAAATGAAGTTGTTATGTTAACGTATACATATCGTCCTTTAAATTATAAATCTTTCATAAAGCGGAGAGTGGGTATCAAGAATGGAATTACGTCATTTAGAGTATTTTATTCAAGTTTGTAATAATAATAGTTTTACTAAAGCTGCGGAAGTTCTAGGTATTTCACAGCCGACTTTAAGTCAACAAATCCGTGTTTTAGAAGGTGAACTTGATACACCTTTGTTTCATCGAGTTGGAAGAGGTATCAAAATGACAGAAGCGGGTAAGCTGCTATTTGATAAAGGAAAATTTATCATGCAACAATTTGATGACGTTTATAATGAAATTTTTGAATTAAAGGGTGTAAAAAGAGGTGTGATTACTATAGGAGGTTTATTAGAGGATCTCACTTATTTAACACCTTATATTATGAAGTTTCAACAACATTATCCCAACATCGTAGTAAAAATTATAGAATCTGAAGTTGCTGTAAATCAAATCGTTGACAAAAATATTGATTTCGGGATTACACGTAGTGCTCAAATTCCAGACACATTAACAAACACTCTTTTGTATAGTGAAGAGCTCGTCCTTGTCATTCCAAAAAATCATCCTTTGAATGAAAAATCATTTGTTTCTTTTCGAGAATTAGTAGGGCTGAGTAGAATAATGGTTTCATGTAGTTGTCGTGAATCTATTAAGATATATTGTGAGAGTTTAGGGTTATCTTTATCTGAAGCAAATATAGAAACAAAATCTTCTATTTCTCTATTGAGCCTTGTATACAATGGACATGGGGTTGCCATAATACCTCTTTCACTGGTTAACTTTGTTAATAATGATACTTTGAGCATAGTTCGTATTACTGACCCAACACCAAGCCAAGATATTAATCTTATTCACTTTGATGATAAATTTTTAAGTTTTGCAGCACGTATCTTTATGCAGAAGTTAAATGATTCGCAAAAAGTATCAGTGTAATAGAAATAATAATGATTCTAGTGTAACAATTGAAAAATTAAGATCTATATTAAAGTCAAAGGGCAGTGGATTTATATGTGTGGTGTAGTCGATCAAGAGGGGGATACCATTGACTTTTAATTAAGGAAAAAAGGACAGACTTTGCAAGGAGAGAAGGCTATCAAAAACAAGTTAAGTTAATCAATCAATTCTTCGGTCTTATCGCATAGTAACAGGTTCCATGTAGGGATATACAATGTTATTTCGAATCTACATACCCTTATTGTAGAAAGAAAACCACCGGCATTATACCGGTGGTTTTGACTTAGAAAGCAAAGCAAGTACAACCAATCCCCCATTTAGTTCCATCTTTTCCTATTACGGTATGAGTGTGTTGATGGAGAGGGTTACTACAACTATGTAACTTGTTATCATGGGAATCGTGGGAAAGTATAGTGTTGGCTAGGTTAGCACCACCATAACCGTAAATGCCCGTCGGTGACCAATCAGGTGATGCTGGCGGCAATTCAGGTGATAAATTTTTAAATTCATCATTTCCATAAACAACCTGTCCACCCATAATGGTGAGTAATGATTCAAGGTTTTTGATTTCTTCTTCTGGCACAGTAAAGTAGTCAGCAGACAATACAGCAATATCAGCAAACTGACCTACTGCCAGGGTTCCTTTTTTACCTTCATCACCAGAGAACCACGCACTTCCTTTTGAATATAATTCCAGGGCTACTTTTCTATCAAGTTTATTTTTTTCATCGTATATCGAAAGACCACCAATGGTTTTTCCAGCAACCATCCAGTAAAGAGCAACCCAAGGGTTATAGCTGGAAACCCTAGTTGCATCACTACCGGCGCCAACAGGTATACCAAGTTCTAACATACGATAAATCGGAGGTGTATGCTTTGCAGCTTCCTTTCCGTATAAATCAACAAAGTATTCACCTTGAAAAGCCATGCGGTCTTGGATGGCAATACCGCCATTTAAAGCCTTAACACGTTCCATACTACGATCTGAGATTGTTTCTGCATGATCAAACCACCAGCGTAGACCATTAAAAGGAATTTCTCTGTTAACTTCCTCAAATACATTTAAGAAACGTGTGATTGACTCATCATAAGTTGCATGTAAACGGAAGGGCCAACGGTTTTCCACCAATAGAGAAATTACTTTCTTTAAGTCGGCTTCCATCATCGTAGCTAGTTCAGGCCGTGGCATTTGAAATTTTTCAAAATCGGCTGCTGAGAATACTAACATCTCTCCGGCACCATTCATTTTATACTTATCAGTTCCTTGACCTGGAGAAACAATTTTTGCCCATGAAGCAAAGTCTTCATATTCATGATTTGGATTTTGCGTAAATAGATTATACGCAATACGCAAAGTTAATTGATCTTTCTCAGCTAAATGTTCAACAACTTTATAATCATCCGGATAATTTTGGAATCCACCACCTGCGTCGATGGCACTTGTAATACCTAATCTATTTAATTCACGCATAAAATGGCGAGTTGAGTTAATCTGGTCGTCAAGATTAAGTACTGGAGCTTTACCCAAACTTGAATAAAGAATAGAAGCGTTAGGGTTAGCAATTAAAAGGCCCGTTGGATTACCTCTTTTATCCCGCTGAATTAAACAGCCTGGAGGGTCTGGGGTATCTTTCGTGTATCCCAGTGCACGTAGCCCTGCACGATTTACAAGTGCTCTATCGTAAAGATGTAGCACAAAGACAGGAGTGTCTTCAGAAACGGCATTAATTTCTTCCAAAGTTGGCAACCGTCTCTCTTTAAATTGAAATTCAGACCAACCTCCAACTACTCTTACCCACTGAGGAGCAGGTGTACGCCTTGCCTGTTCTTTGAGCATTTCTAGAGCAATAAAAAGTGATGGCACGCCTTCCCAACGTAATTCCATATTATAATGCAGACCACCACGAATAACGTGTATATGGGAGTCATTCAGGCCTGGAATAGCTCTCTTTCTTTTAAGGTCTATTTTTTTTGTTTTTTCCGTGGCACTATTAAGAAGCTCATCTCCACCTACTGCAGTGACTAAACCATCAGTTATGGCGATAGCAGATACCTCAGGCTGAGATGGGTCAAGGGTAGTAATTTTTCCGTTATATAAGATCATATCCGGTAAATTCATGTTCACACCTCGTCTACTTTCTATTATTTTGTAACCATGGATGAAATAATTTACCGAAAATCGGCATGACTACCCATGATAGCAAGGACACTATACATACAGAAACGAAAAAAGCGGACATAATAGGATTCATATGTTTTATAATAGGTCCTATCACTTTAGGAACTAACATGCTAAGAGGCCATACACCCAGAAGGGTAACGATAGACATTTTCCATTTTGGCGGTGGAACTGGCGTTTTCGGAGTAACAAACCAATAAGCCAAACTACTTTCAGTTTTGTAACTTGGATTAGTAGCTTGAAATTGTTCTGCCGTTTTTAACAAATCCCGGCGAATGTCTGATTCTTGCCAAGCACGTAGATGCTCATACGTATCAAATCGAAAAATAACAGTATACTCTCTCGATTCGTTACTTGGAACTATTAGATTTACACCTAAATGCCCTGGGAATTTAGTAGCGGCAGCTTCGATTTCATGTCTCCATGTTTCAAACTGTTTTTCTTTACCTTGTTGAATTTCCCATGTAACAATCGTTGTTACTGGATCAGCAGCATCCATCGTGTTCCCTGTATAAGTCTCTTCGACAGCTACTCCTTCTTGTTTCATATTTTCCTGCTTGGAAGCGCGCCGTGCACCATAGTATATGCGTATTCTACTCCTTGACCATAAGCGCCAGTGTGCTCCTTTACAATTTCCATTACAGCATCATAAGTGTCTTTGTGTGCCCAGTCACGTTGGTATTCAAGTAAAACTTGAATTGCTGTCACTGGAATTGCACCAGCTTGTTCTACACGACGCATAGCAGCGTTATGTGCTGTCAGACTAGTACCACCTGAAGCATCATCAACTGCATACACTTCATAGCCAGCTTTAATTGCTTCAAGCACAGGGAATGCAAGACAAACTTCAGTCCAAAGTGCTGCAAATATTAATTTCTTTCTACCTGTTGCTTTAACTGCTTCAACAAATTTTGGATCTTCCCAAGAGTTCATTGAACTGCGTTCTATAATTTCATGGTTTGGGAATATGTCAAGAATTTGTGGCCAAAAATAACCAGAAAAGCTGCGTGTCTCAACTGTAGTAAGAATAGTAGGTACGTTAAAAGTTTTTGCTGATTTAGCAAGTAGCATAACGTTATTAATCAATGTTTGTCTATCAATACTTGCAACTCCAAAAGTCATTTGAGGTTGAAAATCAATCAAAATTAATGCACTGTTCTCCGGATTTAACAATTCTAAATTACTCATAATAAAACGCTCCTTTTTTAATTGTTTAAAATAGATATTATTGAAAATAATATATTTTCTGTTAATTTAAAATTGTAATCGTAAAAATAAAATTTTTGCTATACCTTTTAAATTAAAAGAGAGTGCTGATTTAATCAGCACTAAATGTATACCATCCATTTTTTTGAAAGTGATTTAAAGCTATTTCTTTGAAATACATTTATGCATTTTGTTTACTAAGATCTCGCTGAGCTCCCCTATAGCTTCCAATTATATTTTGATAGCCTGGAAGATTGCTAGCAAGCAAATTGCCAAAACCTTCGACATCATTGCGCCAATCGCGTTGTAATTCGCAAGCTACGCTAAACCAGTTCATAAGTTGTACACCACTATGTGCCATACGAGTATTGGCAGCATCTGCAACTTGTTTACTGAAAGTTCCTGAAGCATCCGTAACAGCAAATACTTCATATCCAGCTTTTATAGCGGAAAGTGCCGGGAAAGCAACACAAACGTCCGTAACTACGCCTGCGATGATAAGTTGTTTTTTTCCAGTTTCTTCGATTGCTTTTACAAAATCATCATTATCCCATGCGTTAATTTGTCCAGGTCGAGCTATTTTTGGTGCATGAGGAAAGAGATCAACCAATTCTTGCATTAAAGGTCCATTAGGCCCGTTTTCGAAACTTGTTGTTAAAATAACTGGTAAATCAAAAAACTTAGCAGTATGAGCAAGAGCTAAAACATTGTTCTTGAATTCATCAACACCATAGTCACGTACTAGTCCGGACATAAGACCAGTTTGATGATCTACTAAAAGCACGACAGCATCATCTTTGTTAATACGAGAATAGAGATCAGTCATTATGTATTCCTCCTAAAAATTAAGTAATCGAAGAAAGTTTAAATAGTCGAATACTATCATAAGTTTCGTCGTTTATAACTAAGCTGACCAATAATATTGGTTATAGCAGCATTCACAGAACATGAAGTGCTATACAAATTTATAGTATTTGAAAACTGATTCGTTAATCAATTCTAAATTATCTATAATTTGTATAGGTTGTAACTATAGTTGTTTTCACTATAAAATAGATTGGTTTTACCTATACATCCTATAGATAGAATGATATTGATAGTCACCTATTTTTGTTATTACAATTGAATAGGAGTAATGTTCAGTAATTATTTTATGATGAAAAAGGTATTAGAGGGGGGATTGTTCCAAAAGGAGAAAATGAATGCATTGGAACAATAGAGTTTCATACTTAGAGTTCACAATATAAACGTGCATGAATAGGTTATGACATTCATCCGGATTATTGAAAAAAAGGATACATATTAGAATATTTTTGGGAGGTAGAAGCATGGCTAAAATTACTGTAGGAACCGAAAATCAAGAACCAATTGAGATATATTATGAGGATCATGGCACAGGAAAACCAGTTGTACTCATTCATGGTTGGCCGTTAAGTGGTCGATCTTGGGAATACCAAGTTCCCGCTCTTGTTGAGGCTGGATACAGAGTTATAACATATGATCGTCGAGGATTTGGACAATCATCTCAGCCGTGGGAAGGGTATGAATATGATACCTTTACTTCTGATTTACATCAACTATTAGAACATTTAGAGCTTCAAAATGTCACACTTGTTGGTTTTTCTATGGGGGGAGGCGAAGTAGCCCGGTATATTAGTACGTATGGAACAGATCGTATTGAAAAGGCTGTTTTTGCTGGGGCAGTTCCTCCATATTTATACAAATCAGAGGATCATCCTGAAGGGGCCTTAGATGATGCAACAATTGAAGCATTCAAAAGTGGTGTGATAAATGACCGCCTTGCATTTCTTGATGAATTTACTAAGGGATTTTTCGCGGCTGGTAATCGAACAGATTTAGTTAGTGAGCCATTCCGTTTATATAATTGGGATATTGCAGCCAGTGCATCACCTAAAGGAACACTTGATTGTATTACCGCCTTTAGTAAGACAGATTTTAGAAAAGACTTGGAGAAGTTTAATATACCTACTCTTATTATTCACGGTGATTCTGATGCAACTGTACCATATGAATATAGTGGGAAATTAACACATGAAGCAATTCCTAATTCTAAAGTAGCCTTAATAAAGGGTGGTCCACATGGGCTAAATGCAACGCATGCTAAAGAATTTAATGAAGCACTCCTATTATTTTTAAAGGACTGATTACAACTATATAATTGTTAATTGATAAATTATAAACAAGTAAAAATAAATCTAAAAAAAAGATGCTCTTGGATAAAGCCAGGAGCATCTTTTTTTAATGCGGAGTAGTGCACCACCGTAATCAATTCAAAGGATAGAAATCTTTCATAACGAAATTTCTATTCTTTTTTTAATGGTGGTAATGATATGTTAGGTTGATAAATATTCATTAGTTTCGAATTGAATATTCTTCTTAACAGCAAAAATTTATTGATTAGAGTTTTTTTAGGTCTTTTAGATGTATTGCTATATTACGATCAAGATAATATTTTGAATAATCCTCCAAACAAAGAAACGCACATTTTCTTGTTTTGGGTAGTGAAGTTTCTTAAGTCGAGTGGGGCCCTTTACATCCTAATAAAAAGTGTAGGCTTAAGCTTACAAATATTCATCCTCCACTTAAAATTGACGTTTTACACCTTCACATTTTTGAGGAAGGAGTTATTTGTCAGAAAAAAATAAAATCTTATTAATTTTTATAATTAGTAGAATTTTTGTAGAAATAATTCTCTTAATATATTAAAATAACATCGTATTATGTCAGATTTTAATTAGGGGAGAGAAATTTTATGTTGAAAAAAATCATTCCAGTTGCTTTAGCATTAAGTACAGTTACTTTTACTAGTGTATTTGCTGCGCCTTCAATCCAAGCAAGTACAGAACAAAACCGCTACATAGATGTACAAATGCTCGGTATTAACGATTTTCATGGGCAACTAGACACTGTAAAAAAAATTAACAATAAAGATGCAGGGGGAATTGAGTACTTAGGGGCTTATTTACGTGATCGTGAAAAACAAAATCCAAATACATTAAAGGTACATGCCGGCGATGTTGTTGGAGCAAGTACTCCTGTTTCAGCATTATTACAAGACGAACCTACAATTGAATTTCTAAATGATTTGAAATTCGATGTTGGAACGATAGGAAATCATGAATTTGATGAAGGTGTTGAAGAAATGAACCGCCTTATTTATGGTGGATACCATGAGAAAACAGGGAATTTTAAAGGAGCAAAATTCCCATATGTTGCTGCAAATTTCTATAATAAATCCACCGGTCGTTTATTTTTACCACCATTCACTATAAAAAAGGTACAAGGAGTTCCTGTTGGATTTATCGGAGTCGTAACAACGGATGTTCCTAATCTTGTTATGCCTACTATGCTAAAGAATGTAGAAATTACAGATGAAGTTGAAGCTATTAACAAATCCGTAAAGCAATTAAAAAAACTAGGCGTTAAATCTATCGTTGTTCTTGCACATAACGGAGGTATAACAGATGGGAACGGCGTAACAAATGGTGATATCGTCCGATTAGCAAATGAGACTGATCCAGAAGTCGATGTTATTTTTGGTGGGCATAGCCACACCTATGTAAATGGAACTGTTAATAATAAACTTGTCGTACAAGCAAATTCATATGGTATGGCTTTTGCTGATGTTGATGTAAAGATTGATCGTAAAACACAAGATATTGTTGAGAAAAAAGCAGAAATTGTTACAACTTACCATGAAGGCATAGAGCCTGATAAAAAAATCAAGAAGAAGATGGAGAAATATCAAGCAAAAATCGCACCTCTTGTTAATGAAGTTGTAGGTAAGTCTATTGCGCCACTAGATCGCAAACTCAATACGGCTGGTGAATCTACTCTTGGAAATTTAGTTGCTGATGCCCAGCGTACAACAATGCAATCTCAAATTGCACTTATGAATCCTGGTGGTATTCGTAATGACTTAGATGCTGGTGATATTACATGGGGAGAGATATATGGTATTCAACCATTCGGAAATCAATTAATAAAAGTAAATTTAACAGGTCAAGACATTCGTGATATTTTAAATCAACAATGGCAAAAAGACATAACAAGAATGCTTCAAATTTCAGGAATCCAATACACTTGGGATGCGAACAAGCCTAATGGAGAAAAAGTAACAAGTATTCGCTTAACAAATGGAGAAGAAATCATTCCTTCTAAAACTTACAGCGTCGTTGCGAACGCATTTCTAGCTTCAGGTGGAGATGGATTTGTATCCTTTAAAAACGGTAAAGATGCTGAAACAGGACCAACTGATTTTGAAGCATTAGTAGATTATATAAAAAAATCAAAAGAACCAATTCAGTCTATTATTGATGGAAGAATTCAAAAAATAAATTAGTTTTTTATTAATCTCAAAAACAACTAGATTACCTGTGCACTATACTTTTTAGTGTGCAGGTAATCTATTTTTTTGATTTGAAATAGTCTAACTGTGGCCAATGGGTATACTGTCTAGATGCAGAGTGCCGAAAAAAATGAAGTGAACAAAAAATAACCCCTAAATTAACTCTATGATAAAGAGGCTACAAACAATCAAAATTTGGAACTTCATATTAACCATATATTAACTACGTTAATAATACATACTGAAATTGAATACTTTAGATAACATCATTTATAACAAATATCTGTACATTATAATGTTATGCAATGAGGAATTTACAATACAATGAATTGAAGCTTATTTAGTTTTATATTCGTATAAGTGAATTAAGAATTTCTTAAGAACCTATTAAGAAATAAGTGAGTTTTAGGAACTAGAATAAATGTATCTTAACAGTAATAAGAAAATGAATGTTTTAAACGGAAGTTGGCAGAGTATGTCAAAAAGCTATAAGTAAATATTTCAGGAGGTTTTTTATGAAAAAGAAAATAATTATTGCAATTGTTGCTTCTGCTATAACAATGACTCATTTTGTAGGAAATACTTATGCAGATTCGAAAACAGAGGTTTTTGTTACAGCTCCCTATAATACAAATCAAATAGCGAAATGGTTAGAAGCACATGCAAAGCCTTTAAAAACAACTAATCCAACTGCATCTCTTAATGATTTGAAACCACTTAAGGATATGGTAGGTTCAGCTTCAATTGTAGGTTTAGGTGAAGCTACGCATGGGGCTCATGAAGTTTTTACGATGAAACACCGCATTGTTAAGTATTTAGTATCTGAAAAGGGCTTTACCAATCTAGTTTTAGAAGAGGGATGGGACAGGGCCTTGGAACTTGATCGATATGTTCTTACTGGTAAGGGAAACCCAAGCCAACATCTAACACCTGTATTTAAGACGAAAGAAATGCTAGATTTACTTGATTGGATTCGGCAATATAATGCTAATCCAAAACATAAATCTAAAGTACGTATCATCGGGATGGACATTCAATCAGTAAACGAGAATGTTTATAATAATATAACAGAATATATTAAAGCGAACAATTCAAAACTATTGCCTAGAGTAGAAGAGCAGATAAAAGGTCTTATTCCTGTAACAAAGGATATGAATACTTTTGAAAGTCTTACGAAAGAAGAAAAAGAAAAGTATGTTTTAGATGCTAAACAAATTAGTGCTTTATTAGAGGAAAATAAAAGCTATTTAAATGGAAAATCTAAAGAGTTTGCATGGATAAAGCAAAATGCTCGTATTATTGAACAGTTTACTACAATGTTAGCGACACCTCCTGATAAACCAGCGGATTTTTATTTGAAACATGATATTGCAATGTATGAAAATGCGAAGTGGACTGAAGAACATTTAGGAAAAACCATTGTATGGGGACATAATGGACACATTTCGAAAACAAATATGCTTCCTTTTATATATCCTAAAGTAGCTGGGCAGCATTTAGCAGAATATTACGGAAAACGGTACGTATCTATTGGAACGTCAGTTTATGAAGGACAATACAATGTCAAGAATAGCAATGGTGAATTCGGCCCATATGGAACATTAAAATTAGATGATCTAAACAGTTATAACTACATTTTTGGACAGGTGAAAAAAGATCAATTTTTTATTGATTTACGTAAGGCGAACGGCGTGACAAAAACTTGGTTAAACGAACAACATCCAATTTTCGCTGGAATAACTACCGAAGGGCCTGATATACCAAAAACTGTTGATATATCATTAGGTAAAGCGTTTGATATACTTGTTCAAATTCAAAAAGTGAGTCCATCTCAACTACATCAATAAATTTAGAATAATGTGCCTTAATGACAAATTTCATAGTGTTTCATATAACACTATGAAATTTGTTTTATATAGCAAGAAGAATAATCGCATTAGAAAAAATCAGCAATTTAAGCTGTTAAGAGTAAAACGAATCTTCAATATGTAAAGCGCAAAAAACACTGAAGCGAAAAGCATCGGTGTTTTTTGCGCTTTCGGGCACAGATGCTACTTCAACCCTATTGTACAAGTGATTTTGTATGTAAGGAATTTGTAAGGAATAGGTAAGAAAAAAGAGATTTTCATTGTGTAGGATAAAAATATAAGGAGGCGTGAAGGGGGGAACAATTACGGCCTACATATAAAACAAACAATCAGTAACAAGAGTGTTTTGTGAAAATAATGAGTACAATGATTGCAAATGCATTGTTGCCTTTTCATCATTTGGAGAATGGATAGCTGTGTGGTTCGTATATGACACTTCTATCAACTATCTATACAATTTTAATAGAAGAGAGGAATTTTTTATGAAAACACGCAGTAAAATTACATGTGCAAGTCTAGCACTTTTAATAGGTGGAAGTTCCCTGTTATACATAACACCAACATCAGTTGTAAAAGCAGAACCTACGCAAAATGTATCTAGTTCGTTACAAACAAGTACGCAAAGCGATCGTAATTCCGTTAAGAAAGCAATACGAGATGAACTGCAACTTGGATACCCGGGAATACTCGCTCAAATTTCTAAGGGTGGTAAAACTTGGAGTTATACCGCTGGGATAGCGGATCTGAGAACTAAGAAACCAATGAAAGCAGATTTTCGCTTTCGCATTGGTAGTGTGACGAAAACGTTCATTGCAACAGTTCTACTTCAATTATCTGGAGAGAACCGTTTGAATCTAGACGACTCCATTGAAAAATGGTTACCTGGTGTTATTCAAGGAAACGGATATGATGGTAACCAGATTACTATCCGGCAAATATTGAATCATACAAGTGGTATTGCTGATTATATAAATTCAAAAGACTTCGATATTATGGATACAAAAAAATCGTATACGGCTGAAGAATTCGTCAAAATGGGGATTTCTCTTCCCCCAGATTTTGCACCAGGAAAGGGCTGGTCTTATTCAAACACAGGTTACGTATTACTGGGGATCCTTATTGAAAAAGTAACTGGCAACAGTTATGCGGAAGAGGTTGAAAACCGAATTATTGAACCGCTTGATTTGTCAAATACATTTCTACCTGGTAATTCAAGCGTGATTCCAGGCACCAAGCATGCCCGTGGCTATTTGCAACTAGACGGAGCGAGTGAGCTAAAAGACGTTACTTATATTAACCCAGGTAGCTCGGATGGAGATATGATTTCTACTGCTGACGATTTAAACAAATTCTTCTCTTACTTACTCAGTGGTAAATTACTGAAGGAACAGCAGTTAAAACAAATGCTTACTACAGTTCCTACAAATAGAGAGGGAACCGGATATGGTCTTGGAATCCTTGAAATTAAGCTTCCGAATGGTGTCTCGGTATGGGGACACAGAGGTGGCGTTCTAGGGTTTTCCACTTTTGCTGGTGGAACACTTGGAGGCAAACATACATTGGCCGTCAATTCGAACAGTTTTAAGATTAATAATCCAGAGTCTTTTAAAAACGTTTTAATTGCTGAATTTAGCAAGTAGGCAAAAAGGAAAAACAGAAAAATTTTGTCATTTGTAATTTCAATCGGAATGGATTAACGCTTGAAATGAGTATAGAAGGCGTTAAGTATCTAGGAATAATCAAACTAATCATGAGAGATGGCTAAGTAAAAGGATTGGTTTATATATTGTATTCTCTCCAGCCGATTAAAGAAGTAACAGATATAATGAGTGATTATTATGTATATATTATTGTAGTTGTGTTTGTATCGTCACTGATTATAAATTTGTATAAGGTGCGAAGTCTAATTTAGGACTTCGCACCTTTGCTGTTTAACAGCTATTATTACTAAGCTATTAATAATAGCAAAAAGGAGAATGTAACTAGTTATGCAGATGAATCTTGGCACAGGTGCTATGTAGGAGATTTTGCTGAAAATAAATTTAGAAGAATATATGAATTAGAGACATGAAAGCTGAAATGAATTTTAGTAGTTTTTATGTTCATCAGTTACTTAAAATTCTAGCTGTTTTGTATACAGAGTTTTTCCCACCGTGATTGATAGCGCGTAAATATCATTCTTAATTATATGTAGTGTGCATTGAGTGAGATTTTTTAGAACTAAATACAGTGTCATCTCCTAATGGTGAAAATAGTATTTGAATATTGTAGGGATCTTAAGTGTTTTTAGATTTTTAAAGCCCGGTCATTTTAACCAAAATTTTCATAGAAATGCCTTTAAAAAGAACATGAGTTCGTATATAATAAGAACGAATGTTCTTTTTGTTAGGAGTGATAACCTTGTATGATTATTCTCTTTTACCGAATCGTATTATTCTTTGTGTAGACCTTCGTAGCTTTTATGCAAGCGTATCATGTATTAAAAAAGGACTTGATCCAAGATATACAAAATTGGCTGTCGTAGGGGATGTGAATCAGAGCGGATCAATTGTATTAGCAGCAACACCGCCATTAAAAGCGTTAGGAATAAAGAAGATGGCTCGTTTGTACGAAATACCGAAGCGACCAGATATTATTATTGTGAATCCAATTATGCATACGTATATGAAGTGTTCAACTTTCATAACGGGTTTGGCTTTGCAGTATGTCGCACCGGAAGATTTTCATCAATATAGTATTGATGAATTTTTTATGGATATGACCGCAAGTATTCATTTGTTTGCCAGTAATCCGCGCGATTTTGCATTAAAGTTCAAGCGAGAAATATATGAACGTACAAGGATTGAAAGTACGATTGGTATTGGGCCTAATTTATTATTAAGTAAAGTAGCGATGGATGTGGAAGCGAAAAAGAATAGGGATGGAATAGCGCAGTGGACGTATGACGATATACCCGAGAAGTTATGGAGTATTAGACCACTCAGTAAATTTTGGGGTATATCGTATAAAACAGAAATGAAATTGAATCGAAAAGGTATACATACCATTGGAGAGTTAGCTCAGTATCCTTTGAAATATTTAAAGCAATCATTTGGTGTAATAGGAGAAGAATTACATCTACATAGTAACGGAATTGATTTTAGTAGAATAGCAGAAAAATACGTTCCAGTGACAACATCTATAGCGAAAAGCCAAATATTATTGCGTGATTATTCGGTAGAAGAGTTCATAGTTATTTTATTAGAGCATATAGAAGAGGTTTGTTATAGATTGAGACGAGAAAAGAAATGCGCGCAAACAATTCATTTTTCAGTTGGATATAGCAGGGAATACGGTGGGGGAATAAAAAAGGCACATACGTTAAATAGAGCAACAAATTTAACGATGGATATTTATAATGTTTGTACATATTTTTTATATGAGCGCCATACAGGAGAGCCGATTCGATCAGTAAGTGTTTCATTAACAAACCTTATTAATGAAGGGGAAGAGCAAATTTCGCTTTTCGATAACATTGTACAAAGAGAAAAAGAAATGAGATTAACGAAAGTTATGGACGAAATTCGAACACGATTTGGTAAGAACAGTATTTTACGAGGTATTTCCTACACAAGCGTCGCAACAGCAAGATATAGAAACACATTATTAGGAGGGCACAAATCGTGAAGAATGCTAATATGCCAAAAGGAAGAGGTATGGTAAAGTGGCAACCGTTTGCCAGTATGCCGGAGCAGTTCGCAGTTATTAAAGAAATGATAAAGGAGCAAACGAAAGCCTCGCGTCCAATTGTAACGCAAGATGCAAAAGAAATGATTGAAAATAAGCTATTAACTTCATTTTTAGGTGAGGAAGAGGTTTTACTTACATATTATAAAGATGGTTATTTATATAAAAATTACATAACAGTAGTGGATATTAATCCATTAATAGAGACGATTACTTGTACGGATGCTTTTTGTAATAAGCGTACTTTTAAGTTTTTTGATGTAATTGAGATTGATTAAAGTATGTTTCTATGCAGCAGGTGTTTTTTTAGCCTACTGCATAGAAAGGTCAGTTACAGTATTACGCTTATACTAAAAATAAGATACCCTTTATTACCATTGACGATAGTTGCATTTCAGATGAAAGAATGTGGGGAAACAAACCCCGTTAACGATAGAATAAGCATTAACAGCAGTTATAGGGTTTCTTAAAATTATGAATATTAGTTGTTAGATGGTGCGATATTTATTTAGAAAAAGCCGTTTTAGATACTAATAGATATAAGTAAGACAAGACTTAATAACTAAAGAAAATAAGTATGTTACACTTCAATTATAATAGGGAGGATCATTGGTTTTCTTTTTGTATGTGAGTATATAAAGTGACCAAGTGATTCTCGTATTTCTCTTTTTAGAACATTCCATTGATTAATATGTGCTTTTTGTAATCTGTTGACAGTTTCTACAACTAATTGATTAATTTTATTTAAGAAATCTTCTGAGTCCCGAACATATACAAACCCGCGAGAAATTGTATCAGGGCCAGAAATTATTTTCTCTTCTGTTTTACTCAAGGTTATAACTATTACAAGCATACCATCTTCAGAAAGTTGTTTGCGATCGCGCAATAAGGCGTTTCCAACATCTCCAATACCTAATCCATCTACATATATATTACCTGCAGTAATACGTCTTGTTTGCATAGCAGTTTGATTTTTAATATCAACAACATCTCCATTGCCGATAACATAAATATTATCTTTCTTGACACCAACAGATTCTGCCAATTGACGGTGATGATGTAACATTCTAAATTCACCGTGTATGGGAATGAAATATTTAGGCTTCATTAAAGTAAGCATCAATTTTAATTCCTCTTGATATGCATGTCCAGAAACATGCATTCCTGTTGAACTTCCAGATCCATAAATAACATTTGCTCCTAATAGAAATAAGTTATCTATAATACGTGAAACATTACGTTCATTTCCTGGTATGGGGGAGGCAGATAAAATGACTGTGTCACCTGGTAAAATATCAACTTGTCGATAGTTGCCACTAGATAATCGGGACAGAGCAGCCATAGGTTCACCTTGACTACCAGTGCAAAGTATAGCGACTTTTTCCGGTTCCATTTGATTAATCTCATTTGCTTCGATTAACATTCCTTCAGGTATATTTAAATAGCCTTGTTCTAAGGCGACAGAAACTACGTTCACCATACTTCTTCCGAGGAGGGCAAGCTTTCTATTTGTTTTTAAAGCGGCATCTACTATTTGCTGTACACGATTCACATTAGAAGCAAAGGTAGATATAATAACTTTTCTGTGAGCCTTTACAAAGGCTTCTTCAATTTTTTCGCCTACTAACCGTTCTGATGGAGTAAATCCAGAACGTTCGGCATTCGTACTTTCTGAGAGGAGAGCTAAAACTCCGTTACTTCCGATATTAGCCATTTTGTGAATGTCTGGATATTGATTGTTTATGGGAGTCAAATCAAATTTAAAATCACCTGTATGGACTACTGTACCTTCTGGTGTATGAAAAGCAATCCCGAGGCAATCGGGAATACTATGGTTTGTTTTGAAAAAAGATAGGTTTATCTGTCCAAACTCAATTAAAGACTCAGAGTCAATAACAATTAACTGTGTCGAATCTTGAAGTTTATGTTCTTTTAATTTAATGCCGATTAAGCCTAAGGTTAATTTTGTTGCGTAAATTGGCACATTCAATTGTTTTAAAAAATACGGAATACCTCCAATATGATCTTCGTGTCCATGTGTAACAATTAAACCTCGAATTTTATCTTTATTTTCTTGTAAATATGTAACATCAGGTATTATTAAATCTATGCCTAATAAACTCTCGTCGGGAAACTTAGAACCACAATCAATGATTACAATGTCATCTGAATATTGTATGACATACATGTTTTTACCAATTTCATTAACACCACCTAAAGCAAAAATAGATAGTTTATCATTTATTGTACTCAAATGAATATCCTCCTCTTAAAATCAAATTTACTTGAATCTATGTAAAGGTTTGTAACCAACTATTAATAAATAGTTGGTTACAATTATCTCAAAGATCCATATCTTTTAATCCAGGACTATGTTCATTTGGCATTTCAGGAAGTTCTGGTACAGGAAAACCTTTTGGCGGTTCCGTTACTGTTAATGTTCCTTTGTTTCTACTTGGTGATTCACCTTGGAATATTTCTCCCATTCTTGTTGGATCTAAGCTAAAATTAAATTGTGCGTTATGGAACCCCATGTCTACATACTTTCTGCACTCTGGGTATTTATTAATATCATAGTTCGGTACAGGGAAGAGTTTCCCCCATTCAACACCCAATGTCTCTAAAGCTTTCGCAAAAGCATTTTGATGTGCATTATCACGTACAATTAAAAATGCAAGAGTTTCTCTAAATGTTTGATTAGAACTCATTTCATAAATTCTAGTTTTTTGAAGTACACCTGTAGATTCAAGTACTACGTTATCTAATAAATCGCTAATCAAATTCCCATGACTATATACCCAAGATCCATTCCATGGGTTGCCAGCTGCATCAACAGGCAATGAACTTTGAGCACCTACAATAAAGTGGTGAGGATTTGCATGTTTAATCGCTTCATCAAGCGGTGCTTTGTCAATACCAGCATTTCCTGGCGTAGGTTCACCAGATCCAGTTAATAGCTGATTAATTGTATGTTGTACAAGTTCTACATGGCTTATTTCCTCTAAAAAAACACCTCGAAGTAAATCACGATATTGCTTCTCTTTACCTCTAAAATTTGAGCTTTGGAAGAAATATTGCATCATTGTACGCATTTCACCATAATGCCCGCCTAATATTTCTTGTAAAACTTTTGCAGCAGCTGGATCTGGTTTATCCGGCTTAATCATATTAATTATTTCCTCTTTATAATAAAACATTGAAGTACACCTCTTTTAAGTTAGTTAACATTGTTATCGTGTCCGCTAGTTGGTTACTTAATACTTAAATTCATTTTTTTACCAATAAACCGTTACCTTAAAATGCAAAGTTTTTTGAAATAACTATTTTCGATGTGAGATGAAATTGGGGGAATAGCTACTTAGCATTTAATAAAAAAAGATAAGATTACGGAGTGTAATCTTATCTTTTCATTAAGAATAATAAATTGTAGCTTCAAGGCTTCAGAATGACTTTTATACAGTCATCTTCACGATTATTAAAAATTTGATAACCGTAGCTTGCTTCTTCAAGGGGGATTTTGTGTGTAATAATCTCTTTTGGATCAAATTCTTTATTTGTTATTTTTTCAAATAGTTCCGGCATAAAATGAATAACAGGTGCTTGTCCCATTTTAAGATTAATATTTCTAACCCAAAATGCTCCGAGTGGAAATGCATTATAATTGCCACCATAAACGCCAGTCATTTGAACCGTTCCATATTTTCTTACGGCTTTCGTAGCGATTTGAATAGGACCGAGAGTTCCGCCTTGTAATTTTAACTTTTGTTCTAGAAATTCTAGTGGCGATTTTTTTCCATCCATGCCCACGCAATCAATGACTACATCGGCACCGCCATGTGTGATTTCCTTTAAATGTTCTCCCATATCGGGGAATTTTGTAAACTCAAATACCTCAACATTGTTAATCTTTTTTGCATAATTTATACGATAATCTAAGTAATCGACTGCGATTACGCGCTTAGCACCTTGCATCCAAGCAAATTTTTGTGTCATTAATCCAACAGGTCCACAACCTAGGACGATAACAGTATCACCTGGCTTAACACCTGCGTTTATTACACTCCAATAGGCTGTTGGCAAAACATCGGATAAAAACAGTAAAGATTCATCTTCAAGTTCGCATGATTCCGGTATAACAAATGGAGTGAAATTTCCAAAAGGAACTTTTAAATATTCTGCTTGTCCGCCTGGATGGTTACCAAATTTCTCTGTATAACCAAAGTATCCACCAGAATCATAATGAGGATTGGAGTTATCACATTGGCTTTCCATTTCATGTTGGCAATAGAAACAATGTCCACAAGAAACGTTGAAGGGGATGACAACACGATCTCCTTTTTTCACTTTAGTAACATCTGGACCAACTTCTTCAACAATGCCCATTGGTTCATGACCAATAATGTACCCTTGCGGTAAAGGCATGTTCCCTTGATATAAATGTAAATCAGAACCGCAAATAGCGGTTGAAGTAATTTTTACAATAATATCGTCTTTTTTCTCTAACTTCGCATCATCAACTTGTTTAACTTGTACTTGGTTTGGTCCTTGATAGGTTACAGCTTTCATCTCATATCTCCTTATAAATTATTTTTCATAATTTATATGTATCTCTTGGCAAAACAGAAATCTTTAGTAAAGAGAAATTTATACATATTGTTGTTATGAAAGTACGTTATAGTAGCTCTTCTTTCTTATGTTTTTGCCCTATTTTAAGAAGAAACTCAATATTTATACATAATTTAATTCCCATAAAAAGGATAATTATTATTTCATAATTTGTAGCATATTAAAAACATTGGAGGTGAAACGATATGGCAAATAATAATAGTGGAAGTCGTAATGAATTATTAGTTCGAGGCGCTGAACAAGCTCTTGATCAAATGAAATATGAAATTGCACAAGAGTTTGGTGTACAACTTGGTGCAGATACAACAGCTCGTTCAAACGGATCTGTTGGTGGTGAAATTACAAAGCGTTTAGTAGCAATGGCAGAACAACAACTTGGTGGTAGAGCTAACCGCTAAGTAAATTGGCATAAAATATAGCAAATATGTAAATCAATTTCTTTTGTGTATTCATAAAAATAAAAAACCTTATATTAAACAGATTCTCACTCAAAGATTATTGATAATCTTCTTTCATAATCTTTGAGTATTTTATTTGTAAACGACTTTCCTAAACAATAAACACGCAGTGTTGGAAAGGTGTTTTCCATGCATAGTAGAAAATCTTTTGCAGGAAAAAGCATACTTAAAAATTTGATTTCAATATTGAAATCAATATTTATTATGATATTTTCGAAAGGGAGGAATTTAAAAATGGGTATTTTAAGTGGAAACCCTCAAAATGAACCGTTACATTACGGAGAAGTATTTGATATTTGGAGTTATCTTTTAGCAGCACAAGGTGCAATTGCAAGCCATCAAGTATTTATGAACCACACAGGTGACGAAGATTTGAAGAAGTTTTTAGAAAGCTTAATTGAAAATGATATGAATTCAGAAGTAGAAGAGTTAAAAACTCTTTTAAAGATTAATGGGGTAGCTTTACCGCCTGCTCCTCCAGAACGACCAGTTGCATCTATCGAAGACATTCCCCCAGGGGCACGTATTAATGATGTTGAAATTGCTGCTGCTGTTTCTGCAGGGCTAGCAGCTGGACTTGTGACATGTAGTCAAGTGATGGGGAAATGTCTTCGAGAGGATGTAGGGATGCTATTTGGACAATTTCATATGAAAAAAGCGCAAGCAGGTGTAACGTTGCTGCGTTTAAGTAAGAAAAAAGGGTGGGTAGTTCCACCTCCATTACATGTAAGAAATTCTGATCAAGCTTAATAAACAAAAATAAAAAAGTGGCATTGGCCACTTTTTTATTTTTTAGATGTATCCTCAACTTTAGATTTATTTATTGTAGAAGAATCCATATATTCATCTGACATTTCCATAGCATATTTATCATGATGAATATGGTTGTGATTTCTTAATTCATCATCGTTACGCAGTACTAGTCTCTTCATATAAATGTGGAAGAAAACCTCTATTCCGCCAATAATTAATGCGGCTAAGAATGAAGAAAGTCCAATATTACGAGTAGCATCTAAATTAGTAAACAAGGATGTTAGTAACCAAGTTCCGAAGAAGTTTAAGCCAAAATCTGCCATTGTAGCAATCATATTTCCGTATTTAGGTAAAATGAAGAGATCGCCGATTAAATAAGAAGCTCCTGTTAAGAAAAGAGAAATGAGTAATACTCTAGGAATGGAAATGCCTTGAAAAATACTGAGTACGATAAGTAATACTGCAGTTATCGCTGTGTATTTAATTAATAAGGCAACAATATGTTTCATCATTTTCCTCCATTGTTTAAACGTATATGGAATACAATATTTCATTAAAAACGGATTATACTTTTATATAGCGTAACCCGTTTTAATCACCCTTTAATGGTAAGAAGTACAACCTAGGTAAGAAGCAGGCTTATACTATAGATAGTATTTGCGGAATATCGTGCTTTATTCACAAAGGGTAGTTCCATTCTTATAATAGTGATGTTGCCTAAGTGCAATGTTTTTTATATTAAACTTAATATTTTTTGGTGTTTTGATTTTGCATTATATTTTGATTCGTTAATATAAAAACAAACAAAGTATTTCCGCATTTAATGCATCTTTTTATCTATATATTTTCCGTAATCAGGTACAGCAATTTTATCAAATTCTTGAACGAGTGTTTTGAGGCTCGTTGATAGCAATTCACCTGACATTGGTATCCCATGTCCAGTAATAGCGACTAGAGGCTTTAATTCTTCTAATTTAATGACTGATTCTTTAGCGGCTTTCCAGTCTGTTGTTAAATAACGAGGAGGACCGCTTATTTCCTGTTCTTGAGTTATTACTTTATACAGATACTCCTGTTTCACTGTAACAAAAGCGTCCCCAGCAATTAAAGTTCGGTCTTTCTCTCGGAATAATGAAATATGCCCAGGAGTATGCCCTGGTGTATGAATCCATCTAAACTCTGGCATATGGGGAACAGTTCCATCGATAGGTAGTGCTTTTACGCTATTTCCTAAATCAATCGGTTCATTAGGGAACAGGGGAGACATTTTCGCTACCATACCACCTTCAACTGTTGGATCTGGTTCAGGATAGCTTTGTTGTCCAGTCAAAAACGGTATCTCCATTTGATGGGCATAGACTGGAACATCCCAATATTTAATGAGTTCAATTATTCCTCCAACATGATCAAAATGCCCATGAGTTAAAATAATTGCTTTTGGACGGCTATTTGTACCAAATCGCTCCTCAGTAACAGAGATAATTTCATTTGCACATTTAGGCATTCCAGCGTCAACTAAAACAAAATCATCGGTATGCGGATTCCCAACAAAACATATGTTGACGATTTGAATCGTCTAGCAAAATAAATCAGGTAATACTTCGATGCCGTGACCACTTTCAATTGAAGTTGCTGGAATAAACTTGTAATCACTTCCATAATTCATTTCCTTGTTCACCTTTTGTCCCCCTTAATATGTTTCAATACGACATTATAGTTCCCTAATTTCTCAAATCCATTTTGGGGGATTTGAGAAAAGAATTAGTGGGGATTACAAAAAACAAAAATTAAGGTGGAGACATATCGATTTATATAAAGTGCAAACAGAAAATATTGATTTCACAAGTGTAGTTTTTACTATTTTTTGAGGAGGGGTTATGAGTTAATAAAATATTCATCTGAATATTTTAATATAGTTTTATAAAAAATACAGAACAGTAGCTAATAGAAATCTATTAAATGAGGCGATTACTTGTACCGATGCTTTTTATAATCAAAGGATATTTAAGTTTTGTGATGTAATTGAGATTGATTAAATTATGCTTTTCAATAGCTATTAACAGCCCTTTCAGTGATACTAATATCTCTTACTAGCTATATGATATATTCTATTTTTTATCTAACTAACGCTCTTAGTGTAGTTGGTGTCCTTGCATTGAGTACTTCATGGTTTTTATTCACTTTCAAATGTTTCATCCGAAAGAAAAACAGAAACCCCTTCTTTATTAGAGATAGGAAATTCCGGTTCATCTTTTTTATAGACAGTTCAATTGTATTTCAAATTCACATGATGATTCGGTAAATCACCTTGGATAAAGTAGGCTTTATTGATAGCGAATCTGTATTTCTTGATTGATTACCGCCTATTCCTCATACATCATTTTCCTCGTCATTCCACCGTCTACGACAAGGTTTATACCTGTAACAAAATCATTTTCACTGGCTGTTAAATACAGACAGGCTCGTGCAATATCATCTGGTGTTCCTACACGCTTTGATAGGTGCTGTTCATGATCAATTTTACTTAATTTTGAATAATCTCCGGTTTCAATCCAACCTGGGGAAATAGCATTCACGGTAATCCTATCTTCGCTAAATGAGGCTGCGAGCGCATGTGTAATAGCAACGATCCCACCTTTTGTGGCAGCATAAGATTCTGAATTTGGCTCAGACATAATCGCCCTTGTAGAGGCAATATTCACGATAGATCCACCTTCTTTGTTATGGCGCATATACTTTGCTGCTTCACGTGAACCCAAGAAAACGCTTCTTAGGTTTGTGCTTATTACATCGTCCCATTCTTCTAGCGAAATATCGTAAGGAGACTTGAATAACTCTTTTCCTGCATTATTAATTAAAATATCTATCTGACCGTATGTTTGATTAGCTACTTCCATTAATCGAATAATATCTGTTTCCAGCCTTACATCTGTTTGTACGAAAAGTGCTTCTTTACCCTGTTCTTTCATCTTAGTAACTGTTTTTGCACCTGCTTTTTCGTCTATATCTGCTAAAATAACATTGGCCCCTTTTTCTGCATAATGTAAAGCAATTTCTCTCCCGATTCCATTTCCAGCCCCTGTTATGATCACTGATTTATTAGAAAAATTCATTGTAATTACACTCCTTTTAAAAAAATATAACGTCTTTATTTTTTATATAACATACAAAAATTATCCTTCTGCATAAGCAATAGTTAATTAATTATGCTAGTATTTTTACTCTTCACTAATAAAAGGAGTAATTATCTTTTTTTCATAAGAAGATAACACAATATTCGTTGATGGAGTACCATATTGCATTGAATCATCAATAAATTGTTCTAAACTTTCTACAGAATGTGTTGCTATTTTGACAATATAGCTAATTTCTCCTGCTACTCTATAACACTCGAGTACATCTGGATGGTTATAGCAAAAGTTAGATAATGATTTACAATTTGTTGATTTAAACAGTATAAGTGCAGAAATTGGACGATTTATTTTTTTTAGAGAAACATGTGCATGGTAACCTTCAATAATTTGTTGTTCCTCTAACTTTCGTACTCGCTCAGTTACTGACGGGGAAGATAAGTGAACCGCTTCCGCTAAATCCTTCATTGAAATTTTTGCATTTGACTGTAATAGTCCCACGATTTTTTTATCAATTTGATCCATAAATTACCCAACCTTTTTTTATAAAATAGAATAACCTAAATTCTTTATAAAATAAAGCCGAACAATCAAATATCCTTATTGAACTTATTTATCAGCCTTCTATACTTGTATAAAATAAGGGTAGAAGGAGGCGGTTTACGATATGAAAAAGATTTTATTATTATTAGCTGACGGGTTTGAAGCAGTAGAAGCTAGTGTATTTACAGATGTACTAGGCTGGAATAAATGGGAGGGAGATGGATCAACCGAGGTCGTAACAGTTGGTCTTCGGAATAAATTAACTTGTACTTGGAATTTTACTGTCATACCGGAAAAAACGGTTGATGATATTCAATTAGATGAATTTGATGCACTAGCTATTCCAGGAGGATTTGAAGAGGCTGGTTTTTATTGGGATGCATACAGTAGAGAATTCTTACATGTTATTCAACATTTTTATGCCAAGCAGAAGCCTATTGCCAGTATTTGTGTTGCATCATTAACGCTTGGCAAAAGTGGAATTCTTGTAGGTAAAAAAGCTACCACATACAGTCATCCAACGAGTAAACGAAAAGAGCAGTTAAAGAATTTTGGTGCAATAGTACAAAATGATTTAATAGTACAAGATGGAAATATTATTACATCATCAAATCCAGGCACAGCTTTTGATGTTGCGTTTTTATTACTTGAAAAATTAACATCTAAAAAGAATGCTGAACATGTAAAGGACCTTATGGGATTTTAGGCATTTATTCTTTTTGTGAGTTTTTTGTGCTTGCTAGAAGTAATGTGAAAAGTCGCCGTGTTCTAGCTCTATTTGCTGAACCCGAGGAAAAAGAAAAAGGGTTTGATTATTACAATACTTATAATAGGAGAATTTTTATGATTATAACACTTTTCACATATATATTGTTAGGTTTATCTTTAGCGATACCTGCAGGTGCTATGACAGTCCAAATGACTAAACAAGGAATGAGAAATGGTTTCGTACATGGTTGGTTTGTAGGTATAGGAGGAATGACTGTAGATTTATCTTTAATAGTTCTGATTTATCTAGGGTTCTCTAGTGTATTAACCAACCCATGGGTAGAAACAGTTATGTGGCTACTAGGTTTTGTATTTTTAATGTTTATTGGAATAGAAAGTATTAAAGAGGCAAAGTCAGAAGTTAACATGGAGGGAGAAGATCCTAATAAATCTTTATTATCAGCTTATTTATCTGGTTTTATGATTGCTATATCACCGGCTAATATTGTATTTTGGATAGGGGTCTTTGGTCCGGTTCTAGTTTCTTCATTAGGTAATGCAAGCACATCTACATTTATATTAATAGCTGTAGGTATTTTATTAGGTATCTTAATGCATGATATGATCTTATTAAGCTTTGTTCATTTTACTAGACGTTTTCTAAATCCAACCTTTATTAAAAGGGTATCTATATTTGCCGCAATAGTCCTATTCGGATTTAGTGGTTATTTTGGTTACGAGTTTATAAAACAAGTAATGACTTTTATCTCAAAAGCATAGTTCTTATAAACTTAAATAGGATGGTTATAAGGTAAATGAAAAAGATACGTATTTTAAACGTAACGTAATTGTAAATATGTTATATCACGTAGGCAACCCCTTAGGAATTCATTGATTCCTGAGGGGTCTTTAAATTCCTTACACGTAGCCTCTACTATAATTGATGGTGTATGAGCTTAGCTCAATAGCGATGGGGTACTACCCGCATTTTAACGAAAATATACGCTAAGCAAATTTCGATATAAAAGAAGCCGAATTTTCTACTTTAAGAAACTTTCGGTTTCAATTCGTTATGACATTGCTCTATGTTGTTATAGATATATATAATTTAATTAAAGTTTCAATTAGTTTAGATCATCAAAAATAATGTCTTTTTTATCTAAATTTCTTAGAACTTATATATGAGATGAATATTAATTTATAAGCATTAAATATTTGTGAAGATTTAATTGACGAACATATTTTTTTGACTGTTATTGAAAGTGGATTACACTATAAAAATTTTAGAGAATGGCTATCTATATAAAAATTACATAACAGTAGCTAATATAAATCCATTAAATAAGACGATTACTTGTACGGATGCTTTTCATAATCAAAGAATGTTTAAGTTTGGAGATGTAATTGAAGTGGATTAGAGGGGGAGAAATAAAAATAGTTATCTCTTCCTAACTTAATTATATCATGTAAATCAAGTTCGAAATAGACTATTTATTCGTATTGACTCCTGCTACAATCAAGAACACATGCATAGTAAGGAGAGATGTTACATGAGTTCTTTTGTTCTCGATTTTCAGGAAATAGAAAACACGCAGCTTGCGCTCGTCGGTGGAAAAGGTTTGAATTTAGGGGAGTTAACAAACATTCAAGGTATACAAGTACCCGAAGGTTTTTGTGTTACAACGGTAGGATATGAAAAGGCTATCGAGCAAAATGAAGAGCTTCAAACTTTGTTGCAGCAGCTAACAAAGTTGAAAATGGAAGAGCGTGCTCAAATTGGTGAAATGAGTAAGAAGATTAGAGAAGTCATTATGGCAGTAGAAATCCCTACTGATGTAATGGAAGCAGTAGCTCATTATCTCTCACGTTTTGGAAATGAACATGCGTATGCCGTGCGTTCTAGTGCGACGGCTGAAGATTTACCGTATGCTTCATTTGCAGGTCAACAAGATACGTATTTAAATATTATCGGAGAAGAAGCGATTTTACAGCATGTAAGAAAGTGCTGGGCGTCTTTATTTACAGAGCGAGCAGTTACGTACCGCATGCAAAATGGTTTTGAACATAATCAAGTTTCTATATGTGTTGTCGTTCAAAAAATGGTTTTCCCTGAGGCTTCGGGCATTTTATTTACGGCTGATCCGATTACTTCTAACCGAAAGGTGTTATCAATTGATGCCAGTTTTGGACTTGGTGAGGCATTAGTATCGGGACTGGTCTCTGCCGATAATTATAAAGTAAAAGAAGGCGAAATTTCAGAAACGATGATAGCGACTAAAAAAATAGCTATTTATGCTTTAAAAGAGGGCGGAACAGAGACGAAACAGATTGATCCGGTTCAGCAAAAACTTCAAACATTGTCTGAACAACAAATTTTACAACTAGCACAGATCGGAAGACAAATCGAAGCTTATTTTGGTTGTCCGCAAGATATTGAATGGTGCTTAGCCCATGATACAATTTATATAGTCCAAAGCAGACCGATTACGACTTTATATCCAATTCCAGAAGTAAATGATGGGGAAAATCACGTGTATATATCAGTTGGTCACCAACAAATGATGACCGATGCGATGAAACCATTAGGTTTATCTTTTTTCCTGTTAACGACTAGTGCCCCTATGCGTAAAGCGGGAGGCAGGTTATTTGTTGATGCTACGCAACAATTAGCTTTACCTGCTAGCAGAGATTACTTAATAAACACTTTAGGAAAATCGGATCCACTCGTAAGAGATGCATTAACGACTATAATCGAGCGAGATGATTTTATTCAATTGTTACCGGATGATGAAAAAGAAAAGGATCTTAGTAAAAATGTGCCATCTGCAAGTTCGCAACAACAACCTGAGAATGATCCGGAAATCGTTACGAATTTAATAAAGAATAGTCAAACATCAATAGAAGAGTTAAAACGAAACATGCAAACGAAATCAGGGGTGGATGTACTTGATTTTATTTTAGAAGACATTCAGCAATTAAAGAAAGTATTATTTAACTCGCAAAGTATAGCTATTATTATGGCAGGTATGAATGCTTCATCATGGATTAATGAAAAGATGGAACAATGGCTAGGGGAAAAGAATGCAGCAGATGTACTTTCACAATCTGTACAAAATAATATTACTTCAGAAATGGGTTTAGCATTATTAGATGTTGCAGATGTGATTCGGCCGTATCCAGAAGTCATTGCGTATTTACAGCATGTAGAAGATGACAGCTTTTTAGATGAATTAATTCAGTTTAAAGGCGGGGAAAAAGTTCGGGATGCAATCGATGCCTTTCTAAATAAATATGGAATGAGATGCAGCGGAGAAATCGACATTACGAAAACGCGCTGGAGTGAACAGCCAGCTACAATTATACCGATGATTTTAAATCATATAAGGGACTTTGAATATGGTGCTAGTAAACGGAAGTTTGAAGAAGGGCTGCAGGAAGCTGTGAAAAAAGAAGAAGAGTTAGTAAATCGATTACAACACTTACCGGATAGTAAACAAAAAGTAGAAGAAACGAAGCGTATGATTCGCAACATCCGTAATTGTATCGGGTATCGTGAATATCCAAAATACGGCATGATTAATCGTTATTTCATATATAAGCAGGCGTTACTGAAAGAAGCTGAGCAACTTGTGCAGAGCGGTGTCATTCATGAAGTTGATGATATATACTATTTAACTTTTGAAGAGCTTCACGAAGTTGTTCGCACGAATAAACTAGATTACGAGCTGATACAAAAACAAAAAAATGATTACAAATTATATGAAAAACTAACGCCTCCTCGTATAATGACGTCTGATGGAGAAATCATTACAGGTAAATATAAACGAGAGAACCTCCCAGCTGATGCGATTGTAGGTTTGCCTGTTTCTTCAGGAGTGATTGAGGGAAGGGCACGCGTTATTTTAAACATGGAAGAAGCGAATTTAGAAGAGGGCGATATATTAGTTACTGCTTTTACTGATCCGGGCTGGACACCGTTATTTGTGTCTATAAAAGGGTTAGTCACTGAGGTTGGTGGACTTATGACACATGGAGCAGTGATTGCACGTGAATATGGATTACCGGCAGTTGTCGGTGTGGAGAATGCTACGAAAATAATAAAAGACGGACAACGAATTCGGGTACATGGAACAGAAGGATATATTGAAGTGTTGTAATGAAATAAAAGATCATCCGCTATTAAAGTGGATGATCTTTTATTATATAGCGGACTTATTTCTTTAAACCAGCTGCATAAAAAGGTCCATGAACTGCAATAGTTGATAAAAAGCGAGCAATCTCCTCAGGTGTTTCTTTTTGTCCATTATTTAACCATTGCTGGATGACACCTATATGTGCAGATGCCATATAAGAAGTTAAGTATTCGCTTGGAACAAGTAAATTATCCTTATTAATGAGAGGACCATTCGTATCTTCAAATAATGTTTTCCACATAAAGTCTTTCAGTTTTGTGTGGAAAGATAAATCTCCTTTCGGACTTAGTACAGCTCTCATAAAATCACTATTTTCATTTAGAAATTCAAGAATAGAAGTGATAAGTATAAATGGCATTGTTGGAGAAGGATTTGTTCCAAGGTCAGCAATAACTTCCGGGAATTTCTGTTTAGCAATGTTAGAAAACTCGTACATAATGTCTTCTTGGCATTTTGTCATTAAATCAAATTTATCTTGATAGTGCGCATAGAAAGTACCGCGATTAATGTTTGCTTTCGTTGTGATATCTTTCACTGTAATGGCGTCAAAACTCTTTTCTTCAATTAGCTCCACCAATGCGTTCCGTATGGCAGTTTTCGTACGAACAACACGCAAATCTAAATTACTATCGCGCAAAGCATGTCCCTCCTTAATTTTACTGAACACATTTAGAAAATGTGTCTTATAACCGACACATTCACGATTTTTGATTATTGTATAAGGTTCAACTCGAACATATAATTCAAAATATAAATAAACAACACGTTGTTGATTATTATAAATCAAATTAAAGGAGGAGAAAAGAAGATGTTTAAAAATAAACTTTTATTGTTATCACCAGTTATTGCCCTACTTGTTGTTTTTATTTTTTCATTAACGTTATTTCCAACTGTTCAACCGCAGCCGAAAAACTTGCCAATTGCAATTGTAAATGAGGATCAAGGTGTAGAAATTCCAAATCAACCGAAAATGAATATGGGGCAAACAATTGTTGATACGGTGAAAAAATCATCGAAATCAGAGGAAGAACCCGCAGTGAAGTGGGTAGAAGTAAAAAATAAAGAAGCCGTTCAAAAGGGATTAAACAATAAAGAGTATTACGCGGCATTAGTCATCCCGAAAGAATTTAGCGCAAAACAAGCGTCGTTACGAACACCACAGCCATCTTCACCTGAGATAGAAATATATATTAATCAAGGGATGAATACGGCTGCATCAACTATGGCAGGACAAATATTACAGGCGACCGTTGATAATATGAACAATAATGTTCGTACGCAAATATTAGAAGGGTTAAAAGCAAAAGGAGATACTGTAACAACAGATCAAGCTGTGAAATTAGTAACACCTATTGTAAAGAACGTGAAAAATATGAATGAGGTCGGCAAAAATAGTGCGAACGGTAACTCACCAATATCATTGTTCCAGCCGTTATGGATTGCAAGTTTAGCGAGCGCAGCGATTATTTTTATTGCGATTAGTAAAATACCGGTAAGTTCACGAAAAGAAAACTTTATATTGAAAGTAAAACAAATCGTAACAGGAGCTATTGCGGCACTTGTAATTGGATTTGGTCTTACATGGATTGCAGATGGGATGGTAGGATTAAATATTTCGAACTTCACGGATACAGCTCTATTCTTATCCATTACTTCTTTTAGTTTCTTCTTAATGATATCTGCGGTACTTTCATTAGTTGGGCTAAAAGGAATCGGTTTATTCGCTTTATTACTATTTTTCGGGGCGCCGTTATTATCATTAGCACCTGAGATGTTGTCTCCGTTTTATCAAGACTGGGTTTACCCATGGTTACCAATGAAATTTATGATCGAAGGCTTAAGAGAAATCTTCTTCTTCGGAAAAGGGGTAAGCTGGAATACACCTGTTACTGTACTCGTTTGGATTGGTATAGTA
The DNA here is from genome assembly GCF_008042345.1 of Bacillus sp. AR8-1. Taxonomy (NCBI): domain Bacteria; kingdom Bacillati; phylum Bacillota; class Bacilli; order Caryophanales; family Bacillaceae; genus Bacillus; species Bacillus sp. AR8-1. Next base: position 253,555 of record NZ_QNUB01000005.1, read on the forward strand.
AGTGCGGTTATTATATTAGCAACTGCATTCAAACGTAGTGCAGTAAAAGGGCATAAAACAGAATTGAACGCTTAAAAAAAGCCGTTTCACTAAATTAGTGAAACGGCTTTTTTTGATGAAATCTATAAGTTGAAAAATTAGTATTTGCTGTTGTCGCCTTGGAATAAGTTTTGATGACTTTTTCTTAACGTAAATGTCTGATTGTTAAAAAGTGTTGTATGTAATTAAGCCGGAATTTCTAAAGATCGCGTACGTTCCAAACAATCTCACCGCGCTCGTCATCCCACGTACTGTGATGCCTCTTAAACCCTATCTTTTCTAGCACCCGGAGGGAAGCGATATTCCAAGCGCCTACAGTCGACCAAAGCCTGTGGCGCCCAGTAGCAATTGCAGCGTCCAGTACAACGGCTGCTGCCTCAGTCGCATAACCTTTTCCATGAGCGCTGCGGAACAATTCGTATGCAATCTCCGGCTCTTCAAGTGTGGAACGACCGATAATCAAGCCACAGTATCCAATAAAATCGCCTTCGTCTCGCCTACGAATAGTGAGAAGGGAAATGCCATTTTCGTCTGCTTTCTTGCGCATCTCAATAAGCCGGCTACGAACGGAATCAAGGGCTGGCATGTCCACACCACGTTCGCCAATTAATTTTCTCATCCAAACTGAATCGGATTCCTCCCACATACTCAGGTCAAGTCGTTCGGTTTTTAGCTGGAACTCCATAGTTTTAAATAAAGATGGCATAGCGGAACCTCCTAGTTATGTCACTGAATTCATAATAGCTTCGCACCGCATCATGTTGAACTTCTCGTTGATTCGCGAATGTATTTTCCCACTCCCGCGAGAGTTTATAGCAACAGTATACAATAGTGTTATTTTTATGCATAAGCAATTCTTTTGCAAAATAGACCATTTTCTCAAACTTTACTTTCAATCTAAAGCTGTCCCGTTATATACACATGCTCCTACTATTTCAAAATGCATAAAATGTTATGCGAAAGTATGGAGGGGATACAATGTATAATTCGAATTATTATGATTGGTATAGGCAGAATGATAAGTTGATAAGTGATATTGAGAAAGCTATAAATGGAGAGTATAGCGCTATAAGCTGCTATGCAAAATTAGCGAATATGGCTCCAAGTCAAGCAGAGAAAAAACAAATTCTTGAAATTCGTAATGATGAAATAAAGCATTTCCACAACTTTGTACAAATTTATACGAACTTAACTGGCAGGCAGCCGAAACCACAGATTACCGAAGACTGTCCGAATACCTACTTACAAGGATTAGAGTTCGCTATACAGGATGAGCAAAAGACAGTAGATTTTTATTTGGAAATTTCAGATAAGACATCGGATGCACATCTGAAAGATTTGTTACGGAGAATAGCTGCGGATGAACAAAATCATGCGGTATGGTTTTTATATTATTTTGTGAAGTCGAAGTGAGCATTAAGAATGACTGATGTGGTGAATATATTAGAAGTTATTTTAAAACGCAGTGCAACGATTGAATAAGATATGTAAATGTAAGTAGAAGGAAACCGTTTCGCTAGTAGTGGAGCGGTTTTTTATGATGCACATAGGTATCGACAAAATATAGTAATTAAATTTGATATATAATGTATGGAACAAAAATAAATAAGCTAGGAGCAGACATATGAAAAGAGGGATTACAGTAGATATTCTAGATGGATATGATAATTTACTTTGGAAAGTGTTAAAGCCAATTGATATTACTGCATTTGATTGGCAAGCCATGGGAAGGGAGGAAGCTTATATAATAGTAGGGAATGAATTAGGTCCAGAATTATTTTCAGAAGATAACGAGATCATGGCAGGTTCAGCTTTAAAAAAGCTAATAAAAGACAACATATATTATCTTTTATTTGTAGACTTAAAAGCATATCCAAAAGGGGAAGTACTAGGAGAAATTGAAACATATGAAGAATTTAAGGAGAGTAAGTGTGAAGTAGTCGTATTAGTAGCGGATGGTGATTACATACAAATTTATGTGAAAAACCAAGAAGAGATTGAAATGATGTATGAAAACGCACGGAATCAAGGATTGTATGTAGAATATATTACAGATGAAAATGATGGAAGGACTCGTATGTCAGTATGGTAGTAATGTGAAAGGGGAACAGCAATATGGAGAGAAATCTAAGTAAAGAATATACAATTCGAATTGCTACCGAAAATGAGAGTGATAGTATTAAAACTCTATTAAAAGAAGTAGCACAATGGCTACAACATAAAGAAGTGGATCAGTGGCAGTATCTTTTAGGAGAGGAAGCTACGGCTGAAATACTAGAACGTATAAGAGAGAAATATACGTATGTTGTTCTGAAAGAAGATGAAATAGTTGGTACGATTACAGTTTCTCCTAAACAAAATGAATGGGATGAACACATTTTTGGTAAAGAGGAAGTTTCTAATTCATTATATATTCATAGATTTGCGGTGAAACGAAAATATAAGGGGAATGGAATAGGAGAGAGGGTTTTACAGTGGATAGACGAGAATGTACAATGTGATAAAGAGTATTTGAAGTTAGATTGCGTGGGGCATAATCGTACGTTGAATGATTTTTATAAGAAAAATGGTTTTGAATATGTTGGAAGTACGGATGGGCTTAGTAAGTTTCAAAAGAAAAGGAGAATGTGAATGCATCCAATTAACGTAAGTTTAGTTGAAAAGTTAATACAGGAACAGTTTCCCGAATGGGCCCCTTTAGAAGTGAAACCTGTAAAGTTTAGTGGGCGTGATAATAGGACGTTTCACTTAGGGGATGAGATGAGTGTAAGATTGCCAAGTGATGTGGCATATGCACCGCAAGTAGAGAAAGAAAATAGTTGGCTTCCTATATTAAGTAAGGGACTTTCTTTACCAATTTCTACACCAATTGCGAAAGGAAATCCGTCTGAAGCGTATCCATTGCCTTGGTCTATTAATAAGTGGATAGAGGGAGAAACAGTTACGAAACAAAACGTTCGTGATTTAAATGAATTTGCAGCGGACTTAGGATCTTTTTTAGTAGAATTGCAATCTATTAATGCGAGTAACGGCCCTTTAGCTGGACCGCATAATTTTTACCGGGGCGGACTTATATCGGTATATGATGAAGAGGCGAGAGTTGCTATCGAAAATAATAAGGATATTTTTGAAGTTGCATTATTAAAGCATCTTTGGAATTTAGCACTTAGCTCAACGTGGGATCGTAAACCAGTTTGGGTGCATGGAGATGTAGCGCCGGGTAATTTACTCGTTAAAGGTGGAAAGCTTTGTGCTGTAATTGATTTTGGTATTTTAGGAGTAGGAGATCCTGCTTGTGATGCAGCGATGGCGTGGACGTTTTTTGATGAAAATAGTAGAAATGTATTTAAAGAAGTATTACGCATGGATGAAGAAACGTGGAATAGAGCGAGAGGATGGGCACTTTGGAAGGCGTTAATTACATATGATGCGAATAGGGATAGTAATGAAAAAGTAGCAGAAGAATCGTATCGTATCATGCAAGTGATTGTGGATGATTATGAGAGGTAATAGAAAAGCCTATTTTAAAATAGGCTTTTTCATATGATTAAATAGTAGAAATAGAAAGAAGGAATATAACGTAATTATACAGAATATTTAGATAATGGGAGGTGTCGAATTTTGAGTGAAATTGAATTAAAGAGTAATGTAATTAAGACAGGGCGAGAGAAGGGGATTATTCTTCGGTTTATACTTGCTAGTCTCGTTGGAGTGTTTATGTTTTTCGTTCCTGTTACGATAAACGGTGCATCGTCTATTATGATTGATCATATCGTATCGTGGATTAGGGCTTCCGTTCCAGGTGTAGTACCTTATTATGCATTATTTGTTATGGCAATTGGTGCGATTTATCCATTTTATACGAAGAAATGGAATGCATCTATCGTAGACGTTTGTTTTTCTATTTTAAAAGTAGTTGGCGTCGTTTTTGGAGTATTATATTGTTTGAAAATAGGGCCAGCTTGGTTCTTTGCACCAGATGTTGGGCCGTTTTTGTATGAGAAGCTAGTCATATCAGTAAGTTTGCTCGTTCCAATTGGTTCGGCATTTTTAGCGTTATTAGTTGGATATGGATTGCTTGAATTTATCGGTACATTTTGCCGTCCGATTATGAGGCCATTATGGAATACGCCAGGGAGATCGGCGATTGATGCAGTTGCTTCCTTCGTTGGAAGTTATTCGCTTGCCCTTCTTATTACGAATCGTGTGTATAAAGAAGGAAAGTATACGACAAAAGAAGCAGCAATTATCGCTACAGGATTTTCTACAGTATCCGCTACATTTATGATCATCATCGCAAAAACATTAGATATTATGCATTTATGGAATGTTTATTTTTGGACTACGCTTGTTGTAACATTCATCGTGACTGCTATCACCGTAAGAATCCCGCCCCTTAGTAGAAAACCAGATACATATGTAACAGAAGAAGGATTTCCAGAGCCTGTTTATAAAGAAAAAATGCTAGAACGTGCTTGGGAGGATGCGTTAGAAGTATCAAAGTCTGCACCGAGCATTATGAAAAATATTACAGTGAATTTAAAAGACGGATTTATTATGACAATGGGAATTTTACCATCTATTATGTCAGTAGGATTAATTGGTATCGTCTTAGCGAAGTTCACGCCAATATTTGATTGGATCAGTTATATTTTCTATCCGTTTACATGGCTATTACAATTACCGGAAGCAGACTTAGCTGCTAAAGCTGCATCAGTTGGTATTGCAGAAATGTTTTTACCGTCATTATTAGTAGTAAGTGCACCACTTGTGACAAAGTTTGTCATTGCAGTTGTTTCCGTATCATCTATACTGTTTTTCTCCGCTTCCATTCCTTGTATATTATCAACAGATATTCCGTTAAAAGTATCTGAACTTATTATTCTGTATGTGCAGAGAACGATTTTAACGTTGCTTATCATTACACCGATTGCTTATTTGTTGCTTTGAAGTTTTAATAAGATAAAGTTAAACAAAAGAAGCCGTCTGTAAAAAAGAGGGCTTCTTTTGTTTAAAAGCGGGATATTCTTATTTATTTTTCGTATATGACGTAACGCTTCTTAAGAAGATTCCTAGTCCCGCAAAAAAGAATCCTAAGCATAATAAGCTGCCTGGCGTTCCCCAAGTAATTTGATCTAGCATTTATTATCCCCTCCCGTTTATCATTATATAGAATTTATTGGAAATTATCAAAAAAATTCTTTTTTAAGGGTTACTGATGAGTCCTCCTACCTTATACGAGAAGAATATATTTGAAAAGAATTCTTTTCTTTATATTTCTTTATTCTTATAATACGTTTTTGATTCTTATGATATAGTAACAACAAAGGGGGCTTAAAAATGGAAATTATTCACGAAAGAGCAAAGTTGCGGTTAATGGATAATACTGATGTCGAAACTTTGTTTTCGATTGTAGAAGGAAATCGGGATATTTGGGCGTATTTAATCTCTAAAATGGATAGTGTGCAAGATATGCAACAATACGTTCAAAAAGCGATAAAGGGTTACGGAAGAGGTACTCAAATACCTTTCATAGTCGTAGATCAACAGTCGAATAAGATTGTAGGAAGTACACGTTTATATAATATTTCAGTAGAAGATAAGACAGTTGAGTTAGGGCAAACGTGGTATCATCCGAGTGTGCAACGTACGAGTATAAATACAGAGTGTAAGTATATGCTTCTTCAGTATGCTTTTGAAAAATTGCATATGCTTAGGGTACAAATTAAGACGGATGCAAGAAATGAAAAAGCACAACGAGCAATTGAAAGGTTAGGCGCAGTAAAAGAGGGTGTGCTTAGAAATGAAAGAAAATTATCGAATGGTTATGTGAGAGATGCGGTGGTGTACAGTGTTATCTCGAGTGAATGGCCAGGCGTAAAAGAACAATTGTTAGAAAAATTAGAGTTGTATAAAGAAAAGTTATAATTCGTGTTTTGAAAGGTATATTGTTCGTGAGATATGAAAAATATACCTTTTTTCTTACAAAATGCTACTTTATTTTAATTCCTTTTGTTTCATCGTTCCCTTCTGAGAAAAAATTCGTTACAATGTAGTTGTATGGTAATAAACTTATGAATTTAAAAAATGTAATGAAAACCGCAAATGAAAATGAATTGATAATCCTCAATTTTAAATGAAAACCCTTTTATACATAAATAACAAGTAAAGTTCCTTCTTTTAAATAAACTCAAACAAAACGATTTGATATAAATGTTTTTTATAGAAGTATGGATGATGTACGGAGGCAATTACAAATGAAAGAAAATAAGAAAAGTAAGAAAAGACGAATCTTTCAAGTATTTTTACTAATGATTTGTTCTGCTATTTTATATGTAAGTTATGCAGCTTACGATATTTGGAGTTATCGTTTTAAAGCAAATGATGACGTGAAAACGGATGCTGGTATCGTACTAGGCGCAGCTTCATGGAATGGAAAACCATCTCCTGTATTTAAAGAAAGAATTAATCATGCGATTTCTTTATATAGGAACGGAAATATTAAAAAGATTATTTTTACAGGTGGTACAAAGTTCGAGGCAGAACTTGAGGAAGCACGTACTGCAAGAGTATATGCAATGAAACAAGGTGTAAAAGAGGAAGATATTTTAATTGAAACTAAATCCCTTTTCACTGAAGAAAATTTAAAAAATGCGAAGCAAGTTGGAATAGAGAACGGTATACAAACATACACGATTGTAAGTGATCCACTTCATATGAAACGCGCAATGAGAATCGCAAAACATATTAATATTGAAGCGTATGCTTCACCAACGCCGACATCAGCATATAAAACGTTAGATACAGAAATACCATTCTTCTTTAAAGAATTATTCTCGTATATTGGATATGTAACCTCTTTGCCGTTAAAAGCATTGAAGGGGGACTAATATAAGAAAAGAATCTATCCTTAAATAGGAACTTTTCTTATTAGTCAAAAACATTGTATTTTTATCGGAATAGTGAAACAATAGAGAGGTAGCTTCATATAATCATAATGACAAAATGAACGGTTTATGAATCGAGCATAAAGTGAAACTTTAATCAGTGGGTGGGTTTCTCACTGATTATTAGTTGAACCAATCGGGCGTTTACGGGCAGTTGATCTCCCACCTAACTTCCTTTGCTTCACCTGAATTTTTAGGTGGGAGTTTTACTGCCCGTTAATGCGGGATAAAGGAGATTATAGTATGGCACTCTCATTTGTTGAAACAGAAGAACAGTCTTTAATTATTGAGAAAATAAATAAATTGATTCCGAAGTTCATGGAAAGGGAGCATCAGCTAAGTGAATTAGGATCATTTCCGTATGAAAATATAAATGATTTGAAAGATATTGGATATACGAAATTAACGTTACCGAAGGAATTTGGTGATAGTGCGATTTCTTTATATGACTTCGTTTTATTTCAAGAGAAAATCGCGGAAGGCTGTGGAGCTACTGCATTATCGATTGGCTGGCATCTTGGCATTGTGAAGGAGCTAGCGGAAAATCGCTCTTGGAATGATGAGATGTTCAAATGGTTTTGCGAAGAAGTACGTAATGGTGCGCTCTTTAACAGGGCAGCAACAGAACCGAAAACAGGGAGTCCGACGCGTGGCGGCAAACCAGAAACAATAGCGGTTCAACAAGGCGAGAAGTGGGTTATAAATGGAAGAAAAACTTTTACAACGATGGCGCCAGTACTTGATTATTTTATTATTTCAGCAAGTATGGAAGGCCAAGAAGAAGTTGGTGAGTTTGTCATTCCAAGAAATACACTCGGTGTATCTATTGAAGAAACGTGGGATAGCGTTGCAATGAGAGGGACTGCTAGCCACGACCTTGTCTTACAAAATGTAGAGATAGAAAGCCGCTTTTTTACGGATGTAAAAGGCGGGAAAGTGAAACAAAAGGGTATTGGCTGGTTGCTACATATACCAGCATGTTATTTAGGAATTGCACAATCAGCAAGAAATTATGCAGTTCAATTTGCGGGATCATACAAGCCAAATAGTTTAAACCATTCTATTAGTTTATTACCGAATGTTAGAAAATTAGTTGGAGAATTAGAACTCGAGCTTATGCAAGCTCGCGTCTTTTTATATCAAATTGCGAAAAAATACGATGAGGCAGAAGATAAACTGTCACTGCAAGCAGAATTAGCGGCAGTGAAATACGCTGTAACAAATGCGGCGATATCCATAGTGGATAAATCAATGCGCATCGTAGGAGCAAAAAGTTTATCAGAAAAAAATCCGCTCCATCGTTACTATTTAAACGTCAGAGCAGGATTACACAATCCACCGATGGATGATGCAACATTGTCTATGCTGGCGGATGCGGCGTTTCGGTCGTAGTATTTAAAGCTTACATTTTATTGTTTATGGATATTATAGTTGTTTTGAAAGCACGGGTTTGATTAGTAATCAAACCCGTGCTTTTTATGTGTATGAAGTACTTGGTTGAGATGTAGGTTTTTAATATAAATGATTATCATGGTTTTTTGATTGTTTCTTGTTGAAAATTCTTATTGTAATGCCAGTTTGGAGGCTGTATAAACATTTTTCGTATTTAATCCCAAATTAATGGTCTTTCTAAGTTTACCATTCGTAAATATTGTAAAAATTGACCTGCATGGACCGCATCATGATAGGCAATTCTTAATAGCATATCACCTAAATATCGTTGATAGCCAACATCACTTCTATCAATAAGTCTTGAATCTAGCTCGGCTATGCTTATTGATTGAACATATTCTATGAAGTCAGTAAAGTATGATTGTGCCAATTCAATTTCTTTTTTTACACAAGTAATTGGCTCGTCATCATACGGGGTACGTATGTCGTTTATTGAACCGTTGTTTTTTATAATCATATGATAGTAAAAAGTTGAGCTCCATACGTGACGAATCATTTCACCAAAGGACATAGCCTCAGGATCAGGCTTCCAATTAAGAAAATTATCGGGAAGAGAATTCCATAATTTTTCTGAGCGCCTTCTCGTTTCTTTTAAATTTAATATACTAAGATCAATTGCATTCATAATACATTCTCCTTTACTATTAAACTTAAAATAATTGTATCAATTTAATAGTTAGGGTATCATCGAAATATGAATGTATATCCGAATATCTCATATATAGCTAAACTAATTGCTGAACCTACAAGAGCAATCATCTTAGAGTGTCTAATGAATAATCAGGCACTACCTGCTAGTGAATTGGCTTATATGGCAAAAGTGTCACATCCAACAATTAGTTCGCATCTTTCTAAATTAGTAGAAGGGAATTTACTTACAGTTGAACAACATGGTAGACATCGTTACTATCGACTTGCTAATCAAGAAGTTGCAGAAGTGCTTGAAAAGTTAGGGACAATTGCACCAACAGTTCAAGTTCGCTCTTTAAAACAATCAAGCCAACTAAAACAAATTCGTTATGCTCGAACTTGTTATGATCATCTTGCAGGCAAACTCGGTGTAGAGATAACTGAAAAATTACTTGATAGGAAATTTATAATTTTAGAGGATGGAGAATACATTGTAACGGAACAAGGTAAGAAATGGTTTCTGAATTTTGGAATAAATATTGATAAGGCAGATATAAAAAGGAGGGTATTTGCAAAACCTTGTCTTGATTGGAGTGAACGACGCTACCATATTTCTGGTTGGTTAGGGTCTGCAATTGCAAAACTGCTTTTTGAACAGGGATGGATTACGAAAACGGATAAGAACCGAGCTGTCCATCTTACAAAGAAAGGTGTAAAGTTATTAGAAGATCAATTAGGCATTGATATGAAAACTGAGGAAAGAAAAGCTTGAAATTAGAAAAGTCCGTCAAAATGACGGGCTTTTTCATTATGGTAGGAGTGTACATGAATAATAGGATGTTATCAATAATCGTTGCTAATAAAAAATCTTTCTTTTCATTCTTCTTTTTTAAGTTTTAAAGGAGAAAGCTAGGCTTCTTATTTTTACTAATGTTATAATAAGAAAAAAGCACGAAAAGAGGTCATCTCATGCTAGAGGTTATTGCAACATGTTTAGAAGATGTAAAACGAATTGAAAGTGCTGGCGGGAAGCGGATTGAATTAATTTCATCTTATACAGAAGGTGGTTTAACACCGAGTTATGCTTTTATAAAGAAAGCGGTAGAAGCGGTAAGTATACCAATTCATGTTATGATTCGTCCGCATGCGAAGTCTTTTACATATACGGAAGAAGAAATTGAAATGATGAAAGAAGATATTGTAGTTGCTCAGAAATTAGGAGTAGCTGGTGTTGTATTAGGTGTATTAAATGAACGAAATGAAGTGGATGAAGGGAAATTAGCGAACTTACTATCTGTTGTAGATGGAATAAATGTAACGTACCACCGTGCGATAGATGATATAGAAAATCCAGTAGAAGCAATGAACACTTTAAAGAAGTTTCATAAAGTGACTCACGTTTTAACTTCAGGTGGACAGGGAAATATAGTAGAGAATATTCCGGTGCTTACAGAAATGCAAAAGGTAAGCGATGGTCAAATTCAACTTGTAGCTGGAGCTGGGGTGACGAAAGAAAATATAAAGCGATTGCTAGATGAAACTGGAATTTCGCAAGCTCATGTCGGTACAGCGGTAAGAGAAGGAAAATCATGTTTTTCTGAAATAGACCCTAATTTAGTACAAGAATTAGTTGAAATCATAAAATAAGTGCTTAAGAAAGAGGAGAAACGATGAAGGAAAATACGAAGAAAGAATTATTCTCTTGGGCTAAAACGATAGGTTTTACCCTTGTATTAATTGCTATTATTCGCGGTGTTTTATTTACACCTTCTTTAGTGCAAGGTGAATCAATGATGCCCACTTTAAAAAATAACGAACGAGTTCTCGTGAATAAGATTGGTTATAGTATAAGTGGATTAGATCGCTTTGATATTATCGTCTTCCACGGAAAAGAAGGATACGATTTAGTAAAACGAGTAATTGGTTTGCCAGGCGACACAGTTGAGTATAAAAATGATGTTTTATATGTAAACGGAAAAGCGATGGAAGAACCATATTTAAAAAAGTTTAAAGAAAAAGCAGTAGGCCGTGTATTAACTCCAGACTTTACGTTAGAACAAATCACTGGGAAAACGAAAGTGCCAGAAGGCCAAGTATTTGTTTTAGGGGATAATCGTGAAGTTTCTAAGGATGGTCGCATGTTTGGCTTTATTTCAGAAGATGAAATTGTCGGAAAAGGACAAGCTGTTTTCTGGCCGTTGGAACAAGTAAGAGCGTTATAAAGTGTGGTGAAGTATGGGAGAGATATTCTTCCATACTTTTTTATTTGCTTAAAATCTATTGAATGAATTGAAAGAATATTTTATAATTTTAAATTATATGTTTGTTTCGAAAAACGGAATTTAAGTTCCGTAATTCGGAACGAAAGGGAGATAGAATGAGTATAAATAAAACGGCAGTTAAGACAATGGATATTTTAGAGTTGTTTTATGAGCATGAAGAGCTAAGTTTAACTGAGATGGTTCAGCTTACAAATATGCCGAAAACATCTGTTTATCGTTTAATTGGTTCGTTGGAAGAGATGGAGTTTTTACAAAAAAACGAAAAGGGGAAATATCGTTTAGGGGTCGTATTTTTACGGTTCGGTCAACTTGTTTCACACCGATTATCAGTAAGAAATATAGCAATTCCTTATATGAAAGAACTTAGAGATAGTTTAGGACAGGCAGTTAATTTAATAATTCAAGATGGTAATGACGCAATTTATGTTGAAAAGATGGAAGGTGTTCAGCCAGTACGCGTGTATACGGCGGTTGGAAGAAGAGCACCACTTTATGCTGGTGCATGTCCGAGAATTTTACTATCGTATTTTTCTGAGGAAGAGAAACGGAGATACATAGAGGAAGTGGATTTAAAACAGTTTGCAGATGGAACAATTGTGGATAAGGAACAATTGCTAGAAGTGTTGCAAATGGCAAAAAAGGAAGGCTACACAATTAGTTATTCTGAGTTAGAAAATCATACAGCCGCAATAGCAGCGCCCATTTTCGCAAGTGATGGAACGGTTGTAGCAGGTATGAGTATTTCGGGATTAGCAATTGAGTACAGCGAAAGTAACATTTCATATTTTATCGCTAAGGTGAAAGAAACAGCACATCGCATTTCGAAAGAACTCGGCTTTTTGGCATAGAAAGAGGGAGTAGGATGAAATTTTCTGCGTTAGGGGATCAAGCAATTATTGTTACATTTGGTGAAGAAATTAAGATGGATATATATGAGAAAGTACAGCGGTTATTTCAAGCACTGCAGCAACATCCGTTTGCAGGAATGATTGAGTGCGTTCCGTCGTTTACTTCATTAGCTGTTTACTACAATGTATACGAAGTATGGAAGAGAAATGAGAGAAGTGAAAGGCCATATGATTACGTTCGCCAGTATATAAAGGAGCTGTGTGATTCTTATAAAGAAGAAGTAAAACAGGATGTGAAACATATTTCTATACCAGTGTGCTACGGGGGAGAATATGGACCTGATTTAGAAGAGGTTGCACATTATAAAGATTTACAAGTAGAAGATGTGATTCGAATACATAGTGAACCTACATATTTTGTATATATGTTAGGTTTTACACCAGGGTTCCCGTATTTAGGAGGACTATCAAAAGAATTAGAAACACCTAGAAAAGAAACACCACGGTTACAAATCTCTCCTGGTTCAGTAGGTATTGGCGGAAATCAAACAGGTATATATGCGCTTGAAACACCAGGAGGATGGAATATTATCGGCCGAACTCCTATTTCATTATTTAATCCGGAAGAAGAAATACCAACATATATTCAAAGTGGTATGTATTTACGATTTATCCCAATAACGAAGGAAGAGTACGTATCACTTGAGGGGGCTAAAGAATGGATGTAGAAGTTTTGCATGCGGGAATGTTTACAACAGTCCAAGATTTAGGGCGATCTCATTATCAACAATACGGTGTACCAGTTGGCGGGACTATGGATCAAAGTGCACTTCGGATGATCAATATGTTAGTTGGTAATGAGGAGAATGAAGCGGGACTCGAAATGACGATTATGGGACCTAAATTGTTAATAAAGAAAACGACTTTACTTGCGATTGGCGGAGCAGATATGGAACCGTTATTGAATGGAGAACGTATCCCGTTATGGCGTCCCATTTTAGCGGAAGAAGGTAGTATGCTTTGTTTTGGAAAAGTGAAAAGTGGTTGCAGAGCGTATGTAACTTTTGCGGGTGGTATACATATTGAGCGTACAATGGGAAGCAAAAGTACGTACATACGTGCTGCGATTGGTGGTATAGAAGGAAGAATGTTGAAAAAGGGTAACTACTTCCAAATTGGTGCACAACCAGAAATGGCGAGTCGTTTCATTCAAGATTTACAAAAAGATGCGAGAATAAAAACGAAATGGGCAATTAGCAACAGAGTACTACCAAAGTATAAGAAACATCCAAAGCTTCGTGTCATAACTGACTTTGAATATGATCAATTTACAGAAGAAAGTAGAAAGGCATTTTTTACGAAAGAGTATAAGGTATCTAATTATGCTGACCGTATGGGCTATAGGGTTGAGGGAGAAGTTTTAAATAGGAATGAAGAAAAAGAGATTTTATCGAGTCCTGTTACATTTGGAACCATTCAAGTTCCTAATGGTGGACAGCCGATTATATTAATGGCAGATAGGCAAACGACAGGTGGCTATCCGAGAATGGGAAGTATCATTTCAGTAGATTTACCTCTTCTTGCCCAGCTAAAGCCGGGGGACTATGTTTCTTTTGAGAAAATTACGCTTGAAGAAGCGGAACAATTGTACATAGAACAAGAAGTAAATATGAATCTATTAAAGAAATTCATCGCTTTACGAAGCTGAAATTAGGAGGAATACATTATGACTACAATCGATTTAAACTGTGATTTAGGAGAAAGTTTTGGCGCTTATAAAATGGGGAATGATGATGAAATTCTTCCGTTCGTTTCCTCTATAAACGTTGCTTGCGGTTTTCATGCGGGTGATCCGTCTATTATGCGTCAAACTGTTGAAAAAGCTTTGGAGCATAACGTAGCAATAGGGGCGCATCCTGGATTTCCTGATTTAATTGGATTTGGTAGAAGAAACATGAATATTTCAGCAAGTGAAGTATACGATTATGTTTTATATCAAACAGGCGCATTAGACGCATTTGTGAAAGCGGCAGGCGGGAAAATGCAGCATGTAAAGCCGCACGGTGCCTTATATAATATGGCGGCAACTAATCCGGAAATTACAGATGCAATTGCAAAGGCAATTTATTATATAAATCCAAGTCTATTACTTTATGGTTTAGCAAATAGCGAGGCGTTTATACAGGCTGCAGAAAAATACAAAGTAACTCTTGTACAAGAGGCTTTTGCGGATCGTACATATAAGCAAGATGGTACATTAACGAGCCGTACAGAAGAAAATGCGCTTATAAAAGATGAAGACGAAGCGATAAAGCAAGTACTTCAAATGGTGAAAGAAGGCCATGTAAATGCGGTCAATGGAGAGAAAGTAGCAGTTCAGGCGCAAACGATTTGTTTACACGGCGATGGGGAAAAAGCAGTGCAATTTGCGAGAAGAATATACAGAACATTCGAACTCAATGAAATTTCTATTTGTGCACCGAAATAAAAAATGAGAGGAAGTGCTAGAAATGATTAAATTAATTGGGATACTACTTGTTGCAGTGGGCTTTTTATTTAGATTAAATACACTTTTAGTAGTTATGGTTGCAGGTATTGTTACTGGTATGGTTTCAGGGTTAAGTTTTTATGATGTGATCAGCATGTTCGGTAAATTTTTCATAGAAAATAGATATATGTCTATGCCAATTATATTAACTTTACCGGTAATCGGAATTTTAGAGCGTTACGGTTTAAAAGAAAGAGCAGAAGCACTTATAACGAAATCAAAAGGAGCAACAACTGGAAGAGTATTAATGTCATATTTTACGATAAGAGAATCATCAGCAGCACTAGGGCTTAATATTGGTGGGCATGCGCAAACAGTAAGGCCGCTCGTTGCACCGATGGCAGAAGGGGCCGCGCAAGGTAAATACGGTAAACTTCCTGAAAAATTAAGAGAAAAGATTAAAGCAAACGCAGCAGCAGCTGAAAATACAGCTTGGTTTTTCGGAGAAGATATTTTCATCGCAACTGGAGCTATTTTATTAATGAAAGGATTCTTCGATTCAGTAGGTATGCATGTCGGAGTATGGGATATGGCACTTTGGGGCATTCCGACAGCAATATCTGCACTTATTGTAAGCTGGATTAGATTTAGAAGGTTTGATAAATATATAGAGAAAACAATGAAGGCAGAAGGAAAAAAAGAGAAGGAGGCAATCTAATATGAACATCATAACAATGGATACAATCTATTATGTATTAGGGATAATCGTTACTTTTATTGCTGTTCGTATCGCATTCGATCGTGAACATCCAAACAGATTCGGTTCTAGTTTATTTTGGGCATTGTTTGCAGTTACATTTTTATTCGGAAATGTAATTCCTTCGTTTTACGTTGGCTGTATAGTGCTCGCTATGGTCGTTTTAGCTTCACTAAATAAAGTAACAAAATCAGAGGAAAAAGAAGTTCCAGTACAAGAACGTGTGAAACATGCTGAGAAATTAAAAAATAAAATTTTTATGCCTGCACTTTTAATTCCTATTTTTACAATTATCGGTACGTTGACGTTAGGGAAAATCAAATGGGGAAATGTCTCTCTTGTTGATCCAGATAAAGTAACGTTAGTTGCATTAGCGCTTGGTGCATTACTTGCATTCGTTGCGGCGATGCGTATTACAAAATCAAAAATAACAACGCCTGTACAAGAAGGAAGCAGACTATTACAAGCTGTCGGCTGGGCTGTAATTTTACCACAAATGTTAGCAGCACTTGGCGGTATATTCGCGAAGTCTGGCGTTGGGCAAGTTGTTTCAGATTTAGTCGGACAAGTGCTGCCGACAGAGTATCCGTTCGTTGCTGTTATGGCGTACTGTTTAGGCATGATGCTATTTACAGTCGTAATGGGAAATGCATTCGCAGCGTTTGCTGTTATTACTGGCGGAATTGGCTTACCTTTAATAGTTCAAATGCACGGCGGAAACCCAGCAATTATGGCAGCACTCGGTATGTTTGCTGGATATTGCGGAACGCTGCTTACACCAATGGCAGCAAACTTTAATATCGTACCTGCGATGCTTTTAGAGCTAAAGGATAAAAATGCGGTTATTAAAGCGCAAGTACCAATTGCTCTTTCAATTTTTATCATAAATATGTTTATTATGTACGGCCTTGTATATCGTTTCTAATTAGGAGGATAAAACTATGAAAACAGTATTATTAACAGGGTTTGATCCGTTTGGCGGAGAAAATATCAATCCAGCTTGGGAAGTAGCAAAAGGTTTGCATGAAAAAACAATTGGAGAATACAAGATAATAAGCAAACAAGTACCAACTGTATTTCATAAATCAATAAGCGTATTAAAAGAGTATATAGAAGAACTAGCGCCGGAAATTATTATATGTATCGGACAAGCTGGGGGCAGACCAGATATTACGATAGAACGTGTCGCAATTAATATTGATGATGCAAGAATTGCTGATAATGAAGGCAATCAGCCGGTAGATGTACCAGTTGTAGAAGAAGGAGTGATTGCATATTGGTCTACACTTCCGATGAAAGCAATCGTAAAAAAACTTCGCGAAGAGGGCATACCGTCATCTGTTTCACAGACGGCAGGCACATTCGTTTGTAATCACTTATTCTATGGACTTATGCATGAACTAGAGAAACATGATAAGAAAATAAAAGGCGGATTCATTCACATTCCGTTCTTACCAGAACAAGCGAGTAATTATCCAGGGCAACCGAGTATGTCACTTTCTACTATTCGTAAGGGGATAGAATTGGCAATCGAAGTAACGACGACAGTTGAAGTAGATATTGTAGAGATTGGGGGCGCAACGCATTAAGTAAAATGAATTGTACAACACCTCCTGTAAACAACTGGTATAATAAGAATAGGAAAATACATAGAGGTGATTTTTGTGCAGCAATTTGAAGAGGTTCGTTCAATTTTAGAAAAAGCGAAGAAAATTACAGTATTAACAGGCGCAGGTGCAAGTACGGAAAGTGGTATCCCAGATTTTCGTTCAGCAAATGGATTGTATGCTGATGCGAATGTGGAGATGTACTTATCAAGAGGGTATTATAATCGAAGTCCGAAAGAGTTTTGGAAGCATTATAAAGAAATCTTTCAAATTAATACGTTCCATCAATATAAACCAAATCGTGGACATCGCTTTTTAGCTGCGCTAGAAGAACAAGGGAAAGATATTACGATTTTAACGCAAAATATTGACGGTTTACATCAATTAGGTGGCAGTAAGCATGTCATCGATTTACATGGAACACTTCAAACAGCACATTGTCCAAAATGTAAATCAGGCTATGATTTACAGTATATGATTAATCATGAAGTGCCGCGCTGTCAGAAGTGTAATTTCATTTTAAATCCAGACGTTGTTTTATACGGAGATACATTGCCGCAATATCAAAATGCAATCAAACGTTTATATGAAACAGATGTGCTTATCGTTATGGGAACGTCACTAAAAGTACAGCCTGTCGCTTCATTCCCGCAAATTGCAAAGAGGGAAGTAGGAGCAACAACCATCTTAGTAAATGAAGAGTTAACAGGACAGGAATATAACTTTGATTATGTTTTTCAAAATAAGATTGGTGAGTTTGTTGAGGGATTATCTTCAATGAAATAAACTATTAAAAAAACTGAGGTATCCACCTCAGTTTTTTATTTGAGTAATTGCTATATTAAACAACATGAAAACATGTCGATAGTGTAGTAACCACATCTCTATAATTTATAAAAAAGTGTTTCGTAGGTAAAATGGCAGAGTAAGAAGTAATATTATCTTTAGTGAATACACAGTCGTCATAAAGTAAGCTAATTTGTAGCTGTTGTGAAGATTTTATTCCGTTTTGTTTTAAGTATAAAACTAAGTCATTATAGAGTTGTTCACTATAATGACTTACGGAATATTCTATTGAAAGCTGACCTGCTATGCTAGTCCACCATACTTTAAAACTACATATTAATTCTATAAATGATTCCTCATCACATAAATTAGCGTCAAAAAGCTTCTCATAAAATATATGATTCTCCTCGTGAAAAATCTGTAAATCATATCTGTCGTTAGCAGTTTGCTTACGAAGAGTCAGCCATAATTCTTTGAAATTTGTTTTAAAGTCAGTGGAGAAATGTAATGTTTTTGTTATGTAAGGAAAACGAAAATTTTCTTTTTTTCCTTTTTGATTGAGATAAATATTTTGAATATAGATCATAAAGTTTAAACAATGTGGCGTATTAGTATGTATGATAAACGAATCTGTCATTTTCGTTCTCTCCTTAAGTAATGTCTTTTATGAATTTATTTCTTTAGTATACAAATAAATGTAAACGAATGGTATAAAAATCAATTTGCCCATTTTTCTTTTAGAATAATATTCATGTTATTGTGCATTAAGGGAATGGTAATAAATAGGATAATAAATTAAAAAACTGAAAATTAAATCTTTTATTTCTTTAGTAATTAATATAAAATTCTATATATATCATATAAATAAATTTGATACATAATGATTTTGCGTAGAAATGTTAATAGAATGAAGCGAGGGAGCGAAATGAGACAGAAAAAGGAGCAGAAAAAACAATCGAAAAAGAAAAAGACTCATATTCCATTTCGGTTAAATGTACTATTTTTTATTGTCTTTCTTTTATTTTCAGCTATTATAATTCAATTAGGTAAAGTACAAATCATTGATGGAGAAACGTATAGAAATGAAGTAAACAAAAAGGAAGATGTAACGGTAAGTACTCCCGTTCCTAGAGGGAAAATGTTTGATCGACAAGGTCACGTTATTGTAAATAATAAACCATTACGAACCGTTACATATACGAAAATGAGAGGAGTGGACTCGAAAGAAGTTTTACAAGTAGCAAGAGATTTAGCTAAGCTAATTGAAATGTCGCAAGAGGACATGGATAAGTTAACAGAGACAGATAAAAAAGATTTTTGGATGCAGTTAAATGAAAAGCGGGCAGCGGCGAAAGTAACGAAAGAAGATGAGAGTAAATTTAGAAAGCAAGAAATAGAAGGAAAAGAATTAGATAAAAAAGTAGAAGAACTGCGCCGGGAAAGAATTACACAAGAGGAATTAAATGAGCTTTCAAAGGAAGATATAGAAGTATTAGTGATTAAAAGCAAAATGAATGCGGGATATAAAATGACACCGCAAATCGTTAAAAAAGATGTAAGTGAAAATGAATATGCTGTCGTTAGTGAAAGGTTGGCAAGTTTACCAGGGGTAGATACGACAGTAGATTGGGAACGTGAATACCCAAATGATAAAATACTGCGCTCTATACTAGGTAGCGTTTCTAATGAAAATGAAGGGTTGCCAAGAGAACAATTAGATTATTATTTAGTTCGTGATTATAATCGAAACGACCGTATTGGTAAAAGTTACATCGAAAAACAATACGAAGATGCACTACATGGAACGAAAGAACAGTCTAAAAATATTATGGATAAAGCAGGGAAGATTGTTCGAACAGAAAAAGTGACTGAAGGAAAAAGTGGAAATAACTTGATGTTAACAGTCGATATGGATTTACAGAAAAGAGTAGAGGGAAGCCTTGAAAAGAATTTACGAGCCTTTCATGCTGCAGAGCCGATGATGGATCGTGCGTTCGTAGTAATGATGAATCCGAAAAACGGTCAAATTTTATCAATGGCAGGAAAGAAAATTGTAAATAAAGATGGCGGTATGCAAATAGAAGATTATGCATTAGGAACGATGACAAGTTCTTATGAGTTAGGGTCAACTGTAAAAGGGGCTACTTTATTAACTGGATATCAAACAGAAGCGATTAAGCCGTATACACACTTCTTTGATGCGCCAATGTATTTTAAAGGAAGTTCTAAGCCGAAGAAATCGTGGAAAGAATTTGGGGATATTGATGATTTAAGAGCTTTGCAAGTGTCATCGAACGTTTATATGTTTAATACAGCTTTAAAAATGGCAGGCATTAATTATGTTCCAAACAATCCATTAGATATTAAACAAGAAACATTTAATAAAATGCGCTACTATTTTAGACAATTTGGCCTAGGTGTGTCGACTGGTATTGACCTGCCAAATGAATCAATCGGTCAAATAGGTAGAACTGATAACATACCCGGATTTTTACTTGATTATGCGATTGGACAGTATGATACATATACGCCGCTTCAGCTTGCGCAATATATTTCAACCATTGCAAATGGCGGTTACCGAATGAAACCACAAATTGTACAAGAAGTTAGAGAGCAACCGAATAGACCAGAGGATGCAGGAAAAGTCGTTCGGTCGATTGAACCAGTTGTATTAAATAGAGTGGATATGGAAACTTCGTACATTAATCATGTAAAAGAAGGATTTAGAAGAGTTTTTCAAGAAGCTGACGGAACCGGAACCGGAACATTTAAAGGTCTACCATATAAACCAGCGGGAAAAACAGGAACAGCTGAGACAGTATATGGTGGAGAAAGTGATATTGGAAGAGATGAGAACAACAACCGAAAAAAATGTTATAATTTAACTCTTGCCGGTTATGCACCATATGATGCGGATCCGGAAGTAGCTTTTTCAGTTGTTGTACCATGGGTGAATGATGATAAATCAGGAATTAATTCTGCGATTGGTAAAGAGATTTTGGATGCGTATTTTGAATTAAAAACAAATAGATCAAATACAAATTCAATTCCAGTAGAACAACCGAACAAGGCACAGTAAAAATAGTATCACTGCATGGAAACATATTGTGCAGTGATATATTTTTTGAGTTAAAAAGCGCTTTATAAGGTGGGAATGGATATGAAAAAGGAGATTAAGAGAGGCTGGGGAAAGTACATACTATTTATATTGGTGATAGTCATAGGCTACCATTCTTTTACTTTATGTAAGGTGGAAGGGGAATCGATGCAGCCGACTTTATATGAAGAAGACTACGTATTTGTAAATAAAGCGGTAGTACGTCTTTCTAATTTACAACACGGAGAAATTGTCATTATAAAAGAAGAGGATGAATCGAAATATTATGTGAAACGTGTAATAGGGCTTCCTGGTGATGTAATTAACATAACGAACGGAAAGGTATATGTGAACGATAAAAAGCAAGAAGAACCATATACGAACAAAGATTTATTTAACAACACACAAGTGTTTTATAACTTTCAAAAGACAAAAATTCCGCCAAATAAGTTATTTGTAATGGGAGATAACCGCGAAGTAAGTAGAGATAGTCGCAATGGCTTAGGATATATTGAAGAAGATAACATAATTGGCAAGGTGGAATTCGTATATTATCCTTTTTCAAAAATGAAAATGATAGAATAAGTGGGGGATGAGCAAAACCCAACTTATTAAAGTTTCACTTTATTTTCTTTAAAAAACCTTTTGGATTAAATGATATGAAAAATTTATGTTTAGACTCGTCGATTATGAAGTTATTGTTTTTAGTTAAAAACTCTTCCACAGCTTCCATCGGGCCAGGACCCCAATCGGGAAGAAGCGGATTTCCGTTAATGGAGGTATCTTCTACAATTATATAACTGCCAGTAGTGACGATAGATTTATATAGCAAGAGTTCTTTGGAAACATGCTCTTTACTATGATCAGAATCTAAAATAACTAAAATCACATCATCAGGTTTGCGCATACTTACTATTGTTTGGATGGCCTGCACAGAAACAGAAGATGCTGTTAAATACGTAATCCGATTATGTGATGGCCGATTTGGCTGCGGAGTTATATCGATAGTAAGTACGTGACCTTTTCCAATTAAATCTAACATAGAAGCTAAATACAGTGCACTACCACCGTGAAAAGTCCCGCATTCAATAATTAAATCGGGCTTTAATTCATAAATGATTTCTTGATACAAAAAGAGATCAGAGGGAAGTTTACAGATTGGAACTCCAAACCAATGTGTATCTTTTAACCACACAAGGCTGTCGTAATATTGTTTTAGAAATTCATTGCTTATAGTATCGATTTTAAATTCTCCTTTCTAAAAAGGCTTCTCTCGTTTGACGTAAAGTGTTTACGCATGAAAGTTGTACTATATATTATGTAGTAAGGAATTGTAAGGCGAGTGTTTTTACTTGAAAATAAGCCAAATAACTCATGTGGCAAATGAAAGGAAATGATCGTATGTACAAATACACAATTTGCTTTATTAGAGAAAGCGATAAAATACTGCTATTAAATAGAAATAAAAAGCCGAATATGGGGATGTGGAATGGTGTTGGAGGAAAAATAGAAGAGAATGAAACGCCATACGAAGGAATAATTAGAGAAACGTTTGAGGAAACGGGCATAGAACTTTCAAGTGTAACGTATAAAGGGACTGTTGGTTTTAAAGGTAAAGGTGAGCCCCAGGCTAGTGAAGGAATGTATGTGTTCGTTGCTGATTTGCCAGATGGAATGCAAATGAATACACCATTACGTACGGCTGAAGGCTTATTAGAATGGAAAGAAATTGATTGGATATTAGATGGTGATAATAGAGGAGTAGTTAGCAATTTACCAAAATACTTACCGACAGTATTAACAGAAGAAAATAAGTTAAAACATATATTCACGTACGATAACCGGAATATTATTAATTACACAACTGCATGTTTGAAAGAAGATGATGCGAACAAGCGATATGAAAAACAACTTGTTTCTCAATAGAAGAGGAAAGTGAAAAATCACGTTTTTGCTCTCGTTATATATGCGAGGTGATTATAAGTTTCAGAAATACAATTCATTGGTCATAATTGTAATATGTATGATATAACTTTTCTTATGGTGAAAGAGTAGAGAACATACGTAAACGGAACAAAAAAGGAGGTGGCTTTGCCACCTCTTTTCCGTTAGTCACGAATCGCCTTAATCATAAATCGATGTTGCTTCACATCAAAATATCCTTTTTGCAAGATAATCTCATGTATACGATATAACTCCTCATAATACCTTTCGATAGTGAAATCAGGAATTTGCCACGGAATTACTTTTAAATAATAGACGATAGCGCCAATATCATAAAAGCGTTGGAAAGGGAATTCTTCTTTTGCTTCTAAGATAGTAACTCCGTTTTCCTGTAGTTCATTACATGCCGCTTCAAGCGACCAACTTGCAAATTCACTATTTAGTGGTGTGTCAAATTGGTCATTAAGTTCCGCGCAATCGAGACCGCCAACTTGTTGTGTAAGAAATGTTCCATTTGGAGAAAGGATTCTTTTTACTTCAGAAGCAGCATATGATTCATGTTGGTTTAGGATTAGATTAAACTGACCATCTTGAAATGGCAATGCAGTATCATCGTTCACCTCTACAACAGTAACCCCTAAAGGCTCTAATTTCTTTCGAGCAATTGGCACGTTTGGAGCGTAGCCCTCAGTAGCATAAATAGTTGACGGGAACGGTTGTAACATAGATAAAAACTCTCCGCCGCCAGTCCCCATATCGAGCATTGATTCTGCACGTTGCATAAGTTGAAAAGCAGTACTGCCGTACGACCACGATAATGGCTCGCTCTTCATTCGACCCGTTTCTGAAATGAAAGAAAAATCCCAGCCACTAAAGTTTGTATTTGCACTTTCTAATAAAGTTGAAAATAATGGATCACGTTTCATAAATTTGTCCTCCTATTTTTTAATGGATAATATGATGAGAAAAGAAAAAGGGAGGACCTCTTATTAAAATGAAGCAGTTTTATGTTTCGTGTTCGAATAGATTCATATAAATTTGCTCCTTGTGAGAATGGTTATTTATATATTCGGGATAAATAAGTGGAAATCCTTTGATCAAGAGCTAGGAAATTTAGTAGATATGACTAAGGAAGTTCTAAATCGCTTGGAAAGCATGATAAGTGATAAAAATATATTAATTGGAATGCACCGAGAGAAATAATTGTTATTCACGAAAAATTATAGATGGAGGAAGCTTTGTTAAACCTGGTTTAGAATGCAATAGAACATTCTAAACCAGGTGGTAACATAATGATTCAGGTCAAAAATTCTCCAATCTATATCGAACTAGTGATCCAAGATTTTGGAGAGGGAATTTTAGCTGAAGAATTACCTCATGTTTTTGAACGATTCTATAAATCAAGTAGTTCTAAAAAGCTTGGCTCGAATGGAATTGGGTTGGCACTTGTCAAAGCTATTATTTAGGCTAACTAACATATTGTATGTTTCAGTATCTATTTTATAAAAAAGGAAATAGATGTAACGGTCCTCCTTTTAATAAAAAAATCCTATAAAAATATAGTGCTCTTAAAAAGTTTTGTTACAAATTTGTTTTGTTTGGCTTTAAAAAAGGAAAGTAATATTTATTTGTAGAAAATTTTTAAGGATAAAAATAGGATGAATATCCATGGTAAGAAAAAGGGGGCACTTAAATGTTAACAAATGATTTAGATTTTCGATTAGAACCACGTTTAAAAGAACTGTATGAACAACATAAAATAAGAGCGCAGAAGATAGACTGGGCTTATCATGAGTTTTTACCATGGGATAAGGGAATGGACTTTAAAAGAGTTCCATGGGATGAAAGTCAAGTTACTCTCCCTTCTGGTGTAATTACGGCCATTGAAACAGCTTTATTAACAGAAGTGAATTTACCATGGTTTACAACGTATTTATCTGCGACTTTTAAAGGTTCCCTTTCTGTTATTACAGACTTTATTCATACTTGGACCTCAGAAGAGGATCAACATTCGAATTTATTAGAGACATATTTACTACTCACTCGAAGTGTAAACCCTAAACGTATACATGAATTAAGAAAATCAGTCGTTGAGTGTGGATTTGAGCCTGATTTTCATACACCAATCGAAGCCATGACATATACGACGCTACAAGAACTTGCAACAATGGTGTTTTACAATAATGTAGCTAAAGTTGCAAGTAAGCATGATCCAGATCTTGCTACGTTATTACGCCGTCTTGCAAAAGATGAAACACTTCATTATGCGTTTTATCGAGACGTTATTCGAACACATTTAGAATTGGAACCAAATTATTGCTACCATATTGCCAATGTGATTAGGAATTTTAAAATGCCAGGTGCCGTCATGCCTGATTTTGAAAATAGAATGGCTGTGATTGCAAAAGAAGCAAACTATGGCCCACTACAATATTTTGATCAAGTACTTGATGTAGTGGTTGAGTATTGGGGGTTAAAAGATTTACGACCAATTGCCCCTCTAGCAGAAAAAGCAAGAATTGAGATTTTGGAGTATCATATAAGATTGAAAAAAATACGGGATCGATTTGGCCGTTTTCAAGGGGAAATTGATCTACGTTAATGGGTGGAGATTTCAGGATATACGCGTATGAATTCCCTTTTCTTTTATTGGAAATCTCGAACGCTCTTTGGTATTTTACGGCTGTTTTACTTGATTTAACTTTTGAAGAAAAAAGTGATTGACACCTAAAATGAACTCGTGATATTATTAAATATTTGATAAAAAACAACATATGTGTTAAGCTTGAAAAGGTTACCACATATGGAGGTGGATTATATGTTTCAAATTGGCGATAACATTGTTTATCCAATGCACGGAGCAGGTATAATTGAAGCCATAGAAGAAAAAGAATTCTCAGGGGAAAAACAACAGTATTATGTCATCAAAATGTCAATCAGTAATATGCAAGTCATGATTCCTACGGGGAAAATATTAAATTCGAATATACGCCCAGTTACTGATATACTTGCATTAAAACACATTATACACATTTTTCAGCATGAAGAATCATGTAAATTACTGCCGTGGAAACAAAGGCATAAAGTGAACACGGACAAAATAAAAACGGGTGAAATACAAGAAGGTGCTGAAGTTGTACGCGATTTAATGCGTATGAAGAAAGAAAAAACACTGAATACAAGCGAAAAAAAATTGTTGGATGATGCATATAAGTTTTTGGTCAGTGAACTAGAATTAATTAAAGGAATCACTGAAAATCAAATAAAAAGTTTCTGTTAAGGTTCATTATAGATAATGTATTATATCTCCCGAAAATATCCTGAATTTTTCGAGAATATGATGAGTACTATAAGCAAATCATTTCAAAGACATTCAATTTCTTCAACTCATTTTTAGAGTAGGAACCTCTTTTGTTATTACTTCAATCTAATCCATTTTTATTTTTAAATTTATTTTACGAACATTCGAAGTTTTATTAAATAACTCGATTAAATAGTCACTTGATTTTTGCAATCCTGATTCACACTGGCACGGACAAGGAGCCGTAAGGATGAAAGAGAGGTAGGGCTTTCATTGTTTTAGGTAATATACTATCTAAGTCATTATTTCTAGAAGAAAAAACAATCAATCTCACCGCCATCTTTAAGAGTTCCTTACATCTACTGAGACAGTGAATAGTAATTGTTTATCTACTTTACGTAAAATTGATAAACGAACTGGTAATACCATATGGTAAACTACAAAAAATGGTTTCCAGACCAAGAAACCATTTTTTATTTTATTTACATAACAATAGTAAATTAAGCAGTAAGAAGGAGTCCGCACATGAAAAAAATGTTAACAAAAGAATTAAGTAATGAATTAAAGAAGCGAGAAGGGATTATTTCTATTACAGTTGAGCCTTATGAAAAAATCGAAGTTGGTGGAATTTGTGTAGATGGACCAGCTATTATTCTAATTAATCAAGAATAGGTAAAAATAGTTGCATGCAAGGAGAAAAGGATCGACCTTTAAGAAAAGGGGGATCCTTTTTGCTTGCTGCAGCCAATATGGGATATAAATAACTTTTATCTGATGTGTTGGGGTTAAAAGGAAGGAGAGGATGGAAATTATCATGGTGGAGAGCTTAATGTTGGTAGGATTTCTTTTTACGTTATATAAATTAGTTGATAAAAAAACAAACTAATTATTTAAAACGATAGATTGTTTCTTTTTTAAGGGCGAGATTTATCTGAGAGTGAAATGGATCATCTAAAGGAGGAATTAAAATGGATGCAAGGAAAAAACGCATAAAATACGAGAAGATGTCAAAGAATTATGATCGTATTTATTTAGTTTCGTTTATCCTATTAATTGTACTTGTTTGTAGTAGTGTGATTATCATAGGAGCTACAGGGGGAAAATATGGAGTATTTTTATTGTTAGCAATTTTACTTAACGCACGCATTACGAAAGAATCTCAAAAAAAATATGAGCACTATTCTAATAAAGGGCGTATTTAAAATGATACATAACCAGAAAGGAACAACCTAGATGTATATTCAAAATATCCCTTTATCATCTCCTATTAACTAGTAAAAGTAACTTTATATAAATCATTTTTTTAGCAATGTAGAAATAGAAACCGTACCCTATTAAAATGTTATTTCCGTCCATATAATGAATTATCCTTCTAGCATATTTATAAGATTTATATCATATATTAGTAGAAAGAATGCAAGTTAGAAAGGAGTCTTATAGAATGAGTTATTTGGAGGGAAATGACTTTAGTAAACAAAATATGGTAAGTGTGCCTAATCCCTATGTATATCAGACATTACAATCAGTAATTGGTAAACATGTGGTTATTGAAACTGTAAGAGGCAATATAAGAGGTAAATTAAAGGATGTGAAACCAGATCATTTGCTCATTGAAGATACGGTGCCATATATTGTACGCATTCAACAAATTGTATGGATTATGCCAAAACAATAATCAAATTGCCTGTAATTAATTTATAATAGATTAGCGTTATAGAGCATCAAATAAAAACACAGGGTTTTATCTCTGTGTTTCTTCGAATTTTCGTTTTTGAATATATGCTTGAGCATGGATAATTTCTTTCTGAAGTTCTTTTAATTCTTCCGTAGATCCAGATTCAATCCTCATGTACGTAGTAACTAGACTAATCATCATATCCATCTTCTCTACTATATTTTGAATGACCTGTTCAGATTGCTCTTTTTTAGGGTGTTGTATTGCTATTAAAGCATTTTCTATATAATTGTTCTTTCTTTGCTGGATATCATAAATAAACTGTTTTGTGTTTGAGTTCATTTGTTATTCCTCCGTTTTGGATATACTTCTATTCTATCATATTTGAATGGTGAATATTAGATTCCCCTAAATATCCACCTGTCACATACATTTCCTCAAATATAGAAACTAATTCCTTAACGTACAGGGAGTTAATCAAAATATATTAATTTTGTGTCTAAACGTACAATTTTCTTTTTTGATATGGTGAGTCCTAATTGTAGTACCCAATCCGATGTAAATTCCTCAATAACAACAGATTTTTCCATATCTCTAATGCCCTTATGTATTTTATACTTGAATATAATATCAGATTTAGATAAGCAAAACTATTTCAAGTGAATAGAATCCACTCTTTAAGAATACATAAAATATATACATACATACAAGTTTAGTCTACTCACTACATCATTAGTGAAGGTAGGATTCTATAAATTTTGGAGGAAGAGATATGCCTAAAAAGGTTCTCCTGTTTACAGATTTGGGGATTGATGATGCGTTTGCTATACTGTACACTTTTTTTCGTAAAGACATTAAACTTTTAGGAATTGTAGCTGATTATGGAAATGTATCGAGAAAAAATGTAATAAGAAATATTAACTATTTGAAGTACCTTGCGGGAAGAGAAGAGATACCTGTATTCCTTGGTGCTTCTGTACCGTTGACAGGTATATTGATTAAGTATTTTCCTGAAGTACATGGAAAAGTCGGATTAGGACCTATCATTCCTCCTGAAATTTCATATCCAGTTTATCCTCTAAATGATATTTATCAAATTATACAATCAAATTTAGAAGATCTTACAATTATCAATTTAGGAAGACTTTCTTCGCTAGCTACGACCTTTGTATTGAATTTAGAAACAATGCGAAACGTAAGAGAATGCATTTGCATGGGGGGAGCTTTTTTCTTTCCAGGTAACGTAACTGCCGTGGCTGAAGCTAACTTTTATGCAGACCCTTATGCAGCAAACCTAATTCTGCAGCATGCAAAGAACTTGACAATTATTCCTTTAAATGTGACTCAACATGCAATTGTTACACCTGAAATGGTCCAGAAAATAGATGCATTTCATCGGAATACACAGGATTCTGCAGGGCTCATCATCAAACCTATGCTAGATTATTATTATAATTTCTATTCCAAGTCTAATCCTGGTATAAGTGGAAGTCCTATGCATGATTTTGTAACAGTTTGGTATTTGCTAAATCAAGACGCTGTTAGTCTTTCAAGAGTACCTATTAAAGTAATCCCTGATCAAGGAGAAGGATTTGGTCAAAGCATTGCAGATTTTCGTTTTGTTACTAATCCAGGCTATAAAACGCATAATGTAGCTTTTCAGTTTGATTATGAAAAATTTAAGAAAGATATTATGGAAACGTTCCTAAAGAAGAGAGTGTAATAGAGTTTATTAACTCCAGATAATACGGATTATGAGAATCAAATGTCACTTCACTTAACTGTCAATATCAAATTAACAAAACAAGTTCCCCTAAAATAAAAAAGACGTTGACTTCTCTATGTAATTAACTGTCTTTTCATGTCCAGCGATGATGAGTAGCCAAATTGTTGAAAGGAGCTCGTTCTTATTCAACTTGTTTTCTTGCTCTCTTGTTTGAATGAGATCGTTTATCAAATCAGAATCAGGATTTAGACGCTTTTCGTTAAGTAATGTCTCAATGTAATGAATAAACTTTTAAGTGTTGTTTTAACTTCAGTTCCCTGAATAGGTTCCACAGAGGTGTCCATGAGTTTTTTGTCCATTTGCGGAACTGGTTTCGATCAGTGGCGGGAATCCCAAGCACCTCGGAAATGAAAATAATGGGTAGTGGTTAAGCAAAATCTGCAATGATTTCCATTTTTCCTTGTTCTTGTACAGCAACTAACAATTCGTTGGCAAGTTGCTGAATACGGGGACGAAGGTCCTCAATCATACGTGGTGTAAAGGGTTTAGAGACTATCCGACGCAGGCGAGTATGATTGGGAGGATCTATCGTAAGTATATTCGGACTCTAGATTCTACAACATTTCAACTTCCAGACAAGTTTTCTTGACATATACATTATTTTAGACAAACCTTTTATAATGCATATATGGTAAATTGTTAAATTTTGATTTTTTATATGTAAAATGATAATAAAGTTATTTAATTTCAAAAGTCCAAATAAGCATAACCCCGATCTAAATTTAGATCGGGGTTAAAAATATAGTTGTTTTAATCTTGATGTAAGAAACGTCACTAGATTGAAAAATATAACAAAAAAGTTATTGAAAAATGAATCTTTTCACTTTGTTATATATTTCTTCTGGAGCATTTATACATTTTCATAGTAACCAACCAGCTAATCAATATGATTCCTGCAAAAAGTAATAGTAAATTACTATACAAATGAGTGAAAGAATTAGCATTCATAGGTAGTAATTTTCGGTTTAGCAAATGTATCGATAATAATCCACCTACAATCGCAATCCCCATTCCTTTCGATAGAAAGCCTGGGAAATTAAGCAAACTCATTCTAGTACCAGCAGCCTTTTGTTCCAAACTACTGAAACACTGATAGAGATAACTGTTTTCGTCATGAACTCACTGTTGTAATATGTCTAGTGTGTCTTCATGGTATGTTTCAAGAAAAGGCCGAATGGCATATTCAGTAGTATTCCTTTTCGTTATTTCATACATTGCATTGAACGAGGTTTCAAAATCGTAAAGTCCATATTTTTCAACGTATTTTGCAAGAGGCATGTACATATATCCATTTGTAAATGTGCCTACTTCTGTTGTATTTTCTGGTCCTAATGTTTTCAGTAACATATGTATTGCGGCATTAAAATCTTTTTGTAAAGCATTGTGTAATTCATCTGCAATTGCTTCAATACGCTGTTTTAACTCTAAATTTTCAACTTTACAAGCTACAGAATCTACAAAGATGCTTTTAGAGAAACAAGGATCGTGTTTACAAATAGAATCAGCTATTTTTTCTGCTAATTCTTCATTAAATAAAAATTTTAACGGAACATATTTACCCATTTTTTCACCTCGGTGGTCAAATGAAAACAATTTTTATTTTTTAATCGACAATCCATAAACCAAAGTCTCACTCGGAGTCGTAATACTAAAACCTGTCGTCTTATAATCAAGTTTCACCGTATCACCAGTGTAGTCTTTCGTGAATGAATCCATTTGTACGATAAGCTCTGCATCTTCATATACAACATCATCTGCGTTATATGTATCCCAAATTAAATTGACATCAACGAAAATACTACAAGAGTTCGTCATTGTTCCTCTAATGCGAACGATCTTTTTATCTTCAAGTTCTAATCTATGTATAGCTGCTTTTGCTTCATCAGTAATGCGAATGTTCATTGTATCCCAACCTTTATTTATATTTCCTTTATTATTGCAAAAACAGGAGCAATAGGGAAGTAAAGAGGTTTGCAACAAAAAACGAGCAAACAAATTTGTTTGCTCGTTTCACTTTATTTTAGTTCACATTTATCAAGTGGAATCACTTTTGTTTTTTTCGTAAATTTATAACCTAACCATAGTACTAAGAAGAGTGGTAAACCGATGTAAGAAACGAGTACACCGTTCCAATCAATTGCTTCACCCATAAATGCGCCGTAGTTTTGTCCTAAAATTACGATGATACAAAGTGTAAATGCGAAGATTGGACCGAATGGGAACCATTTTGCTCTATATGGTAAATCATTTAAATCTTTTCCTTGTGCGATATATGCTTTACGGAAACGGTAATGACTAATTGCAATTCCAACCCATGCGATAAAACCAGACATTCCGGATGCGTTTAATAACCAAATGTATACAACACCATCACCGAATAAAGAAGCAATGAAAGCAATACTACCAACAATTGACGTTACGATTAACGCGTTAACAGGTACACCGCGGCTATCTAATTTACCAAGAAACTTTGGTGCTTTTCCTTGGCGAGCTAAATCCCAAAGCATACGAGTTGATGCATACATACCAGAGTTACCAGCAGATAATACAGCAGTTAAAATAACAGCGTTCATAACAGAAGCAGCAAAGGCAACGCCCGCTTTTTCAAAAATAAGTGTAAACGGACTTACTGTAACATCACTTGCAGCAAGGCTTTCAGTTGTATAAGGAATTAATAAACCGATAACGAGAATCGCAAGGATATAGAATAAAAGAATACGCCAAAAGATTGAACGAATTGCTTTTGGGATATTACGTTCTGGATCAGACGTTTCACCAGCAGCTACTCCTAATAGTTCAGTACCTTGGAATGAGAAACCAGCTGCCATAAACACACCGATAATTGCCATGATACCGCCGTTAAATGGTGCATCTGCAACAGTGAAGTTTTTAAATCCAACCGTTTCGCCGCCCATAATTCCAAAAATCATCATGAAACCAACAATTAAAAAGATAATAATCGTAACTACTTTAATAAGTGCGAACCAATATTCAGATTCACCAAACCCTTTAACAGATAAGTAGTTTAAAAGGAAAATAATAGCTAAACATAATCCGCTCCAAATAAGAGAAGGGGTATCTGGGAACCAAAATTTCATAATTAATGTTACGGCTGCAAGTTCAGCAGCAATCGTAATTGCCCAGTTATACCAATAGTTCCATCCAAGTGCAAAGCCAAGTGATGGATCAACAAATTTTGTTGCATACGTGCTAAAAGATCCAGTAACAGGCATGTAAGCAGCAAGTTCAGCTAAGCTTGTCATTAAGAAATATACCATAATTCCAATTGCGGCGTATGCGATTAGTGCACCGCCAGGACCAGCTGAATGGATTACACCACCGCTGGCAAGAAATAGTCCGGTACCGATTGTACCACCGAGAGAAATCATCGTAAGGTGACGCGATTTTAATCCGCGTTTTAATTCACCTTGTCCTTGTGTAGTTTGCGTTTTAGAGGTAGATTGATTTGTTGCGCTATTCATGTTCAACACTCCTTTTCTTGTAGGTTAGGAAGGAGCGGGGGAGAAAAATACAAAAAACCGCCAAAGGAATTAGGCGGAACGTTTCACAAATAACCACCCCATCATACCCTTCCGTTAAGATAGCACCCCACGTTTACACGGTAATTTTGTAAACGTGACAGTTCTGTTCCTTTCGGAGACAGCCCCAGCTCATATTTCCAGAGAAGAAATTTAAACTTCGGCAACTTTTCCTTTCAAACGGAGTCAGTGACATTCTCTGTGTCTCGTCCATTTTACTTTTAAAAGTCGCAACCTCTACCTCATCGGATTGATGAGGATTTATATATTGCTAAGATATTTAATATATGGCAATTGTAATGAGTTTCTGAATATATTGCAAGGAATTTTGTTAAGAAAAGTCAAAAAATATCGGTTATTGTATAGGAAACGCTTGCAAAACTCCACCCGAGCCTACTATTATGTAGCAATAAGCAAAGAAAAAATTGTTATACAAATGTTTCGCAAAAAATATTGAAAAACCCTCTAAATTAAAAGAAAATTCAGAAAAATATAATTCGACATTCATAATAAAGTCATATTATTTGTTATAATTAGAGTAATGTTTAAGTAAAAAGGGGAAATCAAAATGAAATTAGAAACAGAAAGGCTCTATATAGTGCCGTGTACAGAAGAGAGAGTTCAAGTTGCTAACGAGCAAGGATACAATAGCGGTCCGCATATTGTAGGGCATGTAAAGAATGTAAAACAAGATGCAGCTATTTTACCATGGGGCGCGTGGTATGTTCTTCGGAAAGAAGATGATAGCGTTATAGGTGATATTGGGTTTAAAGGGAAACCAAACGAGAATCGAACAGTAGAAATTGGCTATGGATTTATTGAGAAATATTGGAATAAGGGCTATGCAACAGAAGCTGTAAGAGAACTAATCGATTGGGCTTTCAAAACAGGAGAGGTAGAAACAATAATTGCAGAGACACTTCTAGATAATTATAGTTCGATTCGCGTTTTAGAAAAGTTACATATGAAGAGAGTAAATGCTACAGAAACGATGATTAATTGGAAAATAGAAAAATAAAAAATACCGCTCTAAATTGGGCGGTATTTTTTATAGTTATGGTAGCATTTGCTTCTGATCATTTGGATACTCAGCCGTTGATGCGTTAGGACGATTGGAATGATTTCGAACAGCAATGAAAATAGAAATAATAACGACAAGACCAACTGCAACGTAAGAAAGTGAAATAATAGTTGGATCCACTTTAAATGTAGTAAGCAGTGTACGAATGTTTGTAAAGATAATAAGACCACCAACTAATACGCCAAGTAAATGAGAAGGAACGATACGAACTAACCATGCAGCAATTGGAGCTGCGACAATACCGCCAAGCATTAACGCAAATACCCAAACCCAGCTTACTTGTTCCCAGCCAAGTGAGATGAAGAAGCCAATTGTTGCAGCGAGTGAAACAGGAAATTCACTCGTATCTACAGATCCAATAACTTTTCTAGCTTCATTTCCTCTTGCTAGAAGAACGGGTGTCGTAATCGGCCCCCAACCACCGCCACCAGTTGAATCAACGAATCCAGCGAATAAACCAAGCGGCACAAGTTGTTTTGCAGACATACGCTTATTTGAAGTGACAATTTGTTTTTGAATGATGAATCGTAATAAAATATAAACCCCTAAAGTGAATAAAAATATGGAAATGTACGGTTTGATCACATCTCCAGGCAAATTACTTAAAAAACATGCCCCAACAAATGCGCCGATTGCCCCAGGTAATGTAAGTCTAGAAACGGTATATTTATCAACGTTTCCAAATTTGATATGAGATGCACCAGAAGCTGCAGTTGTAACGACTTCAGCTAAATGAACGGATGCGGAAGCTACAGCCGGTGCAATACCAAACATTAATAATAGTGAAGTAGACGTTACCCCATACGCCATTCCAAGTGCTCCATCGATCAATTGAGCGAAAAATCCGATAATAGCAAAGACAATTAATTTCTGCATAAATAATCCCCCTGTAATAATAAATGAAAAAGACACTTTTCCCGTATGAGAAAAGTGCCTTTGGTTTTTCCAATCAGCAATAATTAAATTTGTTTCATTATAATACATATTAATCGTATAAATCAACTAGGTTTTAAAGTTTTTGAATTGAATGAAAGAAAAATAAAATATACAATAAAAGGATGGAGAGAAAGGGGAGAAAGACATGTTACGATTTGATCATCTCGTTCACGCAGTTCATGGTACACCGGAGGAAGCGGCAAAACAAATGCAAGAACTTGGATTTCATACCGCACTAGGCGGAGAGCATACGAACTGGGGTACTTGGAATAGTTTAAGTTATTTTGACTTATCATACATAGAATTTCTGGCAGTTCAACATGAAGAAAAAGCGAAAGAAGCAGAAAATCCATTAGTACAAGAAACAGTGGTGAAACTACAAAATGGAGAAGGAATGCTACAAATCGCAATCCGAACAGATGCAATTGAGGAGCTAGCAGTTAACTTTAATAAGTACGGCTTACATACGATAGGGCCATTTGAAGGGAAACGCATGAGAAAAGATGGCCGGCTTCTAGAATGGAAAATGTTATTTGTTAAGCAAGAAGAGAACGGACCGAAATTACCTTTCTTTATACAGTGGAATGAAACGGACGAAGAAAGAAGAAACGATTTACGTAACATTGGAACGATCACGGAACATAAAAACAAAGTACAACAAATTGAAACGATCCATTATGCAGTGAAAAACGTTCGAGAAACGGTGCGGAAATGGAAAGAAGTAATGGGACTATCTACAAGCTCAGTTGTGAAAAATGAAAAATGGAATGCTGAGTGTCAAAGTGTAGTGTTTGGAGATATTCATGTACAGTTTTGTGAACCGATTGGAGAAGGGCTAGTGCTAGAACATTTGAATAAGAATGGCGAAAATCCATTTGCAGTAGAGTTTACAGGTGGAAATAAACGAGGGCATGAAGTGCTAGGTAGTTTGTACATATATTAATAGAGGTGAATGTTGTGGAAGAAATCCTTAGAGAGATAGAGAGAAAACTAGAATGGCCTCGTATTGCAAAGTGTACAGCTATTTCAAAAGGGTTTTCACATGAAGAGAAGTATAAAATTGAATTAAAGAATCAAGAAACTTATTTTGTAAAAATATGTGATGCTGTTCATTTTGAACGTAAACAAGAAGAATATACGTATATGCAACAATTAGAGTCATTACATATTCCAACGCCCAAGTTAATTCATTTCATAATACTTGAGAAATTAAATAAATGTGTTCAGGTATTTGAATGGACCCGAGGTATAAATGGTGAAGAAGGTTTAACGAAGCTAACGGTGGAAGAACAGTATAATGCAGGAAGAAAAGCAGGGGAAGTATTAAAGAGAATTCACTCAATTGAAAGAGAAAGTGCAAGTAATAAATGGGAAACATCTAGATGGAATAAATACGAGAGATACATAGAGGCACTAGCAGATTACGAGGTGAATTTTCTGGATTTGAAGCCAGTATTAACCTTTGTAGAAAATCATAAATATTTATTGAAAAATCGTCCAATAAGATTTTTACATGATGACTTCCATCCAGCAAATAGTATGATTCATAATAAGGAGTTTATCGTTATTGATTTTGGTGGATATGATTTTGGCGATCCAATACACGATTTTTATAACGTAGCGATTTTTACTACAAGAATAAGTAAATCATTTGCGGTTGGACAAGTTCACGGTTATTGCGGAGGCGAACCATCGCTGCATTTTTGGAAACTGTATACATTGTACGCCGCGATGACATTCCCAGCGGATATCGTTTGGACGAATCGAAGTACGCCGCATTTAGTAGATGAGATGAAGGAAAGATTAAATGGAATTTTAGAAGATCATAATCATTTTTCATCTTATATTCCAAAATGGTATCAATCAAGTGAATTTAATAAATAAAGGAGTAATTTATATGGATAAAATAGCAGTAATTTCAGATATTCACGGTAATATTCAAGCATTAGAATCCGTGTTAAATGATATTAAATTAAGAGGAATCGAGCGCATTATTTGTCTTGGAGATTTAGTAGGAAAAGGACCTCATTCCAGTGAAGCAATTGAAATCATTCGTAAAGAATGTGAAGTAGTCGTAATGGGAAACTGGGATGATTTTATTACAAAACCGACTGAATTTGAAGCATTAAAATGGCATCAAAAACAATTATCAGAAGAACAAAACGACTATTTAAGAAGTTTACCATTTTCAATCGAATTTTTTATGAGCGGCAAACTCATTCGTATGTTCCACGCCTCACCGAGAAGTTTATATGAAAGAATTCAACCACACGCTTCAAGAGAAGAACGTATTAGTATGTTCGAAAATAGTGATCTGACGGAAAATATAGAAGGGGAAAGAAAACCAGATGTCGTTTGTTACGGTGACGTTCACCAAGCGTTCGTTCAAAATTTCAGAGGGAAAACGTTATGTAACGCCGGTAGCGTAGGAAACCCACTTGAAATAACACAAGCTTCCTATTTAATATTTGAAGGAACTTACAATGAAAAAGAAGCAGCGAGCTTTTCTATTCAACTTGTACGAGTACCGTATGATATTGAATTAGCTATCAGACTAGCAGAAGAACTCGAAATGCCAGAGATTGCAGAATACAAACAAGAGTTACGGACTGCACTGTATCGAGGATTTAAGGGGAAGTAAGCTAATAATATATCAACGATTTTTCAAATATATCTATCATAACTTAAAATATATCAACGATTTTTTCGATATATCAACGATTCGACAAAGGATATCGATTTACCGACAAATAATGATATGAAATGTTACCTGTAATTATGTTATGCAAACTGATTGTAGGAGGAAATATCATGAACCGAATACAACGCATGAAAGAAATTGTAGATCATATTTTAAAATTAAACTTAACTCATCCAACAAGAGTTGGAGTAAGTGGTATTACAGCATCAGGAAAAACAACATTTACAAACGAACTAGCGGAAGAAATAAAAAAACGAGGGTTACCAGTAACACGCGCTAGCATCGACGATTTTCATAATTCAAGAGTGATTCGCTATGCACAAGGTAAAGAATCTGCAAGAGGGTATTATGAAGATGCACACGATTATACAGCTTTCAAAGAAAGATTATTAATGCCTTTAGGACCTAACGGGAATTTACAGTATGAAACGATTTCTCATAACTTAATAACGGATATGCCTGTACATAATGAGCCGCTATTGGCCACACAAAATATGATATTAATAGTAGATGGAACGTTTCTATTGAAAAAAGACGTTGCACATTTATTTGATTACAAAATCTTTGTAGATACAGATTTTGAGATTGCGATAAAACGTGGTGCTAAGCGGGAAACTGAAGCTTTTGGAAGTTATGAAGAAGCAGAGAAGATGTTTTTAAACAGATATCATGCGGCCTGTAAGATGTATATAGATGAGCATAATCCGATAGAGTGTGCGGATGTTGTATTTCAGAATAGTGATTTAGAAAATCCAGAAGTTATATTTCATGAAAGAGCGTAATACATAATCAGAAATATATGTATAGCCTTTTATTTATTGTTATAATTAAATTAATTTTATGAAGCAAATAAAAGGGGATAAGACAATAAAAAACGCAAAAAGGGGACAGGAAATTTAATGAATGAAGTACTAGAATTAAAAGAAGAACTACTACAAATTAAAAATAATAATTATGCTGTACCAGAAGATGTGGATGCATATCCATATGCGCAGTGGATGTTAGATTATATCGGATCACCTGATGCTGAATTACGTGATGATTTAATTTATAGTACGCTTCACACATGGATTACAAATGATGTATTTAGACAAAAAGAGTTACGAGGATTAATGTTACAAGCGATTAGTCCTGATTATTTATTTTATAAAATTGGTGAAAAGGGAACAGACTCTGTATTTAAACGTGCGTTCTCCGTATTAATTCCGCCACTTATTTTATCTGTTCATGAAAGAGAACCGTTGTTATCGGAAGAACAATTGTACAGTGTAGCAGAACAAGTGCTGGAATATGTATATTTAGAAGAAGATGTAAGGGGTTACGTAGAAGGGAAAGGATGGGCACATTCTACAGCACACGCAGCGGATGCGCTCGATGCGTTAGCACGTACAATACAAAATCGTGAGTTTTCATATGCAATATTAGCTGCTGTTCGTCAGAAGGTTCGTTTAAATGACTACGTGTACATACACTTTGAGGATGAGAGATTAGTAAGGCCAATTATGTCATTACGCGATCAAAATCTATTAACTGGAGAAGAGTGGAGCAATTGGCTACATAGTATAGCAACTGTTGAAGATATCCGACATCCGCAGCATGCTATTTTAGTACAAAATATTAGAGCTTTCTTAAGAAGTTTATATTTTAGAGTTTTAGAGACAGAGGGTAGTACAGCATTTACAGATGATATATTGGAGACTTTGAAGGGGTTGCGTAGGTATTAAAAATAAGTTTTTCTAAGAGAAAAGTACATAAAACCACTACATCCTAACCATACTAATAAAATGTGTTGGAGGTGAGTTTTATGGACAAAAAAGACTTTGAAAAAGTGTATAATGATTATTTACATCAAGGAGAAGAGCAAGCTCAATTTGAAATAGCTCAGGAAGTTACTTCAGGAGCAGAACAAATTGTTGCCGTTCGTAAAAATGATGATGGAGATTTAATAGCGTTTAAAACAAGTAGCGGGAGAGAGTTAGATTATATGACTGCTCTTAATGAAGCAAAATCAGGGAAGATAGCTCATGTGGACGTATTTCATAAGTATGGCAGAGATATTATACGTAGTGAACCGGATGGAATAAAAGAAAATAACTTAGATAATTTACCTTCATTTTAAACGGGTAAACCTCAAGAAGAGAATGTTCATTACGATATTCTCTTCTTTGTTTTGCGAAGTTTTCCTAGCAAATAGACGATTCATTTTTAAAGTGAGATCATACTTTTAAAGAGTGCTCTAAATTTCTCTTTATCTTCTGCTGTAAATGGTTTCGGTCCCTTTGTACGTTTACCACTTTTTCGAACCATTGCACTTAAATATCGTGTTTGTAACAATTGTTCAATGTTATCATTCGTATACTTGTACCCTTTATGATGAAGAACGATACAGCCTTTTGCTAAAGCGAGCGAAGCAAGACCGTAATCTTGTGTTACGATTAAATCTTCTTTTTTTGCTAACTGCATAATTCGGTAATCTGCAGCATCTGCTCCAGAATCAACATAAATTGTTTCGACACCTTTTGGCTGCTCTGCATTAGAATAATGTGAAAAACTAGTAACGAGGGTAACAGGAATTTCCACATTCGTAGCCTCAAAAATAATCACATCTTTTACAGGACAAGCATCTGCATCAACGTAAATCTTCATTTTATCACTCCTATAAATAGGTTCGAGTTGATAATAATGGTAGATTTAGGTTTTGTCAAACGAGAAAGCTTTATTTAAAGTTATTTTCACATACCAAAATAGCCTCGCGTAAACGAGAAATACCTTCCGCAATTTGATTAATATCCACTTTTCCATAAGATAAACGTATATAACCATCTTTCGCACCGAAAATACTACCTGGCATAAAAGCAATTTCTTGTTTTAAACTTTGCATAATGAGTTGTTTTTCGTTTATAGGTTCTTTTAATTTCCCCCAAATGTATATACCGCCGGTCGGGTTTGAAAAAGAGATTTTATCGTGAAGTTGCTCGTTTAGGGCACGGACGATAACGTCTCTTTTTTCTGCTAATTGTTTTCGTAACGGAACGATATGAGACTGAAATGGTACAGTTTCGAAAAATTGTTGTATAAGCCACTGCGGGAAAATGCTCATTCCTAATTCCATTTGGTGCCGGGCATCGGACAATCGCTCTACGACAGACTGCGGGGCGACAAGCCAGCCGACTCGTAAACCTGGTGCGATCATTTTTGATAAGGAATGTACATAAATGACTGTTCCGTTTTCATCAATCGATTTTAAAGTAGGGCAAGGTTGTTTCTTTTCTAGCGTAAGTAGACTAGACGGATCATCTTCAACAATCGCAATGCGTAAGTCTGCGCAAAGTGATAATAGTTTTTTTCGGCGATTTGGATGAAGCATCGTTCCCGTAGGGTTTTGGAAATTTGGATTTAAAAAGATCATTTTAATACGGTGTTTTCTATATAACTCCTGTACATCATTTGGATTAATACCATGTTCATCGACAGGTAACGGGAAAATACGAATACCTGCTGATTGGAATAACGGCAAGGAATAACAGTGTGAAGGACTTTCGAAAGCAACAGCATCCCCTGGATTTAATAAACATTGCACGATAAGGTGAAGTGCTTGCTGTGCGCCAGATGTAATCATAATGGATTGTTCAGTCGCCTCAACTTTTAAATATTCCTTCATATATTTTACGACCGCTTGTCTTAGCGGAAGATAGCCTTGCGGATGATCGTAACTTAATGAATACGTTAACTGTTGTTCACGTAAAATCGCT
Source organism: Bacillus sp. AR8-1 (assembly GCF_008042345.1). Classification (NCBI taxonomy): domain Bacteria; kingdom Bacillati; phylum Bacillota; class Bacilli; order Caryophanales; family Bacillaceae; genus Bacillus; species Bacillus sp. AR8-1. Next base: position 295,203 of record NZ_QNUB01000005.1, read on the forward strand.
TGTAGTTGATCATGAGGATAAAGATTACAACCGAGTTCTCCATTAGCGAAATCTATAATATTTTCATTTTGTTGTACTTCTGCCCGAATATGGCGAAGTAGTGGTAAGTTTGGTAGAAAAGTACCACCTTCTACGAAATTTCTCCAGTTCGGCGTTAATGTTGGAGAAACGCCCCACATATGTGTACTCACACGTGTACCTTTACCAGTCGTACTTTCTACAATTCCCATAGCACGTAGTTCATTATAAGCAGTCGTTACTGTACTTCTGTTTACATTTAACTGCGTAGCTAATTTCCGTTCTGAAGGGAGGAAGCTTCCTGGAGGAAGTTCTCCATATGTAATACGTTTTTCAATAAAGTCAACAACTTGCTGATAAATAGGGATTTTACTGTCACTATCTAGCTTCCATTCCATAAAAAACGCCTCCGTATCTCTTATATACATCCAGTATAGCAAATTGGCTGGGTAAAAAAACAGCCAATTGGACGGTGTTATATCCAGCCAATTTTACTATGCTAAATAGGGAAGGGGAGATTCGGATGAAACGATGGCAAATGGAATGGCTCCTAGTATCAGTTGCATTAGTATGGGGAGCAAATTATACAATAGGAAAGTATGGAGTGGCATTTATGTCATCCATTCAATTTAATAGTTTACGATTTTTAGTAGCATCACCGGTATTATTACTTATTACTTTTATAATGGAACGCTCATTACGTATTGAAAGAAAAGATTGGTTACGATTAGTAGCAGTCGGTATCGTTGGTACGACAATGTATCAAACGATGTTTATGCTATCTGTGAAATATACTTCAGCAACGAACGCCTCATTATTAATTGCGATGTCACCTATTTTTACAGGGATATTAGCAGTATTGCACAAACAAGAACGTTTTTCGATGAAGGTACAAATTGGTTCAATAGTAGCGTTTATTGGTGCAGCATTCGTTTTATTAACAGGACATACAGGAGGAACTACTTACGAATATGCGTGGCTCGGAAACATAATTGGATTAGTCGCAGCGATTGCGTGGGGATGGTATCCAATATTAGCGCAACCTCTTATAACAAAATATTCCGCAATGAGAGTCACATCTTGGTCAACTTTAATTGGAATTGTACCTCTCGTTGTATATTGTTTATTCAACGTAAATACATTAACGTGGCCAGTAGACATGCCAAGCTGGGGGTCTCTAGCATATTCAATCGTCTTCGCGACAATCTTCGGACTTGCAATGTGGTATGTCGGTATTAGTAAAATAGGCTCAACGAAAGTAATGGTTTATATGTATCTTGTACCATTGTTCGCAGTTATCTTCGCGGCAGTAACTATCGGAGAGCAAATCAACATGATGCAACTCGTTGGCGGACTTATAATCTTTATCGGCTTATATGTTGTAAAAAAGGGTGGAATTCAAAAGCCAGCTCTCAATTTGAAAAAAGTAAGTTAACAATAAAAAGGATCTCTTTCATATAGAAGGAGATCCTTTTGGTTTTTGTAATAAAAGCGCTTGTTCAACAGCCCATTTTTGATGATCATGAATGAGAAGCTCTACAGCAAGTAAAGGAGACATCCACCGCAAAACATGATCTTCCTCACAGTTTTCAGTTTGTGTCTGCACCATGTTCGCAATATAAAAGAACCCATCGTTTAAATAATAAGTATCTTCTTTTTCCGCATAAAAATATCGCATTGCATTACCGATATATTGATTAATTTCAATTATCCATCCTAATTCCTCTAGTAGTTCACGATGTAAGCATTCATCTTTTGTTTCGGTACCTTCCATACCGCCACCAGGTAAAAAATAACGGTCTCCTTTTTGGATAATAGCAATGTTTGAAGAAGTTGAGTTAAAAATAATTGCATAACAACTAGGCCGTAATACATATTGCTCAGTAGGCTTTTTATAACCAAAAATAAGTTTAGATATCATAAAACACGTCACCTCTCTATAAAATACACAAAAGGAATAATAAGGTAAAAATAGAATTGTATAAGTATAATCTTACGAGATTGGAGTGATAACAAAATGATAAATCGAAAGTGTTCGCGCTGTAAAGAAATTACAGGTACATTGCACGGGGGTAAAAAAATTAAGGAAGAATTTCTATGTGAGGACTGTTTGCAAAAAGGAATTGCGAGTGGAGAAATCGAATTATCACAAGTGGAAGAAAAACAAACTTCGTATCTTTCTATAAAAATATTAAAAATAATGAGTGTGATTTATTTAATAGGATCTATTTTAATGGCTTTTTCAACTGGTCCATTTATACATAACCTGGGGTTTGATGAAATGTCCATTTCAGGATCAGAATTAGGTTTAATAAGTATTGTTATGCTAGGTTCTATATTTCAGTCAGTTCTCGTATTTTGCGGGATATGGGTATTCATCCTATTAGTAGAAACAGTCATTAAAATTTATGAAAAAATGAAGTGAGTGAGAGGGAGAAACATATGCGAGTAAGAAACATCCAAGGGGAAGATTATGTAAAGATTCATTCTGTTTTAAATGATTGGTGGGGCGGGAGAGACATGGCTGCCATGTTGCCAAAATTGTTCTTCATTCACTTTCAAGAAACGAGTTTTATTATTGAAGAAGAGGGAGAAACGTTAGGTTTCTTATGCGGATTCTTCTCACAAACGCATAAAGAGGAAGCGTACGTTCATTTTATCGGTGTCAATCCGAAGTATAGAAGAAGAGGAATTGCATCGACATTGTATTCGTATTTCTTTGATGTCGCACGTGCAAATAACCGTAAAGTTGTAAAAGCAATCACGTCACCAGTTAATAAAAAATCGATACAGTTTCATAGGGAGATTGGCTTTCAAATTGAGGCTGGGGATGATGAGATAGAGGGTGTATCGGTACATACAAATTATGATGGGAACGGCGGGAGTAGAGTGTTATTTTTGAAAAATGTGTAAAGAGAGGCTAACGTGTTGTTAGTCTTTTTGTGATGAGGAGATAAAAGTATGGAGAATAAACAAAGTAGAAATGAGTATGTAAGACGCATACATATAGTTCAAGATTATATAGAATCAAACATAGACAGTTTACTATCCATTGAAGAGCTAGCGGATATAGCAGGATTTTCAAAGTTTCATTTTCATCGAATTTTTAAAGGAATAGTAGACGAGCCGTTATCACGATATGTAAATCGATTGAAGTTAGAAAGGGCAACAAACCTTCTTACATATCGATTGGATATGACGATTACGGATATCGCTTACCATTTTGGTTTCACAGATTCAGCAGTTTTCTCCCGTACATTTAAAAATTATTACGGAGTAAGTCCGTCTCAATATCGAAATCACAATAGCAAGAATTGCAAAGTCGTAAGAGGAATTTCTCAATACAATGAATGTAAGAAGGTTCGAGGGAATGTTGAAATTGTAACAGCGGATGATATAAACGTTGCATACACAAGACATATCGGTACATATGGAGAGTTAACTATAGCTTTTCCAAAAATGATAGAGAAATTATTTCATTACGCAGCTAAACAAAACTATCATGTATTTGATGATACGAAAGTATTAACCATTTACCACGATCATCATGAATTTACTGAGGACTATCATTTAAGAACAAGTTTATGTATAACAATTCCGGATGCGTCCGCAGTAGAAACGAACGACATAGGAATAATGGTAATACCTTCTGGAAAGTATGCAGTAGGACATTTTGAAATATTCCAAGATGAATATAAAGGGGCATGGGACTTTATATACGGTAAGTGGCTTCCAAATAGCGGATATAAACCGAGAGATTCGTATCCTTTTGAAATGTATAAAAATGACCCAAGACGGCACCCGGAAAAGAAACATATAGTTGATATATATGTACCTATCGAACCTTTTTAATTATAGGTTAAAGGGGAATGAATGATGAAAAATGCTGAAAAGTTAAATCTGATTATAAAAGAAGAATATGAAAATATGAATGGGATGTTAGTAGTACAAAAAGGGGATTATATTTTTGAAAACTATTATAACGGTCATGGTCCAAATGATGCATTTCATATAGCGTCAGTTACAAAAACGGTAATCTCTGCCCTAATTGGGATATGTATAGATAAGGGCTATATAAAAAGCGTTGATCAAAAAGTAATAGAATTTTTCTCGGAATATAACGTTAATTCATCTGAAATAACAGTACGACATCTGTTGACAATGACAGCTCCACATCCTTTCGTAGACTGGCAGGAGCCGTTAGAAGAACTATGTATGCAACGAGATTGGGTACAGTATACGTTAAATAGGATAGGACAAGGCGGAGAAATTGGATCTTTTAAATATTCATCTGCAGGAGCACATGTACTATCAGCGATTATTACGAGTGTAACAGAAAAAAGTGCCCGTGAGTTTGCGAATGAATACTTATTTCAACCACTCGGCATGAGCGAAATCTCAAACTACAATATGAAAGCATTTGGATTTGATGACTTATTCGGAAAAGCTGTAAAGGGATGGGTTCACGATCCAAACGGTATTTCGACGGGCGGCTGGGGACTAACGTTAACGGTTAGAGATATGGCTAAGTTTGGACAGCTGTATTTGAATGAAGGTATTCATAATGGAAAACAAATACTATCAAAATCATGGATAAAAGAATCAATAGCGATGAATTCAAATCAATATGGTTACTTATGGTGGTTACGAGAAGAAGATGGAATCTTTTCATACTGTGCTATGGGTGACGGTGGGAATGTTATTTGTTGCGTACCAGAGAAGGAATTGGTTGTGGTGACTGCTTCTGCAGTTGTACCAGAAGCAAATGATAGATGGAGATTAATCAAAGAGTATATACTTTTAAATGGATGATGTTGGACTTGTATAAAAAATTAAACTATCCCCGTAACTTTTCACAACAAAAAATCGTTTAACAAAAGAAAGGATTTTTAATCATGAATGGGGGAGAACCATGAAGATTCTAATACTAGGCGGTACACGATTTTTAGGAAGAGCTTTTGTAGAAGAGGCGTTGAAAAGAGGGCATGACGTTACATTATTTAATCGCGGAACAAACAAAGGAATTTTTCCAGAAGTAGAGCAGTTAATCGGTGACAGAAATAATGATGTATCAAGTTTAGAAAATCGAAAATGGGATGTTGTCATAGACACGTGTGGATTTTCTCCACATCATATTAGGAATGTTGGAGAAGTACTTAAAGATAATATTGAACACTATATATTTATCTCAAGCCTTTCCGTATATAAAGATTGGATCCCACACCACATAAAAGAAGACTATTTATTACAACCTGAACTAATGGAAGATCAAATAAAGGCTGTAGAGAATGGTGAAATATCTCCTTATGAGCATTATGGTGCGCTTAAAGTATTATGTGAAAAAGAAGCAGAGAAGTATTGGCCGGGGCGTGTTTTACACGTAAGAGCAGGACTTCTTTCAGGGATGTTTGATTATACAGGTCGGCTTCCATACTGGATTCAGCGTGTAGCAAAGGGTGGAAAGTTGTTAGTACCAGGAAGAAAAAAACGTCCAGTGCAATTAGTTGATATAAAAGATGTCGCAAGATGGGGACTAAATATGGCAGAAAATAATAAAGCAGGAACATTTAATATTACAGGTCCGAATTATAAATTGATGATGGAAGAACTATTAAATACGTGTAAAAAAGTTACGAAAAGCGATGCCGAATTCGTCTGGGTAGATGAATCATTTATAAAAGAACATAAAGTGCAGCCTTGGACAGAAATGCCATTATGGCTTCCCGAAACTTTTTCATTAGAAGGGGAAACGAAGCCGTGGAAAGGTGGTTTTTCTATTAATATTGAGAGTGCTGTTAAAGCAGGATTTACTTTTAGAAGGTTAGAAGATACTGTTACAGATGTGTATGTGTGGATGAAGGAAATGGAAGATAGGGAATTAAAGGCAGGTATTTCAGATGAGAGGGAGAAGGAATTGTTAGAAAAGTGGTATCTATAAATTTAGAGGAGCCACCCTTGTTTATTTAAATAAGGGGGTGAAACGATGGAATAGAAAAAATGGGAAATTCGTTTTGTAAGTGAATATTCTACTGAAAAGAAAGCAACCAAGTGATTCGTCATACAAGTGCATACAAAATTTGATTATTAGTATAAACTTGATTGAACATAAGGGACCGTAAGGGGGAGAAAAGGTTATGTGGAAAAACACCATTCGCAGCATTTCATTAAACTTAAGTTTAAAAAATCCAGATATGAAGGATGAACTTACTGAAGTTCAAAAAAAGATAACAATTTAAACATAATATCAAGAAAAAATGCCTTGTTAATAAAGAAACAAGGCGTTTTTCGAATATAAATCTACCACTCAATCGGTTTTTCTCCATACATTTCCCATAGCATAGGAAACATCTTTTTCAATCCTTCCTCGTCATCTTCATCCTAGTCTACCCCGATATCAACTTCCTCAAATTCTTCTTTTGTTTCAAACTCTTTTGCTTTTACACTACCAGCTGTGCCGATTTTTCCGTAAAACACAAAGTAGCCTCTATCCTGCATTCACGGGCAGTAAGAGCTCCAACTCAAAATCCGGCGAATGCGAGGAAGTTAGCTGGGAGATTAACTACGCGTAAAAATAATTTTTATTAATTAAATTCCCTATAAACTTGTATTTTTGATTATATTTTGGGAATTTCCTGTTGATTAAAAATGTACGATAGTATATATTGTGTATAAAGTATATATACAATATTCTCAAAAAGAGGTATTTGCATGCAAATCACTATTACGAACACTTCAAAGGAACCTATTTATGAACAAATTAGTGCCCAAATAAAAAAGCTTATTTTACTAGGTGATTTAAAACAAGGAGATGCTCTTCCTTCAATGCGTCAATTAGCAAAAGATTTACGAATAAGTATTATTACAACGAAAAGAGCATATGAGGAATTAGAAAAGGACGGTTTTATTTATTCCATTGTCGGAAAAGGGTCTTTTGTAGCAGGGCAAAACCTTGAAACTATGAAAGAAAAAAAATTAAAAACGGTTGAAGAAAAGTTATGTGAAGCAATTCAAAATGCTAAACAAATGGATGTTTCTTTAAATGAACTAAAAGAAATGCTCACGATTTTATATGAGGAGGAAAACTCTTGGAAAACGTAATAGAACTTCAAAATGTTAGTAAATCTTTTAAAGGGTTTCAAATAAAAAATTTATCGATGGAAGTAAAAAAAGGATTTATTACGGGTTTTATTGGAGGAAATGGATCAGGTAAATCCACAACGATTAAAATGATTATGAATCTAATAAACCCGGATAGTGGAAACGTCTCTTTATTTGGTATGAACTATTCAAATGGTGCGAAGCAAATTAAAGAACGAATTGGCTTCGTTTATGACGATAATGTGTTTTATAATGAACTTACATTAAAGGAAATTACTAAAATTATTGCACCAGCTTATAAAAAATGGGATTATAATCAATTTACATATTATAAAGATCTGTTCGAATTACCATTAAATAAAAAAATAAAAACGTTCTCCAAAGGGATGAAAATGAAATCCTCTCTCGCAATTGCACTTTCACATCATGCCGAATTAATTATTATGGATGAGCCCACTTCCGGACTCGATCCTGTATTCAGAAGAGAATTATTAGATGTTTTACAAAACATTATGCAGGATGGAGAGAAAACTATTTTTTTCTCATCTCATATTACAACGGATTTAGATCGCATTGCCGATTATATTACATTTATTCAAGATGGGAAGCATATTTTCACAAAAGATATTTATGCCATTGCAGAGGATTATGCTTTGGTCAAGGGAGGACTAGAATTGTTAGATTCTAATACTGAGCACGAATTTATTTCTGTACGTAAGGCAAATACAGGTTTCGAGGGATTGACTGAAAATGTGCATTCTATCGAAAACTTATTTAACAAAGAAGTGATGATTGAAAAACCAAGTTTAGAGGATATTATGTATTTCATGAAAAAGGGGAGTCAAGATGCTAAATTTAATTAAGAAGGATTTGATTTTACAAAAAGCTTTTTTACCTGCTTATCTCCTATTTCTTGTTGCCTATTTGTGGGCGGGAATGGATGTAGCCTATGTCTTAATCATTTGTAGTGCCGTTTTTGTGATTAATACACATCAATCTGATGCTAAAGACAATGCGAATATTTTAGTGAATTCATTACCATATACTAGGAAGGAAATTATAAGTTCAAGATACATTGGAACTTTACTTTTTACAATAGTAACCATCCCGTTTTGTTTAGTTGGAAAATATTTCATTGTAGACGGTATGAAAATTCAGGCTTCCTTAGAAAGTTTCATACTAGGCTTTTTGGCAGTCATGCTGATTACTGCATTTTATATACCATTTTTTGTTGCATTTAAAGTGCAAACACTTGTACCAGTTTTTATATTTTTGTCTATTGGAGTTATATATTTGATTCGAAATACTGCATATCTATTAAATAAATATGCTAATGACGTATTGAATTTTTTTAAAGAGATTTCAGATTTAAAATTATTTTTTGTTATTTCTGTCATAGCAGTCGGTTGCTATGGAGTATCATGGATATTATCTATTCGTATCTATCAAAACAAAGCTTTTTAATAGTAAATTCTTAAAGGAGGATTGTTTAAATGACATCAAAAAAAGAGCGTCCTAATCGAATACGAGAGTGGCTGAAAATTCTTGGAGCATTTCTAGTCATGCAATTAATCTTTATCATCCTTGATATGACTTCGTGGATACCAAACTTCAAGGAAGGAGGAGTTGGGGACCGTCTTGTTAATTCGGAGTTCTTTACGGAATTGTTCGCTCCTTATAAAACAAAGCAATTTAACGTACTAACGGCAGTTATGGCTATTTTATTATTCCTAAATGTATTAACAGGTGTAATAAAAGACGCCTTTTCTAGAAAAAAGAGTTAATTAGCACATAAGTTAACCTAATTATTGTTCCTAAGATAAAATGGTTGACTGTAGAAATATAATAGTACTCAAAAGTCTTGTTGATACAATTGAAAGGATCATTATTTAAAATTATTATAATATAATTTTGGGATATTTTTAGCAGGATTTGGATAACTAACCTAATTCAAAACTTTATAGAAGTATAGTCTTGCATAATAAAAAAAGAAACATAAGTTGACCTTATATATGTTTAACGGATTGGTCATCGTATACTTCTTGTTGCAAGATTATCAATGCAATGGAGGTTAAAAACATGAAAAATATAAAGAAATTCCTGGGAAATCCATTAGTCATAATCTCAACTATAGCTATAATAAAATTAAAATCCATGTAAATCATAAAAAAGATTAATTTCTTTTTTATCCCAACTTTATTTGAAACATCGTGACTTTATTTAAAAGCAACAGGGGAAAGATAAAAACTCCACTTATTGAAGTTTCACTCTATTTTTCACAACGATTTTCCAAAACTTATTTGATTTCTCAGTTTGTTGGATTAATAATGTTTCCATTCATACCTCCCATAATGCTTTTTTATTATGCACTGTGATTGTAACATATGTATTTATAGTTGTAATGACAAATAAGGTATATAGAGTTTTTGAAAAAATCAAAAATCATTGAACATAATGGAAAAATTTAATAACCTTATTTGTACAGGATATACATAATAGTTTTGTAATAATTCGATATTTAATATATAGGGGGAATGAGGGATGGATCTTACATTTAAAGTAGAGAAAACATGTTTTAATTACCGAGTCGGAGCAATTTGTAAAAACGATAATAAAATACTCATTCTGCAAGGTGACGGTGAAGATTATTGGTACGTACCGAGCGGTCGAGTAAAAACGCAAATCATTCTGTAAATGTTGGGGAATATGAAACAAAGAATTCAATTGAAGCGATAGCAAATATAATAGAAAAGCTTAAAGAAGTTTTTAGGAAAAAATAACTTATCAATACATGCAAAAAGAGGTGCGAATTGCACCTCTTTTACTTTTAATAAGCCTTCAACACATGAAGCAAATAATCTTTCCGGTTCAGCGGATTATAATCAACACGTTTTCGAGTAGGGAAGGGAGCCATAAGCTTTGTGAAACCAGCTGGCTTCGTTGTAAATATGCCTTCTCCTTCTGTAAATGAATGTAGTATTTGTTTGAAACTCTCTGTTTTCGCAACAGGTAATGATCCTGTTAACTGATAAGAATTGTAATTGAATATAGGCTCTGCAAAAGTTGCTGGAACGGCAGCGAGTTTATACATTGCAGTACTAATTGCGTGCTCCGGTACAGTTAATTCAAACTCATTTACTGGTTCATATACATATGTTTCAGCTTGCTTTAAAGCATCCATTAATACGAGCGGTGTTAAGTTTCTAAAGTCACTTGCTGTTGTAACAGGACTAGCATAACCAGTATGTGTTAACGTGACGATAATATCTGTAACTTCCCATCCATATAATCCTTGTTTTAACGTTTGAAATACCGTATCTTCAATCGCTTTATGGAATGCTAAAGGTAGTGATCCGAGTTCAACCCCTAAGTGATATGTTACGCCAGAGTTAAGATCACCACGTTCAACTTTGAATCCGACTGTTGCGTAAAATGGATTCTCTTTTTCACCCATTACTTCAACAGAATTGCCTAAGCCAATTGGTTTCTCGATACATACAACTCGCGTATTTGAAAAAGTAACTTGCAAATTATATTTCTCATAAAGTGTTGTTTCAATTACTTCTTTTTGTACCTCACCGAAAAGGCGAATGTATAGTTCATTATGAACATCATCTTTCCACACTTTAATAAGTGGATCTTCTTCACATAGCTCCATAAGTGCAGCGTATAAATCATGAATTCTTTCTTTTGATACTGCATCAATGGAAGCTTCCATTTGTGGTTCGGCAAAGTGAATATCTTTTATATAATCCGTACGTTCACCAATAATATCACCAATTTTTATATCATTCAGTCCCCACACTTTGCAAAATTCTCCGCTAGGAACGATAGTAGATTGAACAGCATTTCCGCTATGAAACATACACATTTTTTTAATCTTTTCTTTATGTGGTAGAGACTCATCGCGCTGTATATCAACATATTTTCTAACATGTAAGCTACCTGAAAAAACTCTTATATAAGCAACCTTTTCTCCAGAAGGTTCACGTTCAATTTTAAAAACAACACCGGATAATGGTTCCTCTTGTGCCGATGTAAGAGCTGGCATTAGGGCCGGAAGTTTTTCAAGTAGTTCTGTTACTCCTATACCTGTCATTGCTGAACCGAAAAAGATTGAATACACACTTGCTTGCTGTATTTGCTGTTCTAGTTTTTCTCTTAATAGTGCGTCCGGTATTATTTCGTTATTTACATATGACTCAAGTAATGATTCATTAAATGGTGCTAACAGTTCCATACAATCGTCATATGATTTATATTCAATGATCCGGGCTTCTTTCGTTCCTTCGTTTAGAACAGAGTAGAAGGGGAATGCTTCATTTGAAAGAACCTCTTTTATTTGTTTCATAACTTTTTCAGTGTTTGCTCCACTACGATCAATTTTATTAACGAATAAAATTGTCGGTATGTTTAGTTTCTGTAATGTTCGCATTAAAATTTTTGTTTGTGCTTGCACACCTTCAACGGCAGAGATAACTAAAATCGCACCGTCTAGAACGCGGAATGATCGCTCCACTTCAGCGATAAAATCAGCGTGTCCAGGTGTATCAATGACATTTACTTTTACATCATCAATAAAGAAAGAAACGACAGATGCTTTAATCGTAATTCCGCGTTGTCTTTCTAATTCCATTGAGTCAGTTTGTGTATTACCACTATCTACTCGGCCAATTTCTTTAATCACATTCGTTTCATAAAGAATACGCTCAGTCAAACTCGTCTTGCCAGCGTCTACGTGCGCGACAATCCCTATATTTATTGTTGTCATATATCAATATCCTCATTTCATCTTCCATTTTCATTTCCTCATTTCTATTTGTGTATTGCCGCATTATCAATCACTCTCCAGTTCTTTAAATTAGTATTATTATAGTGCAATTAACATTATTTGTAACGCTACAAAGCGCCTTAATTTGGAAAAAATAAAATGAAAACAAAATGCTTGCATTCTAAATCGATATAGATTATATTAATTGACATATCAACTATTGATACATCAAATGTTTTCGTTTTGATTGTAAAGGAGGGGTAATTTGACAAGTTCATGCTCAAAAGAAGCGATTATTTTATATAAATTACACTTTCTAAATAAAGAAGTAAGTTCGAAATTTGAAGGGTGTACGGGTATGAGCCAGTCTCGATTAGAGCTTATACTTCAGTTATATGAAGTAGGTGAAATTAGTCAAAAAGCACTTCAGCAAGAAGTGAATATTGATAATGCTGCGATAACAAGGCATTTAAAGCAGCTTGAGGCCAATGAAATGATTGTAAGACGTAAAAATCCAGATGATAACAGAATTACGTTAGTTTCTCTTACTGAAGAGGGGCGAAATAAAATTCAGGCGTTTCAAGAAGAAAAAGAACGTTTTGCAGCATCTGCATTTAAAGGATTAAGTGAGGAAGAACGCGATAATCTTTTAAATATGTTAAATCACATTCAAGAAAATATAAAAGAATTATAAAAAAGGGAGAATACAACTATGACTAACTCAGTAAAAACAAATGATTTTAACGAAATTTTAACAGGACGTCGTTCAATTCGTAAGTACGACCCTTCAGTGAAAATTAGCAAAGAAGAAATGACAGAAATTCTTACAGAAGCAACACTTGCACCATCATCAGTAAACATGCAACCATGGAGATTCCTTGTGATTGAAAGTGACGAAGCAAAAGCAACACTTGCACCACTTGCGAAATTCAATCAATCTCAAGTAGAAACATCTTCAGCAATGATCGCTGTATTCGGTGACTTAAACAACTTTGATAACGCAGAAGAAATTTATGGTACAGCAGTAGAGCGCGGACTTATGCCAGCTGAAGTAAAAGAAGATCAAATGAAAAAACTTTCAGCTTATTTCTCAATGGTTACACCAGAAGTAATGAAAGACACAGTACTAATTGACGGTGGTCTTGTAGCAATGCAATTTATGTTAGCAGCTCGTGCTCACGGCTATGACACTTGTCCAATTGGTGGTTTTGAGAAAGATCAAATCGCAGAAGCTTTCGGACTAGATAAAGACCGTCACGTACCAGTTATGTTAATTTCAATCGGAAAAGCTGCTGACAGTGGTTACCAATCAGTACGTCTTCCAATTGAAAAAGTTGCAGAGTGGAAGTAATTTTAAAGAAATAAGTGGAATATGAAAGGGGAAACACCATGATTATTATTCACGCAATATTTCAAGTAGATCCAGCAAAACAACAAGCATTTTTAGAAGAAATTCAGCCACTCATTCACGGTTCAAGAGAAGAAAGTGGAAATGTATCTTATGACTTATATAAAGATACAGAAAAAGAAAGTGTTTATACGATGGTAGAAGTATGGAAAGATGAAGCAGCAGTTGCGAGCCATAATACGAGTGAACACTTCACATCTTTCGTTAGTAAAGCAGCACAATTTTTAACTGCTCCGCTTAATATAAAAGCTTATAATGGAGAGTTAGTAAAATAAGAAGGTAGAAAAAGATGACTTTAGCGTGTGGCTGAGGTCATCTTTTTTATTTCAATTTAAGGTTGAAATGGTTATATTAGTTAATTCTGTTACAATTTTTTAATCAACATTATTATTCTTCTTCATGTATGTAATCACCTTTAAATAAGTGAAGTAAATTAAGTGTAAATTAATTTGTTTTACTTATACTTAATTTTGTGTTAATGTATATTTAATTTTTTAATGTATTTATCCTTGTTTTATTAAAATAGAAAGAAAAAGAAATGTATTAGAGTTAAAAGTTACACGGCCAGTATGTAAATAATAACTTATAATTTATTTTTAAATTTTTTAAGGGTGTGAACTATAATGAAATCGGTATTAAAAAGCATACTTATTTCCTTTGTTTTTTCAGCAGTAGGTATGTGTTGGTTGCTGTTCTTATTATTTCAAGGGGACGGTGATTGGTTATTATCTTGGGTAGGCGTATTAATGTCATATTTATCTTTATATACTTTAATAGATTTATACTGTAAAAATACATACGATAAAAAATTAAATAAATGGCTTATAAAAACAGCGGTGACTAGCTTTAGTTTTGCAGTATTAGGAATCTCATTTTGCATCATACATGAGCTATTGACACCATGGAGTCTTAATTTAATGGTGTGGTATTGGTTGCTAATGTTAGTATTATTTTTAACGACTATAATATCATTAATCAGTTTAGTATTTGTTAATCGTAAAAATCACAATTTCACCGTTGGATATAGAATGCTCATACTTCTAAATGTATTTCTTACATTAGGACCAGTATTATGGCCGTTATTACTTTCTATTATTGGAAATGGTATGAATGCTAGTGCAGGCTGGTAAAAAGGAATTTAGATTAGTTGTGTAAAGAATAGGATGAAAAGCTGATATAGAATTTTAAATGTTTATGAGAACATGTTTACATAAAAAGTGAAAACATGTTCTCTTTTTATTTGCATGCATAACTCTTCCTTAGTTTAACCTAATTAAATTTAAACGTAAGTATTTCGTAAGGAATGGATAAGAAAAAAGAGAGGTTTATCGTATAGGATGAAAGTATAGCTTGAATCAATACGATATTAATAGAGGAGAGAAAGCCTTATGAAAACACGTAATCAAATTAAGTTGGCAAGTTTAGCAGTTTTATTAGCGGGTACTACTCTATTTACACCTGGTTTTACTGTGAAAGCAGAGTCTACTCAAAATATTTCTAATTCGTCACAAGAATCTAATCAAAAGAATCGGAATGGATGGAAACAAGTAATGCAGGAAACAATACAAATTGGGGCACCAGGGGTATTAGCTAAGACGTCTAATAAAGGGAAAGTTAATAGTTATACTGCTGGCGTGGCGGATTTAATTACAAAGAAACCGGTGAAATCGGATTTTCGCTTTCGGATTGGTAGTGTGACGAAAACTTTTACCGCCACGACTGTTCTTCAATTAGTAGGAGAAAATCGCGTACAACTTGACGATCCAATTGAAAAGTGGCTGCCGGGTCTCGTGCAAGGAAATGGGTATGATGGAAATCAAATTACGATACGACAACTTTTGAATCATACGAGTGGTATCGCTGAATATTTAAAGTCAAAAGACGCTGACGTAATGAATTCGAAAAAAACGTATACAGCAGAAGAAATAGTGAAAATAGGCCTTTCTCTGCCTCCAGATTTCTCGCCGGGCAAAGACTGGTTGTATTCAAACACAGGATATGTAATATTGGGAATGCTTATTGAAAAAATAACTGGTAATAGTTATGCGGAAGAAATTGAAAAGCGAATTATTGAACCTCTGGACTTGCCAAATACGTTTTTACCAGGAAATTCACCCGTCATCCCAGGAAAGAACCATGCTCGTGGATATGTGAAAATGGAAGAAACAGGCGAGTTGAAAGACATTACGTATTATAATCCGAGTTTAGCTAATGCAGCTGGAGATATGATTTCTAATGCGGATGATTTAAACAAATTCTTTTCATCTTTACTCGGTGGTAAGTTACTGAAGGAACGCGAGCTAAAAGAAATGCTTACTACAGTTCCTGTAGAAGGAAAAGGGGTTGGGGATGGATATGGTCTTGGAATCTATGAGACTAAACTTCCAAATGGTGTCTCAGTATGGGGGCACGGAGGATCAATTCCTGGGTTTATGACTTTTGCTGGTGGAGTAATTGGAGGCAAGCATACATTTGCTGTCAATGTTAATTCTTTAGGTCCGGTTGATATTCTTACACAGTTTGATAAAATGATGCAAGTTGAATTTAATAAATAGATGAAGAAAAAGCGAATAGGTTTCTGCAATAGCTGTAAATAAAAGAGATGCTTTTTAAATTTCACAAATAAGGAAAGTATTAACATTCATAATATAGTATTAAGTATATGTAGAACATAAATAAGATACAAGTGTATTTCAAAGTGCAATTCAATCTTATAGTTTAGTTTAAAAAGGATGTCAGTTGCATGACATCCTTTTTGTTGTGGGACAAAGAGGTGTTGTTTGTTTTGAAAATTGTTATTTTTTAGAGTATTCCATATAATGAGAGGTATAGGGGCTATACAGGGGAGTTATGAATGGATAATACTTTAGTTTGTTAATTATTTTGTTTTAATAAAAAAGTAAATTGATTTGGAGTGAAATACATTGGGACAAAATCAGTTTAGATGGAGTAACAAGCAATTACGAGAACATGTTGAAATAATAGACGGTACAAGAAGTCCACACAAATTATTAAAGAATGCAACATACTTAAATTCCTATATACATGAATGGATGCAAGCAAATATTTGGATTTATGATGACCGTATTATATATGTAGGAGAAAAGTTGCCAGAGCAACTATATAAATGTGAAGTCATTGATTGTGATGGAAAGTATGTCGTTCCCAGTTACATAGAACCGCATGCACATCCATATCAGTTGTATAACCCAGAGACGCTAGCAAATCATGCGATGCAATTTGGGACAACGACTTTTATTAATGATAATTTAACTCTATTTTTCACATTAAAACGTGAAGAATCATTTCGTTTATTAGAGGAATTTAAAAAGATTCCAGCTACTATGTATTGGTGGTGCCGTTTTGATGGACAGACTGAATTGCAAAACGGGGAATCTTTGTTTAATAGTAAAGAAATAATAGAATGGCTGAAACAAGAAGCTGTTCTTCAAGGTGGGGAGTTAACAGCATGGCCAAAATTATTACATGGTGATGATGAAATGTTAACTTGGGTGCAGGAAACGAAGCGATTGCAGAAGAAAGTAGAAGGCCATTTTCCGGGTGCATCTGAAACGACTTTAGCGAAGTTAAAACTGTTAGGTACAGATTGTGATCATGAAGCGATGACAGGGCAGGAAGCTTTCACTCGTCTTATGCAAGGTTACACCGTTTCTCTTAGAAATTCTTCCATTAGACCGGATTTAGAAGTTTTATTAAAAGAATTGTTGGAATTAGGCGTGAAACAGTTTGATAGATTTATACTTACTACAGACGGCTCACATCCTTCGTTTTATGAAAATGGAATGACAAACGTAATGATTTCTACCGCGATAAAACAAGGAGTGCCAGTAATAGATGCATACCATATGGCAAGTTATAATATTGCTCGCTATTATAATATGGAACATGTACATGGTTCGATTGCGACAGGTAGAATTGCTAATATCAATATTTTAGAAAGTAAAGAAAACCCAGTACCAATTAGTGTCCTTGCAAAGGGGAAATGGGTGAAGCGTGACGGTGTAAATACGCATGAAGCATTACATATAGACTGGAGTAAATATAAAGTAACTCCATTATCATTAGATTGGTCAATAGAAAAAGAGGATATGATTTTCTCTAATAAAACGGGGATACACTTATTAAATAACGTTATTACAAAACCATATACTAGTGAAATCAATATAGACTGTGATGAATTATCCACAGATCATGATGAATGCTTCCTCATGATGATTGCTCGTGATGGTACTTGGCGAGTAAATACAGTTGTAAAAGGTTTTGCGAAAGAATTAGGTGGTCTTGCTAGTTCTTATTCTGGCACAGGTGATATGATTCTCATTGGAAAAAGTAAAGAAGATATGCTTACAGCTTTTCGTAGAGTAAAAGAGCTCGGTGGTGGAATGGTCGTAGCAGAAAACAATGAAGTGTTACACGAAATAGCATTACCATTGCTCGGGATTATGTCGAATTTAAAAATGAGTGAATTAATACAGGAAGAGAAACAGATGGTGAAATTACTACAAGAGCGTGGCTACGCGTATGATGATCCAGCATTTACAATTTTATTCTTTTCTGCGACGCACTTGCCTTTTATACGAGTAACACCTATAGGAATATATGATGTGAAAAGTAGTAAGGTACTGGCTTCGCCGGTGAATTTAATAAAGCAATATTAAAAGGAAAGGCCCTATAATAGTCTAAATTATAGGGCCTTTTACATTATTAGCATAAGAATATTGTAAGCCTCAAATGATATAGTATCTAAATCATTTGAGGTGATATGTAAATATGAAAAAAATATTTTACATTTTAAGCATATTTATTCTGTGTGTATCGATACAACACGTTGTACATTCCCAATCAGATGCACCAAGGTTATCTTTGGATTGTCTCGAAGAAAGAAAAGTTCGAGATGAAAAGTATGTGAAGAATATAATACAGGACATTAAATCCACATTTAATTTAAATATTGATGAACATAGTTTTTGGGAAGTAAGTAAAAGAGATCTGGAGGCTGCCCATTTGATGTATGGTGGAAAGAAAAATGATTCTTATTATAATTCGCTAACTAAAATTTATGATAGTGGTGGATTTAGCGAACAGCCCAGCTTATTTGTGAGGGCGCAAGAAGCATTTTTACTTTATAAAGAAAAAGATAATATCAATGTAATGAAACGCCTAAAACTAGACGTTGAAAAAGGGGAATGGCTCGTTATAAAAACGAAAAAGAAGAAAGGGAAAAAAGTGAAATTCAAGCCTTTGCAATGTGAAAAAGATTATATGAAAAAGAGAAATGAATAACAAAATACGTATTCATGCTGTTTTTATTCAATGATATTTTGCTGTTGATTTGAAATAGAAAAAGGTAAACGAACATATTAGCTTTATGGAATATGTTTGTTTACCTTTTTTTGAGAGATTTAAAAATTGGGGATGTTTTTAGTTGGAAATTATGTACTGGCTAATGAACTTATAACATTCAATGAATTTGTTCTTCATAAACATTAGATTTTGTGTCAAATGATTTATACATTGCCGAACCACCTATGTATATTTTATTCTACAGTATTTATAAAAGAATATTGGCCATGCATAAGAAATATGATTGGCACAGTTTTTGCTTGTATTAAATGTAAGGAAGGGAGATTGTATGTAAGGAATCTGTACTCGTAATAGTATAAAACAAGCTACTATTGCATTATTAATCATAGTTGTATTTATAGCGGAACTGTAAATACATACAAATAAGTAGGTTTTCGGTTTAAAAATTCTGAATTTTCTTTTAAATTATTAGGGGGCAATGGTATGGTTAAATATTCGAAAATTTCTAAGTGGATTCTTGGTGTTGGACTAGTGACAATAACATGTAATGGTTTGCAAATTCAAGCAGAGACAAAAGAGAAAAATGTGAAGAACGTATTACAAATGGAGCCGGTAGGAATACAGAAATCTGTTGATGAATTGGCGCACCCTTCAAAAGTACAAGAAAATGCATCTTTTACAAAACGGTTAAAATTAGCGGATTTATCGCAGCGTCCACTAGCACCAAACGATAATATTAAACCGTTAGCTGAAGAAAAAAAGTATTCAATGGCTGAGTTAAATCAATTAAATAATAAACAATTAACTGATCTTCTTGTGACAATTAAATGGTATCAAATTCCAGAGTTATTTCAGTTTAATAGTGATAGTCTTAAATTCTATCAAGATGATAGTCGAATGCAAGCAATTATTAATAAACTAGCAGAACAAGGACAAGCTTATACGAAAGATGATTCAAAAGGGATTGAAACATTAGTAGAAGCTCTACGTGCAGCATTTTATTTAGGTTTTTACCATGATGAATTAAGCAAACTAAATGAGCGTAGCTACCATGATAAATGTTTACCAGCTTTAAAAACAATTGCAAAAAATCCAAATTTCAAACTTGGTACATCAGAACAAAATAAAGTAATTGCATCATATGGAAAATTAATTGGAAATGCATCAGCAGATGTTGAAACGGTTTTATATGCAGGTGAAATTTTTAAACAATATAATGATAATCTTGCAACTTTCATTGAAGACCGAACAAAAGGAGACGCTATATATGAGTTGATGAAGGGAATTGACTTTGATATTCAGACGGATATGTACACGACTGGAAAAGAGCCAAAAGATACGATGTGGTTTCGAAATATTGATAACTTTATTAATGAAGTAAATCGTTTTGCACTACTTGGTACAGTAACAAATAAAAACGGATGGTTAATTAATAATGGAATTTACTATGCTGGACGATTGGGCAAGCTTCATAGCACGCCGACAAAAGGACAACAAGTTGTTACAGATGCAATGCGAATTTATCCATATTTAGGAGAGCAATACTTTGTTGCGGCAGAACAAATTACTACAAATTATGGAGGAATAGATGCGAACGGAAAAACTGTAAATTTAGATCAAATTCGAGAAGAGGGTAAAAAGAAATATTTACCGAAAACGTATACGTTTGATGATGGAGCAATTGTCTTTAAAGCTGGGGATAAAGTTAGCGAAGAGAAAATTAAACGTCTATACTGGGCGGCAAAAGAAGTGCGTTCTCAATTTTATCGTACAGTTGGTAGCGATAAACCACTTGAAAGTGGACATGCTGATGATGTGTTAACGATGGTTATTTATAATAGCCCAGATGAGTATCAATTTAATCGTCAACTGTACGGATATGAAACGAATAATGGTGGGATTTATATTGAAGGGACAGGGACTTTCTTTACATATGAACGTACACCAGAGCAAAGTATTTATAGTTTGGAAGAATTATTCCGCCATGAATTTACGCACTACTTACAGGGAAGGTACGAAGTTCAGGGATTATGGGGACAAGGAGAAATGTATCAAAATGAACGTTTAACATGGTTTGAAGAAGGAAACGCAGAGTTCTTTGCAGGTGCAACGCGATTAGATAGTGTAGTACCGCGAAAAAGTATAATTGGTGGGTTATCTAATGATCCTGCAAAACGTTATACAGCATCACAAACATTAAATGCGAAATATGGAACGTGGGATTTTTATAATTATTCGTTTGCGCTGCAATCATATATGTATAATAAGCGCCCTGAAATGTTCGATAAAGTGCATGATTTGATTCGCGCAAATGATGTTTCAAGTTACGATGCATACCGTGCTACATTAAGCAAAGATAATAAGTTAAATGAAGAATATCAATCTTATATGCAAATGCTTATTGATAATCGCGATAAGTATACAATTCCACAAGTATCAGATGAGTATTTAACTCAGCATGATCCAAAATCGCTTTCGGACATTACTTCAGATATTACGAATGAAGCGAAATTAAAAGATGTGAAAGTAACAAAGAATAAATCACAATTCTTTAATATATTTACACTACAGGGAACATATACAGGAAGTGCGGCTAAAGGAGAAGTTGAGGACTGGAAAGTGATGAATGAAGCAACAAATGATATGTTGAAACGTCTTTCAGGAAAAGAGTGGACTGGATATAAAACATTGACTGCTTATTTTGTAAATTACCGTGTAAATAATGCTGGGCAATATGAATATGATGTTGTGTTTAGCGGAGTGAATACGGAAGAAGGTACGGCTGTAGAAAAAGAACCAAATAATTCATTTGAAACAGCAAACCCACTATCTTTGAATATTTTGTTAAGAGGAACCTTGAGCGATCAAGATCAGGGGGATAAATTTGTTATTGATGTAAAGGATCAAAAAGATTTACAAATTTCTGTTACGAACGAACAAAATCTTGGACTGAACTGGGTATTATATTCTGAATCAGATCTAAATAATTATGTAGCTTATGCAACAAAACGTGATGGAAACAAATTGCTTGGAAATTATAATGCAAAGCCAGGGAAATATTACTTATGTGTATATAAGTATGGTGGTGGAATAGGGAATTATACGGTACAAGTAAAATAGTTTACTATAATTTATTTTGAAAGGAAACTTATTGCATTTTTTAGCAAAATAAAGTATGTAATGTTAAAAATTAAACTATATCAATATATCCCTGTTCTAATTATAGAACAGGGATATATTGGCTTTATATTTTTAAATTAAATAATCTCATTGGATTTTGACAAGAAAATAATTAATATAGATTTGAATTCTCATTCGTAAAGAATACTTTAATCTTCTTAATGCTCTTTCATTTTTGTCTCAATGCTTGTTTTCAAATCAGTTGATACTTGATTGAAATACCCCAAAACGATCTCCCTAATATCATCGGATATAACTTTCAAATCACTAGCTAAGTTCTCAGCGAGATGTTCTTTTTCTATCGGTTTTAACTTCGTATAAAATTCACCAGCCTGCGTAAAGTCATTCTGTTTTGTTATAGAAGTTCTTTCAAGTTTACCTTCAACGTACCTTCCGTCACCGCTTGTAATTTGATTAGCGGGTGTCCAATCTTGCTGTTGGTTAATCGTTAATTTGCGAAATTCGGGACCAATTCTTCTTCTTTGTGAATCACTGTAAATGTTAGCGCGCCCTTGCAGCATTTTATCATCTGATAGTTCTGCACCATCCAGTAAATTAGAAGGGGAGAATGCGACTTTCTCTACTTGTTCCATAAAATTTTCAGGATTTTTATTTAATACCATTTTCCCGACTGGTATGAGAGGATACGTCTGTTCATCCCATACTTTTGTGTCATCTAAAGGATCATAAGATAGGTGCGCTTCATCTTTCGGATCCATGAGCTGGACGTATAAACCATACTCCACTGGTTTACCATTTTCAATAGCATCATATAAATCTTTCCCGCTATAATCAGGGTTTTCAGCAGCTAGTTTAATTGCTTCTTTACTAGTAATGTACTGTACACCTTCAAATGGGTACCAATGATACTTTACATACTTTCGATTACCTTCCGCATTTCTCCATACATATGTATTAACACTATGTCCTGGAATGTGGCGAAGACTTTTGGCCGTACCATTATTAGAGTATAAACGGACAACAAAATGAATAGATTCAGGTGCTTTAGCGACAAAACTCCAAAATCTATTAGGATCTATTAAGTTATTTTTAGGTGAAGGCAATAATGCTTGAATCGTTTCAGGGAAACGCATTGGGTCACGAACAGAAAAAACAGGAATGTGATTACATAAAAGGTCAAAAATGCCTTCTTTTGTATAAAATTTTGTAGAAAAACCGCGTACATTTCTAGCAGTATCCGGTGTTCCTTTCGTACTAACAGCTAACGAAAATCGCACCATAACAGGAACTTTCTCATTAGAATTTTGTAAAAAACTTAATTTAGTATGTTCAGACATCGAATATATCGTTTGAAAATAACCGAACGCACCAAATCCTTTTACATGAACAGGTCTTTCTAAAATTTTTTCATGAATAAATTCTTGTAATGACTCATGCAGTACACTATCTTGCTCTAGTACGGGTCCACGTGAACCAACTGTTTGAGAGTGAAGTTTAGCTTGTTCATTACGTTCGTCATTTTCATTAAAGTCTTTCCCTAGTATAGATTGCCCCTGTTTATCATAGTTTTCATCCATCGATATAGCCTCCAAATCTTTTTTGTCCAATGTTACTAAATATGATTCTATAGCCCTAATTATGTATGACATGCAAAGTTCAAAGCAGTAACATACCGCTAGATACAAAAAACACATATGTAGTGGACCTGTTGAAATAGAAGAAATTATGGAAAAATGAATATCGGGAAGAGAAAGCACGCGTTTTACTAAAAAGGTGGAAGAAAACCACTATTAAAATTTCAATCTTAAAACTTAATTTATAAACGATTATATAGAGAATGAACGTTAAAAAAGGAAAAATAACTAGGAGGAATTTAACATGTCGGATTGGTTTCAATTAGATAAAGAATATATGATGTCTACATATTGTCGTACAGAGGTTGCAATGGAAAGAGGAGAAGGGTGTAAACTGTATGATGTAGATGGTAAAGAGTATTTAGATTTATTTTCTGGCGTAGGAGTAAATGTATTAGGATACAATCATCCTAAAATTGTACAAATGACAATGGAGCAAGTTGCGAAATCGTTGCATTTACCGTTTCATTTTTTAAACCCAGTTGCAATTGAGTATGCAAAGAAATTAGTAGATTGTACTTTAAAAAGCGGAAAAGTCTTTTTTACAAACTCTGGTACGGAAGCGACAGAAACAACATTAAAATTAATTGATAAATATAGATTTATTGCGAATGAAGAGCGTGATGGAGTAGTTGTGTTAAAAGATAGTTTTCACGGGAGGACGTTAGGGGCACTGCATTTTACGAGACAAGAAAAGGTATATCAAAATTTCCCTAAAACATCTATTCCTGTATATGAAGTAGAGCGCGAGAATATAGACCAATTAGAAGAAACCATTATTAAAGAAAATCCAATTGCGGTTATGCTAGAGCCTGTTTTAGGTAGCGGGGGGATTTATCCTTTATCAAGTGAATATTTACATGGTGTTCAAAATTTATGTGAAAAATATAATGTACTTCTTGTCGTTGATGAAGTTCAAAGTGGTATGGGGCGAACGGGAAAATTATTTGCTTATCAAAATTTTAATATCACACCAGATATTATTCAAATTGGTAAAGGAGCAGGAGGCGGGATACCGCTAGGAGGAATTATTGTAGGTGAAAGGTTATGTGATGTATTTTCACCAGGAGATCACGGGACAACATTTGCTCATTCATCAATGGGAACAGCTTTAGGTTTAACTGTATTAAATACATTACTTGATGATGGGTTAATGCAAGAAGCTTATGAAACGTCACTATATTTGAATGACAAACTGCAAGATATTCAGAAAGAAAATGCTTATTATATTCAGGAAGTACGTCATGCGGGGATGATGTTTGGGATAAGTGTGAATGACACGAATGAAAATGTAAAGAAATTACAGATTGAGTTAATGAATAAAGGGATGTTAGTCGATGTAACACAAGGGAATATTATTCGATTACTTCCGCCGTATATTATTACGAAAGAGGAAATTGACGCATTCACTTATGAGTTTATTTCCTGTGTTCATAACATAGCTGCTACAGCA
>NZ_QNUB01000050.1:0-14671 GCF_008042345.1 Bacillus sp. AR8-1
AGTAGGACGTCGCCAAGCAATTAAAAACACAAGTCTTTTGACTTGTGTTTTTTTTATTTCCCATGAAATAGGTTAGGTTCTGTTAGTAAAAATGATGAAATATAGTAAGGGATTTTTTGAGCAGAAATATTAAGAAATTGATAAATAAATGGATAATCTTCAGAGCCATAGCTTCCAAGTAAGTCATACCACCAATCTGTTTCATACCTAGAAATCATGCTTAAATTATAGAGCAATAAATAATGAACGAGGAGTTCGGGTAATACTGGTTTAGGATTTCTAGGATCAGTTGTAAGTGGTAAATAATAAGTATTAGTAAGATATTCATAGTATAAAGGAGTACTGTACATAGGATTCCATGATTGAATTGGCGCCGTAAAAAGTAAATTCGATTCATTAGTTTTCTCAGGTACATGTTGCATTGATAAATGCTTACAAGATGTTTCAATGTAGCGAGAAAATCTCTCTTTAGTCATATGTAATCGATCTAGTAGGTTGACTGAAAAGGAGAGCTCATTTTTAATTGTTGAATCGATTTTATATAAAGTTGATCCTTTTTGACTATAGCGGAGCAGATTTTGTAATTCTGGAATATTTCCCATTAGTTCTAACATGTTAAATTTTTCTGCTTCTAAGTGTTTCATGTGAAACAGTTGTTCTGCAACATGAGTAAACAATCCGTTTTTTTGTACCTTCACCTCATCTTCTAAAAATTGATACCCTTGTTTTTTTCGTTTGCGAGTTGTAACGCCATGAGCTAAAACAGTAGTGGATTCAGGATAGTTAGGATCAATGGTTAGTAGACATGCTTTAAAAAGTTGGCTAATTCCATAAAATAACAACATTGGTTGAATGGAAAATGGAGCTGTCTTATATAATTCATAATAATTTTTCCCGTGTTCTAAGTAATAAATAAAGGGATAACAATTTTCAAAACTTTTTTTTTCGGCATCCTGAATAGAGGATTTTTCATAACAACGGGCAAGATAACGTTGTACGTTTTGAGATGAAAAAAAGAAACTTAACTGCTGCCAAGTGCAAGATGTTTGATGCATATATTACGCTCCTTTTATTGTCTAAAAATTCTAACATATATATACGTCCTTGACAGTATTTTAACCAATTGATAAGCTACTAATAATAATTTCTGGTATCATAGGGGGAACAATTATGTGGGAATCTAAATTTGTTAAAGAAGGTTTGACTTTTGATGATGTATTACTTGTACCAGCTAGGTCAGATATATTACCAAGAGAAGTAAGTGTTAAAACAGTTTTATCTGAAAGCTTACAGCTAAACATCCCGTTAATTAGTGCAGGAATGGATACAGTAACAGAAGCTGACATGGCTATTGCAATGGCTCGCCAAGGTGGTTTAGGAATTATTCATAAGAATATGTCTATTGAGCAACAAGCAGAGCAAGTTGATAAAGTAAAGCGCTCTGAAAGCGGCGTTATTTCAGATCCTTTCTTCTTAACTCCAGAACATCAAGTATATGATGCAGAACATCTTATGGGAAAATATCGTATCTCAGGTGTACCGGTTGTAAATAATTTAGATGAGCGAAAATTAGTTGGTATTATTACAAACCGTGATATGCGCTTCATCCAAGACTACTCAATCAAAATTTCTGACGTAATGACAAAAGAACAATTAATTACAGCTCCAGTTGGTACTACACTGGAAGAAGCTGAAAAGATCCTACAAAAGTATAAAATTGAAAAACTCCCTCTTGTTGATAATAACGGTGTATTACAAGGGCTGATTACAATAAAAGATATTGAAAAAGTAATTGAATTCCCAAACTCTGCTAAAGATAAGCAAGGACGCTTATTAGTTGGAGCGGCAGTTGGTGTAACAGCTGATGCTATGCTTCGTATTGATGCATTAGTAAAAGCTAGTGTAGATGCAATTGTACTTGATACAGCTCATGGGCATTCTAAAGGCGTTATTGATAAGGTAAAAGAAGTTCGTGCTAAATATCCATCATTAAATATTATCGCTGGAAATGTTGCTACAGCTGAAGCAACGAAAGCATTAATTGAAGCTGGTGCAAACGTAGTTAAAGTTGGTATTGGACCAGGTTCTATTTGTACAACACGTGTTGTAGCTGGTGTTGGTGTACCACAATTAACAGCAGTTTATGATTGTGCAACCGAAGCTCGTAAACACGGTATTCCAGTTATTGCTGATGGGGGTGTTAAGTACTCTGGTGATATGGTTAAAGCTTTAGCAGCAGGAGCACATGTTGTTATGCTAGGTAGTATGTTTGCTGGTGTTGCCGAAAGTCCTGGAGAAACTGAAATTTACCAAGGTCGTCAATTTAAAGTGTATCGTGGTATGGGTTCTGTCGGTGCGATGGAAAAAGGAAGTAAAGATCGTTACTTCCAAGAAGGAAATAAAAAACTTGTTCCAGAAGGTATTGAAGGACGAGTACCATATAAAGGACCTTTAGCAGATACAGTTCACCAATTAGTTGGTGGCTTACGTGCAGGTATGGGATATTGCGGAGCACAGGATTTAGAATTCTTACGCGAAAATGCACAATTCATTCGTATGTCAGGTGCAGGCTTACGTGAAAGTCATCCTCATCACGTACAAATTACAAAAGAGGCTCCAAACTACTCATTATAATGTCTTATATACAAATAGACAGAGATTTGATATCTCTGTCTATTTTTTTTTGATTATGTTAGAATAACGGTTATGTGAGTACATAGATATTGGGGGTAGCAAAAGTGAAAGGTATGTTTTGCAAGAGATTCATTGCTTTGGTAACAGTGCTTACACTAGCTTGTAGCATTTTTATGCCATATAGCAATGCATCAGCTGAAACAGGAGCCGCTTTAAACATTGAAGCAGGCGCGGCAATTTTAGTAGAAGCGAATTCTGGGAAAATTTTATATCAAAAGAATGCAGATGAATTATTATCCATTGCTAGTATGACAAAGATGATGAGTGAATATTTAGTTCACGAAGCAGTGGATAAAGGAAAACTTAAGTGGGATCAGAAAATTAAGGTTTCTGAATATGCATATAAGGTTTCACAAGATGCTTCATTATCAAATGTTGCATTAGAAAATGGTGGCTCTTATACAGTAAAAGAGTTATATGAGGCAATGGCAATCTTTTCTGCAAATGGTGCAACAATTGCATTAGCAGAAGCAATTGCAGGTAAAGAAGTAGATTTCGTAAAAATGATGAATGATAAATCGAAAGAACTAGGGTTGAAAAATTATAAATTTGTCAATTCTACAGGTTTAACGAATAAAGATTTAAAGGGAATGCACCCTGAAGGAACAACAGCAGATGAAGAAAATAAAATGTCTGCAAAGGATGTTGCAACTTTAGCACAACATTTAATTAAAGATTATCCAAAAGTGTTAGATACAGCAAAAATTCCTAAAAAAGAATTCCGTCCAGAAAAAGAGAAGTTTGCAATGTCAAACTGGAACTGGATGTTAAAGGGCTTAGTTAAAGAATATGATGGCGTAGATGGTCTGAAAACAGGCTCAACTCCAGAAGCAGGAGATTGCTTCACTGGTACGGTTGAAAGAAACGGTATGCGTTTTATTTCTGTAGTTATTAAAACAAGTTCTCATACAGCACGTTTTGATGAAACAAAGAAGCTATATGATTATGGATTTGCTAACTTTGAAGTGAAACAAATGTATAAAAAAGGTTCTTCAGTAAAAGGACAAGAAACAGTAAGAGTAGAAAATGCGAAAGATAAAGATGTAGCAGTTCAAACGAAACAAGCTATTTCACTTCCAGTGCCAAAAGGAAGTAAAGATGTTTATAAAACAGAATTAAAAGAATCAAGTAAGGGACAAGAAGCACCTATTAAAAAGGGAGCTGCGCTTGGTCAAATGGTAATTACGCCAAAAGATACAAACGACCCTGGATTTTTAACTGGTAAGTCGTTGCAAGTGGATCTTGTAACAACATCTGAAGTAGAAGAAGCAAACTGGTTTACTCGTGCTATGCGCGGAATTGGTTCATTCTTTAGTGGTATGTGGAATAGTGCTGTTGATACAGTAAAAGGTTGGTTTTAGAAGCTCCTCATGGTAGGGGCTTTTTTTTTATTCCTATTTTTCATACCGACTTTATGAAAAAGTAGTAGACAAGCATCTGATAGTTAGTGGTAGAATGTAAGAGTATTCTTAATTTTCGCCTTTAACGGGGGAAAGCAATTCACCTAGGGGGGTTTTTGTACATGACAAATGTAACAGGGACAGAGCGTGTAAAACGTGGAATGGCAGAAATGCAAAAAGGCGGCGTTATTATGGACGTAATTAACGCTGAACAAGCAAAAATTGCAGAAGAGGCAGGCGCAGTTGCCGTTATGGCATTAGAGCGTGTACCAGCAGACATTCGTGCAGCAGGTGGCGTTTCTCGTATGGCAGACCCAACAATCGTTGAAGAAGTTATGGGTGCAGTGTCAATTCCGGTTATGGCAAAATGCCGTATCGGTCACCTTGTAGAAGCACGTGTATTAGAATCATTAGGGGTAGACTATATCGATGAGAGTGAAGTATTAACTCCTGCTGATGAAGTATACCATTTAAATAAACGTGATTACACAGTTCCATTTGTATGTGGTTGCCGTGATATCGGAGAAGCTGCACGTCGTATTGCAGAAGGTGCATCTATGCTTCGTACAAAAGGTGAACCAGGAACAGGAAACATTGTAGAGGCAGTGCGTCATATGCGCCAAGTCAATGCAGAAATCCGTCAAGTTGCGAGTCTACGTGAAGATGAGTTAATGACATATGCAAAAAATACTGGTGCTCCTTACGAAGTATTACTTGAAATTAAACGTCTTGGTCGCTTACCAGTTGTAAACTTTGCGGCAGGTGGTATAGCAACGCCAGCAGATGCTGCATTAATGATGCAACTTGGTGCTGATGGGGTATTTGTTGGATCTGGTATCTTCAAATCAGAAAACCCAGAGAGATTTGCACGTGCAATTGTTGAAGCAACGACTCATTATGAAGATTACGAACTAATTGCAAGTCTTTCTAAAGGATTAGGTAATGCAATGAAGGGTATCGAAATTTCAACGTTATTACCAGAACAACGCATGCAAGAGCGTGGATGGTAATTAAAGGAGAACTTTAAAATGGTGAAAATCGGTGTACTAGGTCTTCAAGGTGCAGTTCGTGAACATGTAAAATCAGTTGAAGCAAGTGGTGCAGAAGCTGTTGTTGTAAAGCGTATAGAGCAACTTGAAGAGATTGATGGTCTTATTTTACCAGGCGGTGAAAGTACAACAATGCGCCGTCTTATTGATAAGTATGCTTTCATGGAACCACTTCGCACATTTGCAAAGTCTGGTAAACCAATGTTTGGTACATGTGCAGGGATGATTCTTCTTGCGAAAACACTTATTGGCTATGAAGAAGCACATATTGGTGCTATGGATATTACAGTTGAGCGCAATGCGTTCGGACGCCAAAAGGATAGTTTTGAAGCTGCGCTTTCAATTGAAGGCGTGGGTGAAGGCTTCGTTGGTGTATTTATCCGTGCGCCGTATGTTGTAGAAGTAGCTGATAATGTTGAAGTGCTTTCTAAGCATGGTGACCGAATGGTAGCGGTAAGACAAGATCAGTTTTTAGCTGCTTCATTCCATCCGGAATTAACAGATGATCATCGTGTAACAGCATACTTTGTTGAAATGGTAAAAGAAGCGAAAATGAAAAAAGTTGTATAAGTAACTTGCAACTTGTATAAGATTATAGTAAATTGATGGTAACAATTTTATAAAATAAGCGTGTTGATAGGAAATAGTAACAAATGTTGTTTCTTATAGAGAGTCGATGGTTGGTGGAAATCGATAGAAACAGTTTGTGAATCCATCCTGGAATGGAATGTGGAACATCTTTTGGATTAGTAAGCATTCCCGGTGAAGAGCCGTTATTTCTACTTGAGAGGAAAGTGGTAATGCTTTCAACTAGGGTGGCAACGCGGGTTAACTCCCGTCCCTTTATATAGGGACGGGAGTTTTTTGTGTTTTATAAAATAAAAGGAGGAGTATATAATGCTTGATATTAAATTTTTACGTACAAACTTTGAAGAAGTAAAAGCGAAATTACAGCATAGAGGTGAAGATTTAACTGATTTCGGACGTTTTGAAGAACTTGATACGAGAAGAAGAGAACTACTTGTTCAGACAGAAGAATTAAAAAGTAAACGTAATGAAGTGTCTCAACAAATCTCTGTATTAAAGCGCGAAAAGAAAGATGCAGAAGCTCTAATTTTAGAAATGCGTGAGGTTGGAGAAAAAGTAAAGGATTTTGATAACGAACTTCGCACAGTTGAAGAAGACTTAGAAAGATTAATGTTATCTATTCCAAATATCCCTCATGAGTCTGCTCCAGTCGGTGAAACAGAGGATGATAATGTAGTAGCGCGTACTTGGGGAGAAGTAAAAGAATTTACTTTTGAACCAAAACCACATTGGGATCTTGCTACTGATTTAGGAATTTTAGATTTTGAACGCGCTGGGAAAGTAACAGGAAGCCGCTTCGTATTTTACAAAGGTGCTGGTGCAAGATTAGAGCGTGCTTTAATTAGCTTTATGCTTGATCTTCATACTGATGAGCATGGATATGAAGAAGTATTACCTCCATATATGGTAAACCGTGCAAGTATGACAGGAACAGGACAACTTCCAAAGTTTGAAGAAGATGCATTCCGTATTGAAAGTGAAGATTATTTCTTAATTCCAACAGCTGAAGTACCTGTAACGAATATGCATCGTGATGAGATTTTAAATAAAGAGCAATTGCCTATAAGATATGCTGCATTTAGCTCTTGCTTCCGCTCTGAAGCAGGTTCAGCTGGTCGCGATACACGCGGTTTAATTCGCCAGCATCAGTTCAATAAAGTAGAGCTTGTGAAGTTCGTAAAACCAGAAGATTCTTATGAAGAGTTAGAAAAATTAACAAATGATGCAGAACGCGTGTTACAATTATTAGAGTTGCCATATCGCGTTATGAGCATGTGCACAGGCGATTTAGGATTTACAGCAGCGAAGAAATACGATATTGAAGTATGGATTCCAAGCTATGGCACATATCGTGAAATTTCTTCTTGTAGTAATTTTGAAGCTTTCCAAGCGAGACGTGCAAATATCCGTTTCCGCCGTGAGCCAAATGGAAAACCAGAACATGTCCATACATTAAATGGATCTGGTCTTGCAATTGGACGTACGGTTGCAGCTATTTTAGAGAACTACCAACAAGAAGATGGTACAATTATAATTCCAGAAGTTCTTCGCCCTTATATGGGAGGAAAAACAGTTATTAAGTAAATTTAAACATTCATCGGTATGAGTGATTGGTAATTATGAGCGTTGTCAGTACTGTAATGTAGGAAGGGGAAAGTAAAATTTTCCTTTCCTCATAATTTATTTTAGTAGGGTTGACTAACTGTTTTTCTTTTGATATTATATTTGATGTCAATATGGAGGTATACCCAAGTCTGGCTGAAGGGATCGGTCTTGAAAACCGACAGGCGGCGAGAGTCGCGCGGGGGTTCGAATCCCTCTACCTCCTCCAGATATAATTGACAACAGCGCATATAAGTGGAGATTGGAGAACTCGTTACCAACACGTAACGAGTTTTTATTTTAAAACCAATCATAAAGTATGGTGTAAGGTAATTTTGTCCTTATTACACACTCATATTCCGATGATTATCTTCATGGATATGAAAGGAGTCAACATGGATCTTATTATACAAACGTTTCCTTTAGATGGAAAAACTTTATATTATGTACAATGTCCTGTCTGTAAGAACAATAGAATTTTAAACAGTGGTGCAAACGTATCACGCATTATTAGTGATGATACATTCCGTAAACTTTGTGGTTGTACTTGTGATGTAAAACCAGCTACGAATAAAGTAGAGGTGCCAAAACAAGTTAAAAAAGCAGCTGTAAAGAAAGAAGCGGCTCCAAAACGTACAGGTAAAGTATTAACGGCAGTAATTAATGGGAAAGAAATGACTGTTAAAGAGATTGCTGAAGCATACGATATTAGTACAAGTACTGTTCGTCAGCGTATTAACGCAGGAAAACCTGAGAGTGAAATTATTGCTCCAACAAAGAAGAAGTAATTTAATAGGAAAACCCGTGCATATGCACGGGTTTTTTATTTTACAAGTTTACGTGTTTGTTTTAAAAAATGGCCAATTTTTTTAATGATTGGTTCGATTGAATCCCCATCTTTTAAAATATCGTACTCATTAATATTTAAGCGTAATACAGGGCATGAATTAAAGTTGTTAATCCAGTTTTCATAACGTCCATGCATTTCTTTCCAGTACTCAATTGGCGTTTGCTGTTCCATTGGGCGTCCGCGTTCTTGAATACGATCGACAATATCATCGAAAGAACCTTCTAAGTAAATTAATAAGTCTGGATGAGGGAAGTAAGGAGTCATGACCATAGCGTCAAATAATCCTTTGTATGTTTCATAATCAGTTTCCGTCATCGTACCTTTTTCATGATGCATCTTTGCGAAAATTCCAGTGTCTTCGTAAATAGAACGATCTTGAACAAAACCGCCACCGTATTCAAAAATTCTTTTTTGTTCCTTAAATCGTTCTGCTAAAAAGTACACTTGTAGGTGGAAGCTCCAGCGAGTGAAGTCCGCATAGAACTTGTCCAAGTATGGATTGGAATCTACTTTTTCAAATGATGTGCGATAACC
The DNA here is from genome assembly GCF_008042345.1 of Bacillus sp. AR8-1. NCBI lineage: Bacteria > Bacillati > Bacillota > Bacilli > Caryophanales > Bacillaceae > Bacillus > Bacillus sp. AR8-1. The sequence goes on from NZ_QNUB01000050.1 coordinate 8,718, forward strand.
TAAAGCATTAGCTAATGCAGTTGTCATAGTTGATTTACCCACACCTACCGTTCCGGCGATAGTGATTACTGCGTCATTGGGTATATCATATTTTTGCCTTAAATTCATTATTATTTCGACTCCTTTAAGAGAGTATTTTGAAGGGCAGATAGGATGACGTTTAAATCATCAGGATTTTTTACAAAATCCATATCGTCTCCATTAAATTTCAATACTGGTATTTCCGGATGATCTTTTTTAAAAGCATCCATTGCTGTTTCATAATCTTTTGTGAGCTGTAGTAAGTAATTTGGATCCATGTTTTTTTCAAATTCTCTTCCGCGCATGGCGATTCGTTTTTGCAATGTTTCTAGGCTAGCTGTTAAATAAACAATGACGTTTGGCACAGGCATATCTTGTGTAAGGATACGATAAATTTGCATGTACTTGTCATATTGAGAGTCTTTTAATGTGCGGGATGCAAAAATTAAATTTTTAAAGATATGGTAATCCGCTACTACTGGTTTCCTTTGATTCAAATACTTTATGTTAATATCTTCTAATTGTTTGTATCTATTACAAAGAAAGAACATCTCTGTTTGAAAACTCCATTCGTCGATGTCTTCATAGAACTTTCCTAAAAAGGGATTTTCATCAACAATCTCTTTTAGTAAGTGGAGTTGCATGTGAGTTGAAATTTCCTTCGCAAGTGAAGTTTTTCCAACACCAATTGGTCCTTCAACCGTGATAAATGGTACTCCGGTCACGCTGTTTCCTCCTTTCAATCAGTGATTTACCGTGACTACTAAAAACACAAAACAGAATTATTGTAGCACAAGAGGGAAGCGAGCGGGTTAATTTGATATAAAAAGTTAGAAAATAGATATATGTATTAATTAAATTTTATTTTGGATGACGATGTTATATTTGCTTTCAATGTAGTTTCCATTATTTTTAAAGCATGTATATTATCTTGGTCGTTGTTAGAGGCGATACAATCCTGTGGTACATACAATGTATAATTTCTCATATGGGCATCATTAGCTGTAAATAGGATACATATATTTCCGGCAACTCCTGTTAATATTAGATTTTCTATTTTTAAATAACCTAGTAATGAATTTAAAGGTGTTTCATAAAAAGCGGAATAATGTGGTTTAATAAAAATGTAATCATCAGAATTTGGAGCAATTTTATGGATTATATTTTCGCTATATTTATTTGTGCAATGAGTAATAAGTTGGTCGATATCAGATCTCCAAAGTTGATAATGGTCATTAACGTAAATTATAGGATAGCCGAAGGATTTCATTTTTTTCTTTAATTGTAAAATAGGGTTTGTGATAGTCTCACATTTTTGAGCTAGAATGGGTCCGTGGGAAAATTGAAAGTCATTAATCATATCGATAATGAGCAAGGCGGTATTTTTCATATGTAATCCCCTCTCTTTTTTCTTTTAGGGTGGATTGAATATATAAAAGTTATCCCCTGTGTAGTAAATGGAAATAAGTGTACTTTATTTGTAATGAAAGGACTATGTTATGGAACAAGATCAAGATATTTATTTTATGCAATTAGCGATAGAAGAAGCCAAAAAGGCAGAGGAAATACAGGAAGTGCCAATTGGAGCAGTTATAGTGTTAGATGGTGAGGTAATTAGTGTTGCCCATAATTTAAGGGAAACTGAGCAAAGATCAATAGCTCATGCTGAGTTGCTAGCGATAGATGAGGCGTGTAAAAAATTAGGGACATGGCGTTTAGAAGATGCAATATTGTATGTAACATTAGAACCTTGTCCAATGTGTGCGGGTGGAATTGTTTTATCACGAGTGAAGCGAGTTGTATATGGTGCAAGTGATCCGAAGGGCGGGTGTGCAGGGACATTAATGAATCTTTTAACAGATGAACGCTTCAATCATCAATGTGAAGTAGTATCTGGTGTATTAGAGGAAGAATGCGGTACGTTGTTAACAAACTTTTTTAGAGAGCTTCGTAAAAAAAGAAAAGCGATAAAAAAATTAGAGAAAAATACTGGGAACTAACGTATTTGCATTTTATAAAGAAACAAGTTATACTGATAATGCCTTTAATGAAGGCAACCGAATATTGGTTTTAACTTTGCCGTGCTAAGCGGGGAGGTAGCGGTGCCCTATACTCGCAATCCGCTCTAGCGAGGCCGAATCCCCTCTCGAGGTTATGTTGCTGTAAGGTCTGCCTTAAGTAAGTGGTGTTGACGTTTGGGTCCTGCGCAACGGGACCTCGTGAACCTTGTCAGGTCCGGAAGGAAGCAGCAATAAGCGGGTCTTCTCGTGTGCCGCAGGAGTGCCTGAACCGAGCTAACTGCTTGAGTAACGCTTATGGTACGTAATCGACGGAGGGTGCACGGCAGTTATATATGTATACAAAACTCACCTTAATACAAAGGTGAGTTTTTTGTATAGAAAATAACTTTTGGAATCTATAAACAGAATGGGTTATAATAAATGAGATAATAACCTTTGAGGGAGGCCGTATTTTCGTGTCATACCAAGCGTTATACCGAACATGGAGACCGCAAAAGTTCGAAGATGTAGTCGGTCAAAAGCACGTGACAAAAACGTTGCAAAATGCCCTTCTTCAAGAGAAAGTTTCACATGCTTATTTATTTTCTGGTCCTAGGGGAACAGGAAAAACGACAATTGCAAAAGTATTTGCAAAAGCAATTAACTGTGAACATGCTCCGGTAGCTGAACCTTGTAATGAATGTCCTTCTTGTTTAGGAATTACACAAGGATCCATTTCAGATGTATTAGAAATTGATGCGGCTTCAAATAACGGTGTAGATGAAATTCGAGATATTAGAGATAAAGTAAAATATGCTCCAAGTGCTGTAGAATATAAAGTATACATTATTGATGAAGTTCACATGCTTTCTATGGGTGCATTCAATGCGCTTTTAAAAACCTTAGAAGAGCCGCCAGGACATGTTATCTTTATTTTGGCGACAACAGAACCTCATAAGATCCCGCCTACAATTATTTCGCGTTGTCAGCGTTTTGAATTCCGAAAAATATCAGTGAATGATATTGTTGAGAGATTATCAACGGTTGTGACAAACGAAGGTACGCAAGTGGAAGATGAAGCATTACAAATTGTTGCCCGTGCTGCTGAAGGTGGTATGCGTGACGCGCTTAGTCTTATTGATCAGGCTATATCTTATAGTGATGAGATTGTTACGACAGAAGATGTATTGGCCGTAACAGGATCTGTTTCTCAGCAATACTTAGGCAATTTAGTAGAATGCATACGTGAAAATGATGTATCAAGAGCATTACAGATCATAGATGAAATGATGAGTAAAGGGAAGGATCCAGTTCGTTTTATGGAGGATTTCATTTACTATTATCGTGATATGCTTTTATATCAAACTTCACCGCAACTAGAACATATGTTGGAACGAGTAATTGTAGATGATCAATTCCGTAAGTTGAGTGAAGAAATGCAACCGGAAGTGATCTATGAGATTATTCATACCCTTAGTAAGGGACAACAGGAAATGAAGTGGACAAATCATCCGCGTATTTTCTTAGAAGTTGTTATGGTGCAATTGTGTCAACAGTTTATGATGCAAGCAAACGGTACTGATCGTTTGCAAGCAATTATGAACAGGATGCAGCAATTGGAGAAAGAGTTAGAGCAAGTCAAAAAGAACGGTGTGCCAGCTGGTGTACAACAGGAAGTAAGAGAGACACGTGCAACACCAAAACCCGTACGAACAGGAAGTATGAAGATTCCTGTCGGGCGTGTAAATGAAGTATTAAAACAAGCGAAGCGTCAAGATTTAGAACAATTAAAAGCTGTATGGGGTGAGTTGTTAGGAAGACTCAAATCATATAACAAAGTAGCGTTTGCTGTTCTACTAGAAAATAGCGAACCAGTGGCAGCTTCAGATGACACTTACGTTTTAGCATTTCAATATGAGATTCACTGTAAGATGGCGAGCGAAAATCGAGAAGCTATGGATACAGTAGAACAAGCTTTATTTGAATTGCTAAGTAAAAGGTTAAATATGATTGCCATTCCAAAAAGTGAATGGGGTAAAATCCGTGAAGACTTTTTACAACGTGAAGGTGGAGAGTCTGAAGAAAGCCCGGAGAAAAAGGAAGACCCTCTTATAGAAGAGGCAGTGAAATTAGTAGGACAAGAACTCATTGAAATAAAAGAGTAATAATAATTAGGAGGAATTAATTATGATGCGTGGCGGAATGGGAAATATGAATAACATGATGAAACAAATGCAAAAGATGCAAAAAGACATGGCGAAAGCACAAGAAGAGCTTGGTGAAAAAACAGTTGAAGGTACAGCTGGCGGCGGAATGATTACAGTTATTGCAAATGGTCACAAGCAAATTCTTGAAGTGAAGATTAAAGAAGAGGTTGTAGATCCAGAGGATATCGAAATGTTACAAGACTTAGTGTTAGCTGCAACAAATGATGCACTTAAAAAGGCTGATGAGCTATCAAACTCTACGATGGGTAAATTTACAAAAGGCTTAAACTTACCAGGTGGAATGTTCTAGGAGGATATTGATACATGCATTATCCAGAACCAATATCAAAACTAATCGATAGTTTTATGAAGTTGCCAGGTATCGGACCGAAAACAGCGGTTCGATTGGCATTTTTCGTATTAGATATGAAAGAAGATGATGTGTTAGGTTTTGCGAAAGCACTTGTAAATGCGAAGCGAGATTTAGCGTATTGTTCTGTATGTGGACATATTACTGATCGTGATCCTTGTTATATTTGTAATGATTCGCATCGAGATCAATCAGTTGTTTGTGTCGTGCAAGAACCGAAAGATGTAATCGCGATGGAAAAAATGAAAGAGTATCAAGGTGTATATCACGTGTTACGTGGTGCGATTTCTCCTATGGAGGGAATTGGACCGGAAGACATTAATATCCCGCAACTCTTAAAGCGACTACATGATGAAACGGTACAAGAAGTAATATTAGCAACAAACCCTAATATTGAAGGGGAAGCTACAGCGATGTATATCTCCCGCCTCTTAAAACCTACAGGCATTAAAGTAACTCGTATTGCACATGGTCTGCCAGTTGGTGGAGATTTAGAATATGCAGATGAAGTGACACTATCGAAAGCATTAGAAGGTCGCAGAGAAGTATAAGAGGAGAAACAAAAATGTTCTTTCAAAAAAAGGGTAAATTGCGTAAAGAGTATGATGATAAGTTAATTGTACTTTTGGAAAAAGTGAAGAATGAGTGGTTACGTCAGAAGAGAATGGTCGAACAAAGTGTAGAACCATCTCAAGATGTCATTTGTTCTTTGAAAATAGCAGAGGCGAAATATTTCTTCTTGTTGAAAGAAGCAAAGCGTCGTCCTGTAAAAATGGAACAATGGTAAAGGGTTCTGCTTTCTGAGCAGGCCTTTTTATTTTATTTGTTAAATGCTGAGGTGTTGTTTTATTAGGTTTATATGAAAGAGATGCCGTTTATGATAACTGTTCTTTTTTATTGTCTTGTCCCATACAAATAGATGTATAGGTCATTCATAAGGAGGAAAAAATGAATTCTACAATTATTATTGTTGGCATTCTTACTTTAGTGTTTATTTTTCTTGTTTTTGGTGTTGCCTCTAAGCCATTACGTTTTATAGGAAAGGTGATTTTTCATGTTACTCTAGGCATAGCATTGCTTTTTATCGTAAATGTTGTAGGGACATATTTTGATTTTCATATCCCAATTAACATGGGTACAGCGGCAATAACGAGTTTATTAGGCCTACCAGGTGTGGCGGCATTAGTGATTATTAAGCTTTATATCATGCCAAGATAAAATTATTTTGGCATTTTTTTAAAAAGTGTTGACTATTAAATGATTAATATGGTAAATTAATAAGCGTCGTCAGGAACGAAAGAAAAAAGTTGTTGACAGATTTAATGAGAAATGTTAAATTATAAAAGTCGCTGAAAC
>NZ_QNUB01000051.1:0-21118 GCF_008042345.1 Bacillus sp. AR8-1
ATGGCCAAGGAAATACACCGCCACCAAAAAGTGGTAGTGACCAGGGAAATACAACACCACCAAACAATGGTAGTGGTCAAGGAAATACACCGCCACCAAAAAGTGGTAGTGATCAGGGAAATACAACACCACCAAACAATGGGGATGGCCATGGAACGCCACCGCCACCAAGTAATGATGGGAATATAGGAGAGGATCCAGCTAATAATGAATAATAAATAATCATATAATCAAAAAAACGCTATTCTCTTTGTAGAAAAATACAGAAAGGATGGCGTTTTTTATGACACTATCGATTCAATATGAGTTTCATTTATTAGCTAAAGAACTCCAGCGATATCTATCTCCAAGTATCCTTCAACAGCTCGCACAGGAGAAGAGTTTCGTAAAACGTAAAAGTAAGTATGAAACAAGAGATTTGGCCGATTTATGCATTTGGATTAGTTAACACGTAGCATTTCTTCGAGAAATCTTTACTTCTCTTCTCACACAAAAACTCTGTTCAAATCACTCAATTTCTGCACATATAATCTCTACTTTCAATCGTATCCGTATTCTAGATGCAACAGTGTTTCAACTACCTGGTCAATTAGCCACCGACTATCAAGGTTCAGGTGGGAGTAGTAATAAGGCAGGCATGAAAATTCAATTGGAATATGATTTACTTAGCGGTCGCCGCTTGATTATCAGACATGGTACAATTGTAAACGACACCTAATATATCAAAGACTGTTTTCTTCTCATATCGATGAGATTTTCTCCCGTTTTGCTGTAGGAGGTTGAACAGGCGGATTAGAATCTTTGATAGCTCTTGGGTGTCTTTCTGTATTGCTTAGAAAAGAAGAAAGTAATCTTTAATCATATATATGGCCTTATATTCACTCAGTTCTCGTTTCTGTTTCATAAGAAGCAATTGCCGCATTTGAAACATGGTAGAAGAACAAAGTAAAATGGCAATCAGTTGCCCATACAAATGGCATTCCAATCGTTCTTGTTTTATTATTTTTACAATGATGTATATGAAAGAATGATTTCCACGTTTTAAATAAAATCTCGAAACAGACATAAAAAACGCCATCCTTCCCCATAATTCTACAGAAAGAATAGCGTATTTTTACACTTTAAAGAACAATAAGAAAAATAAATATTTAAAAAGGATTTTGAATAATTGATAATATAAAAAATCTAAAAATTGTTATTCTTTTTGAATATTACTTAACCCTTTTTCTAATCCTTTCTCTGTTCCCTTTTCTAATCCTTTTACCAATTCTTTCTCCGTTCCTTTTTCTGCCCCTTTCTCCGCTTCTTCATTCTTCTTACTATGCCCCTCTAACATCCCAACCAATATTTCTGTAATTATTGACATAGGTACACCTTTATCCAATAACATTTTAAGAAATTCAAATATACTGAGACCCTGTGAGTTAATTGCATTATATTTGTTATTGATATGTTGCTCTATATTTTTTTCGGAAAGTTGATTATCCCTAGTCTTACTTTCAGGAATATATTTTTGATTATTGTTTACTATACGTGAAGTTGTAGTACTTAGAGATTTATTATTTAAAACTGTAATATTTAAAGGATAAAACCTGTTATTTATGTTTGAACTGATTTTCATCTCTCATTTTCCTCTTTCTTTTTTGATAAATTTAATATGAAAGTTCATTCCATATTGCTATATCACATATCCATTTATTACAAGTATAATATAAATTTCTTTTAAACTAAATAGAATACTATATAAATATATAAATTCTATTTTGCAATGCTTAAAAGTCACTATAAATAGATAAAATTCTATTCTTCTATGTAGGAAACCTATAGGACTGAAATACATTTGAATATTAAATATAAATTTAGACATAAAAAATACAATCTATTCTTATGTTTTTATAGAAAGAATAGATTGTGTTTTTTCATTTAGGGGTTATATGAAAGCCTTAGCTTAATAGAAATGTGGCGGTACCCCCCTATAATTAAATTTAAGAGGGTATTGCAAGGGTAATAATTTATCTACAATGAGTTATTAATGTGGATTTAGCTCATTTTTTACATGTAGCAGGTGATTCTTTGATTGTTGTCGTACTTCGGTTTGAATTACAGTGAGTTACATTCATCCAAAAAACACCGCTGATTTCCTATAAATAATGGAGGTCATCAGCGGTGTTTATCGGTGTATAAAACTTCAATATTATTAATAAGTCTTCTTTTAAAATATGAATGGTTAAACATATGAAAAACTTTGATTGTTATATCATCTTTTATTTTTGAAATACAGGTGCTATTTTATCAATGCGGTTTGTCCAAATTCCACCTGTATAATCGTCAGGAAGACGTTTTATATCTTCAAGCGAGTCAAATCCACTTGAAAATCCAAATCCATTTCCTCCTACAACGATAACTCGAGTATCAGCTTTATCCATTCGATTAAGAAAACGATTTGGCCATCCCCAAAGCCAAGGAGCTACTTTGTCTGGTATATGTAACTCCCCATGCTTTAGGCTTGAAGGCATGTAGCCAGTCCACCCTAACGCAATATAAGTAAGAAGATCCTTTTTCATGGTTGCTTTAGACATTGATCGTAAACTAGGGATGCGCTCTTTTATCGCAGCAATTGGTTTATCGCCACCATATACAGTTAGTTGCTCAAGACGTTTTGCTGGTAGTTTCTTAAGGTAAGCAGCCAATTGGATTCCTTCATTTTCATCATCACTTTTAATATGAATAAGAAAAGAGCGATCTGGAAAATGGTTAAGTACTTCATCAAGTGTTGGCATAAGATTAATCCCTTGACCACGAAATGGGAATGTTTTACCACCATCAGCTGTATAACCATAACCAATATCAAGTGCTTGTAATTCTTTTGTTGTAAAATCTCTTGTAACACCTTTACCATTTGTACGACAATCAAGAGTCCAGTCATGAAAAATAACAAAATTATTATCTTTAGTTGGTTGAACATCAAACTCTACTAGATCAGCCCCAGCTTTAAATGCCGCTTCCATAGATGGAATTGTATTTTCTAAATAAGGATATTCAGGTTTATTTATACGTTCAGCTGTACATGTATCACCCTCAATCCCTTCCATGCTAAATGTTTGCGAAAGCCCTCGGTGAGCAAGAAGAAGAGGAGTCCTATCGGCCCTCTCAGCAAAAAAAGAACTGTTATTTACATAAACAAATACGAATAGGATAAGAATTATCCAAGTCGTTTTACGTTTTAGTAACCTTTTTATTTTATTCATTGTATGCTCCTCTTAAATATTAGTTGAAATGATTTAAACAATGTTCGTTAATTAAATACTGGTAGATGTTACAACCTATCATATTTTATTGCAATGGATAGGATTGGTAATCGAAGGTTAGTACTTATATATCAATATAGCTCTTCAGCGAATAAGGATATTTCTTTTTTTATCGAGATTCATAAAAAGCAGTCCACATCCTTAAGTTGATGGATGTGTGGTGTGCTCCTATAGGGGCGTAAAGTACTCAAAACTATGAAAGTTTCCGCAACATTCTCCTTTGCCTCTTTCGAATAAAATTTATGCCAAGATATAATAAAAGTATAACGATATAAGGGGCGTCTTTTATGAGAAAAGAGAAAAGACAAAGGCTAATTAAACAAGCGGTGAGAGAGCATGAAATAGATACACAAGAAAAGTTAGTAGAGCTGTTAGCAAAAAAGGGGGCAATTGTAACACAAGCCACTATTTCGCGAGATATTCGCGAATTAAATATAATAAAGACAGTTTCTTCAAATGGTTTAACTATATATAAAAACTTCACAGGAGATAGTATACAAACTGATATGATGTTAAAGAAAAAATTGGGGGAAGTTGTCGTAAAGGTTGATTATATAAATCAATTAACCATCATTAAAACTTTACCGGGTAATGCACATGTTATAGGTGTGTTATTAGACTCTTTAGACTGGAAAGAAAAAGTAGGATGTATTTGTGGGAATGATACATGTCTTATAATTTCAAAATCACAATCGGATAGGGAAGTTCTAGAAGAGAGATTAAAATTAATTATGTAGATAAAAAAACTACCAATATAGGATTTTTTTATTGAAGGTAAAAATTGAATGTTTTTTCGACTTTATTTTATTAAAGAGTTTCGTTATTACTACAGTCTTCGTAAATTAAAGTAGTTAGCGTTATATGAGTTTTATGTATTTAAGCAAAAAAGGATGAGGTATGCATAGTGCAAGTACTTTCCTATCAAAATTTGTGTCTTTATAATAAATGAATTATTCCGCCCGTTGATTTATAGAATTTCAACAAAAAAGCTTTAATCTATTTTCGATTATCGCTCCCATTGCTAGTTTTAACTAATTTTATTTCGTTACAGAAATAAGGCAGATTTTCCGGAGCCTTGGTAATAAATTAAACTTTTAATCGGGCTACTTTACTGTATATTGGAATTAATTATCTTCTTAGATGCTGGGGTATCAAGAAAAGTAATTAATTCTAAATAAGATTTTTTAACGTAAGGTAGTTAAAATTTAAAAGTGAGTATAAATAATCGAAAGTGCTAGTTATAAGAGAGGGTAAAAGTACCTTGTAAAGTAATGCATATAACATAGAAAGATATAAGAGATAGGTGGAATTTATGAATACAAGACAAAAAGAAATTTTATTTCTGCTATTATCTGAATCTAACGACTATTCATTAGTACAAGACCTTGCGGATAAGGTGAATTGCTCTGAAAAAACAATTCGTAATGACTTTAAAATAATTGTGGAGCACCTTGCGAATTATTCAAGTGCGATTCTTGTTAGGAAACCGGGACTAGGTGTGTACTTAGAGGTTGAGGAATATGAAAGGGTGGACTTGTTTAATAAACTTTATTGTATTAATAATCGCACAAAGTATGAATCAGATGAAGAAAGAATTCTACAAATTGCATACAACTTATTAATGAATGTTAAGGCAGTTACTGCACAGGAAATGGCATCCCAACATTTTGTAAGTCGAACTACTATAAAAAAAGATCTAGATAGAATTGAAGTATGGTTACATCATTTTGATTTAACCATTGTTTCAAAACAGCGAGTTGGACTTATTATTGATGGAAATGAAAAGAAAAAAAGAAGAGCATTGGCTAGATTATCAGATTTGATTGGTAATTCTGATCTTACGAATCAATTTATTAAAGAACAATTTCAATATCATGAGGTTGAATTTGTTACGAACGAATTGAAAGCGTTACAAAAACGAAATGCATTGTTTTTTACAGATGATACATTTGAAAGTTTATTAGTGCATACGTTGCTTATGGTACGGAGAATGAAGCTTAAGCAACCTATTTTAAATGCTGAAAAGGAAATTAAAATACTGAAAGAAACAAAAGAATATATATGGACATTGGAATTTTTAAAACAGCTGGAATGTGTTTTTTCTGTTCATTTTACAGAGGAAGAAGTTACATATTTAACAGCTCATATTTTAGGTGGGAAAATCCGTTATCAAGATAAACCAATGCAGGATAGCGCACTTACTGAAAGTAATCCAATGCTTTCTATGGTTATACAGCAATTAGTTAAACGTATGTCGAAGTTGTATGGAATTGATTTCAGTAAAGACAATATTTTAATTGAAGGGTTAACAATTCATCTATATACCGCATTGAATCGTCTAAATTATGATCTTTCTGTCTCGAATCCAATGTTACACGATATAAAAAGAATGTATCCCTATGCGTTTAATGTATTGATACAAGTATTAGAAGAAATAAATGAATCTCTAACTATATATATTCCAGAAGAAGAAGCGGCTTATCTTACTCTACACTTTGAAGCATCTGTTGAACGATTAGATTACCAGGGGAAATCTAAAAATGTAATTATTGTTTGTCATATGGGAATTGGCATGTCGCAATTGTTACGTACAAAAATTGAGCGTAAATTTCGTCATATCCATGTGATGGACTGTATTTCAAAAGCTGATTTACAAGGTTATATTTTGAAACATCGTGATGTGGATCTTGTTATTTCAACTACTACTCTCTCAAGATTAAACATTCCTTATATAGTAGTATCCCCATTATTAGAAGGACCGGAAGAAAAGAAGCTAGGAGAATTTATACAAAATTGTGATGAGCCAAGTTATAAAGAACAAAAAGACTTTGTTATGCTCAATTATACATCTCCATTTTTAGTGTTTTTACAACAGGATATACAACATCCATATGAGTTAATTGAAAAATTAGCATATGCTTTGCATAGTAAGGGTTATGTAGATAAAGAGTATGCAGAAAATGCAATTATAAGAGAAAAAATGTCAGCAACAACAATTGGGGGAGGAATTGCAATTCCTCATGGAAATCCGAAATTTATTCAAGAGTCAGTAATTGCAATCGCTACATTAAAAGAACCAATTGATTGGGGAGCAGAGAAGGTATCACTTGTATTTATGCTAGCAGTTAAAAGTGATGGACAAGAGGTAACGAAACAATTGTTTCAGGAACTATCCTTTATAAGTGAGCAACCATCCTTTATTCAAAAACTTACGAAAGAAACAAACGTAATGAAATTTTTGTCCTTTTTACATAATTAACCGAAAAGTAGAGGCCCAAATAACTGTTATTTGCTTAGGTAAAAGATTTATTTTCCGGAAGTTACGGTAAAAAATGAAACTTTTGACGTCTTAATATTAATTTATAGTAAATGTAGGCGCTTAGTAAAAAGTGTGAGGAGGATGAAGAATGAAATTGTTAGCGGTTACATCATGTCCGAATGGGATTGCCCATACCTATATGGCAGCTGAAAATTTACAAAAAACAGCGGATAAATTAGGAGTCCAAATGAAAGTTGAAACCCAAGGTGGAATAGGGGTAGAAAATGAGTTAACTGAACAAGATATTCGCGAGGCGGACGGCATTATTATAGCTGCGGATAGAGTCGTAAATAAAGATAGATTTGTAGGGAAAAAATTGTTGGTTGTTGGAGTGCAGGATGGTATTCGTAAACCAGCAGAATTAATTGAGAAAGTAATCAGCGGGAATGTATCTATTTATCATTCACAGTCAAAAAAAGTAGAAAGTAACCAACAGGAAAAAAAGCAAAATCCGATATATCGTCATTTAATGAATGGTGTATCTTTTATGGTCCCATTCATCGTAGTTGGAGGATTATTAATTGCTATTGCCTTAACACTTGGGGGAGAAAAAACTCCTGGGGGTTTAGTGATTCCAGAGGGTTCTTTTTGGAAAACCATTGAACAAATTGGTGGTGCATCATTTACGTTCATGGTTCCAATACTGGCTGGATATATTGCATATAGTATAGCGGATAAACCTGGACTTGTTCCTGGGATGATTGGTGGATATATTGCAGCAACAGGAAGCTTTTACGGAAGTGAAAGTGGTGCTGGTTTTCTCGGTGGAATTATCGCTGGTTTCTTAGCTGGTTACATAGCATTAGGAATCAAAAAATTAAAAGTTCCAAAAGCGATTCAACCAATTATGCCGATTATTATTATTCCGGTATTTACTTCCCTTATTGTAGGTTTAGCATTTGTATTTATTATTGGTGCCCCTGTCGCACAAGTTTTCGTATCATTAACAGCTTGGTTAGCAGGTATGCAAGGGTCAAGTTCAATTCTCTTAGCATTAATTTTAGGTGCAATGATTTCATTTGATATGGGTGGTCCAGTCAATAAAGTAGCATTCTTATTTGGTTCAGCAATGATTGGAGAAGGAAACTATGAAATTATGGGTCCAATAGCTGCGGCAATATGTATCCCACCAATTGGTATGGGACTAGCTACTTTTATAGGTAAGGGGAAATTTCAAGATTCAGAGAGAGAAATGGGTAAAGCATCATTTACAATGGGGCTCTTCGGTATTACGGAAGGTGCAATTCCTTTTGCAGCCCAAGATCCACTTCGTGTTATTCCGAGTATAATGGCGGGTTCAATGACAGGTGCGGCAATTGCTATGATTGGTCATGTAGGAGACAGAGTGGCACATGGTGGTCCGATTGTTGCTGTATTAGGGGCAGTAGATAATGTATTTATGTTTTTTGTGGCTGTAATAGTAGGTTCTACTGTGACAGCTGTTTTAGTAAATGTATTGAAAAAAGACATTTCAAAGATAGAAAAACAAGAAATTGAACAAATAAAAGAAGTATCAGCAACAATAGAAGTGCAACAAATGGAGCAAGAAGCACAAAGCAAAAGTTCACAAGTAGAGAAGATGAAAATTAAAAAGCTAACAGATATTACAAATTTAGAATTAATTGAAACGGATTTAAAAGGAGAAACACGAGATGACATCATTGATGAGATGATTCAAAAATTAAAGCATGTAGGTGCATTGCATTCAGTGACAGAATTTAAACAAGCTATTATGAATCGTGAACAAGAAAGTACTACAGGGATTGGTGTAAACATTGCTATTCCACATGGAAAATCAGATGCTGTTAGGAAACCGAGCGTGGTATTTGGGATTAAACAATCAGGGATAGATTGGAAGAGTCTTGATGGAACTGAAGCAAAATTAATATTTATGATTGCAGTACCAAAAGAAAATGAGGGAAATCAACATTTGAAAATCCTTCAAATGCTTTCTCGAAAACTAATGGATGACAGTTATAGAGAGCGGTTATTATCCGTCCAAACAAAAGAAGAAGCATACAAGCTACTAGGTGAAATTATATAGAACGGAGGATTATAATCATGACGGAGCCATTATTTTTTGTACCTGTTTTTAAAGAAAGAATTTGGGGTGGGACACATTTAACTTCTTTTGGATATGAAATTCCATCAAATCAAACTGGAGAGTGTTGGGCTTTTGCTGCACATCAACATGGACAAAGTATTGTTAAGAACGGAAAGTATAAAGGGCTATCCTTGGGTGAATTGTGGGATAACCATCGAGATTTATTTGGAAATATGGAGGGGGAGCGTTTCCCTCTTCTTACAAAAATTTTGGATGCCAATCAAGATCTATCTGTTCAAGTTCATCCTAATAATGAATATGCTAGCGTGCATGAGAATGGAGAACTAGGAAAAACAGAGTGCTGGTATGTAATCGATTCCACTAAAGACGCAGAAATTATATATGGGCATCATGCGAAAACAAAAGAAGAATTAATGTCTATGATTGAACAAAAAGAGTGGAACCAACTGTTACATCGTGTGAAGGTGAAACCTGGAGATTTCTTCTATGTGCCGAGTGGAACTGTCCATGCAATTGGTAAAGGGATTTTAGTATTAGAAACACAACAAAATTCTGATACTACCTATAGATTGTATGATTATGATAGAAGAGATTCTGATGGCAATTTACGTGATCTGCATCTTGAAAGGAGCATTGATGTAATAGAAGCTCCATTTATATCGAATCAGTTAACGGTTAAACATGAAAAAGTAGATGATTTGAGTATAACTAACTTTATTAACTGTCCATATTTTTCAGTAACAAAATGGGAGTTAAATGGACTAACTAGTTTAGAACAATCAAAAAAATTCCTTCTTGTTAGTGTAATACAAGGTGAAGGTGAGTTAATTAAAGAAGGGGAGCATTATTGCTTTAAAAAAGGGGACCACTTTATAATACCTAATTACTTTGGAAGATACGATTTGGTAGGTAACTCTGTATTTATTGTTTCAAGTATATAGTGAATTTAATAATTTTTATATACTAATAAATCAATGTAATATTTAAGCACAAATTAACCAGTTCTTAATTTTGAGGAGCTGGTTAATTTGTTTGAAGAGTACTGATCTTATAATCTTTTTATATTACGTGTAACAATTAGTATTCATTTTCTTGTTATTTGATACTTGATCCATAATTTTCTAAAAGGGTAAAGTTATGGTTCAAATTGTGACAGATGTATGTTACAAATCACATTTAAAGAAAGATATGAAAATAGTAATTAATTTTATAGTGTAAGGGGTCTCGTCACATATTCTTAAGTTGATGGATGTGTATGGAGACCCCATAGCCAAAGAAGTAAGAAGATATTTAGAAGTGCATTAAATTGTGAGGAAGTGCTTGTGAACCGTATCATAAATAAATGAGGTTTTGTATGTTCGATTTTTAAATAATACCCAAGAAGGAGTGGGTTGCAGTTATAGTAATACTCTATTTTTTGTATTTCTATAATAGATAATTTTTTTAAAAAACAGAATTATCTTGACAGTTATTGAATGGATTGATAAGGTTATAAAAAAATATTTCTTATCCAGAGAGGTGGAGGGACTGGCCTTATGAAACCTCAGCAACAGGTCTGCTTAAGTAGACACTGTGCTAATTCCAGCGGGTGATAATCCTGATAGATGAGAGCTTCCGTTTTTATTTGTCAGTAGCGCCCTCTTTTTTAGAGTGCGCTTTTGTTTTTTCTGGATAGTAACTAAAGGAGATTAGAAATGGAGAACAAAAATGGGCAAGAATTTCAAAGGAAAATGCAAGCACGTCATTTAGTCATGCTATCACTTGGTGGGGTGATTGGAACTGGCTTATTCTTAAGTTCGGGTTACACTATTCAACAAGCTGGCCCATTTGGAACAATTCTATCCTATCTGGTTGGTGCGCTAGTGGTTTATCTAGTTATGCTATGTTTAGGCGAGCTTTCCGTACATATGCCTGAAACGGGCGCATTTCATAGTTATGCAGTTAAATACATTGGACCGGGTACTGGGTATACAGTAGCCTGGTTGTATTGGTTAACTTGGACTGTTGCTTTAGGTTCTGAATTTACAGCTGCAGGATTACTTATGAAGCGATGGTTTCCATCGGTTAATGTTTGGGTATGGAGTGCTCTTTTTGCCATTTTGATCTTTGTATTAAATGTCCTGACTGTTAAATTTTTCGCCGAATCCGAATTTTGGTTTTCATCGATAAAGGTTATAGCTATTGTGTTTTTTATTGTTTTAGGAGTAGCGGCAATGCTAGGGTTTCTTCCGATGACTCATTCAAAAGCAGCACCATTCTTTTCTAATTTTACAAGTGGAGGTTTATTTCCTCATGGTGCTACGGCCATTATGATGACCATGCTTGCGGTTAATTTTGCTTTTTCGGGAACGGAATTAATAGGCATTGCAGCTGGAGAAACAGCGAACCCGGAAAAAATGATACCGAAGGCCATTCGAACTACTCTGTGGAGATTAATTATCTTTTTTGTAGGAACGATTGTTGTTTTATCTGCGTTATTGCCTATTTCCGATGCAGGGGTATTAGAGAGCCCTTTTGTTGCAGTTCTAGAACGAATTGGGGTGCCATATTCAGCTGACATAATGAATTTCGTTATCTTAACAGCCATTTTATCTGCGGCAAACTCAGGCCTTTATGCCTCTTCTAGAATGCTTTGGTCGCTTGCTAATAAGAATACGATATCCCCGATTTTTGGGAAAATGACGAAGCAAGGTGTTCCAATCAACGCCGTCATTTTCAGCATGGTGGGTGGAGCTTTGGCTTTGCTCTCAAGTATTGTGGCACCAGATACTGTCTATATCGTACTTGTTTCCATTTCCGGTCTAGCAGTAGTTATAGTTTGGATGAGTATTAGTGCTTCCCAGTTCCTATTTCGCAGACAATTTTTAAAAGAAGGAAATTCTGAAAAGGATTTGATTTATCGCACACCACTATATCCATTAGTACCAATTGCTTCTTTTATCCTTTGTCTGGCATCGTGTATTGGAATTGCATTCGATCCAACACAGAGAATTGCCTTATATTGCGGCATACTTTTTATTTTATTTTGCTATGGAAGTTATTATCTAACAAAAAATCTAAAAAAGAGGGGTGTAGATTATGTCGAACAAAATCAACCCAATTGATGCTATTTTATCCCAACATTCCATTATGCTTCTTGACGGAGCATTAGCTACTGAATTGGAGGCGCATGGATGTAATTTGGACGATCCCCTTTGGTCGGCACGTGTGTTACTAGAAAATCCGGAACTAATTTATCAGGTTCATTCGGACTATTTTCGTGCTGGAGCAGACTGTGCCATAACAGCAAGCTATCAAGCTACTATTAGTGGTTTTTCCGCGCGTGGAATACAAGAACAGGAAGCTTTGGAATTAATTAAGAAAACGGTGTTACTTGCAAGAAGGGCAAGAGATGATTTTTGGAAGGAAAATACGCAAACGAATAGGCCTAAACCATTGGTTGTTGCATCAGTTGGGCCGTACGGCGCTTACCTTGCAGATGGTTCAGAGTATGTAGGCAACTATGGTGTGACAGATAAAACATTAGCAGACTTTCATCGTTCGAGAATGTCTGCGTTAATTGAAGCAGGTGCAGATCTATTGGCATTTGAAACGATCCCTTCCCTGCAAGAAGCAAGAGTATTAGATACATTATTGCGTGAGTTTCCAGAAACATATGCGTGGCTTTCCTTTTCGCTAAAAAATGAGAAAGAGATTAGTGAAGGTATGAAACTCGTGGAGTGTGCACGAGCTTTTGAGAAAAGTGAACAAATTGTAGCGATAGGCATCAATTGTGCGCCAGTAGCCGTTGTGACTGGTGCAATCCAAGAGTTGAGGGCAAACACCAAAAAACCGATTATTGTTTATCCAAACTCTGGTGAAACTTATAATCCGGAAACAAAAACATGGCATGGTCATGAACAATGTAACGCGTTGGATATTCAATCTGATGAATGGTACCGAGCAGGTGCACGTTTAATAGGTGGATGCTGCAGAACGACACCTTATCACATTGAGGAGATAGCGAACAAGTGGCGTTCTTCCGAGTTTTTCTATTCGAACGAAGCAAAACAGTAATGTAATGGATGATAATCTAACTTTGTGTGTATTTTCATGATTTTGCTTGTTCAGGAATCTACAGTTATGTCTAGTGGCACAAAATGCCTTTTCAAAGACGCAAATGTGGATGGTAGCCTCGGGAATCCAGTGGACTTTTGGGTACCTTAGGTATGGAAAGGAATCAGGGAAAATAAAAACCGCTAGTTTAATAGATATGGTAGACAACATGCTGAATCTTTTAATGAAGATGGAGTTAATCCAATTGAAGGTGAAGGGGACCATTTATTCGTAATTAAAGTTAACGAAGAGGTCAATTTAGTTATTCAAAAAATAGTTCAATAACTATATGAAAATTTGTTATGATAAAAATCTTTGTTGTAGTAGTAAATGTGGTCATATTGTTGTAAAAAAGGATAGATGTAAACAGGTATATTCTCCTGTTCATCTATCCTTTCCTTTTTACCCTATAAAATGTGTGACATTATATTAATCGCATAAATATAGGATTTTATTACTATTTCCTTAACTTTTAATTAAACGATAGGGTTTATTTGGTATGCGTATTATTAAGAGTATGCTTCTATTTTAGGAATGCTTTACCCCACAAAATGAAAGTACACTTTGTTGCCATTCTTAAGTTGATAGATGTGTGGTGTCCCCCTGTAAGAACGTAATTGTATTGTAGAAAAATAAAATAGAAGGATTACTTACCTTTAGTAAATATGAGAACTTTGTATTTTTGTTATTTACAATTATGCAATATCAGACCTCAGATATACATTCATTTAGTTGTACATTAGGATATACAAAAATCACGAAAACTCCAGATGAACTTCACACTCGAATAGAAAATCCGGTATATAATAACTATAGAATTTATTAATGTTACATTGATTTTTATCTATTAAGATATATAAAATTTTGATACGGAATACTAGGGTAAATAACTTCTTATAAGAAAGTAATAAAGGAGAATAACTATGACAAGCACTGTACTCGAATCAAAAAAAACTAATATTACAGAAGAAGATGTTGAAATTCTAAAAATAATGGCGCATCCAATTCGTTTACGTATTGTAAACGAGCTAAGCAAGCATAATACTTTTAATGTTTCTCAGCTAACAAAAATTTTAGAGATACCCCAATCATCGGTTTCACAACATTTATCTAAAATGAAGGGTAAAATACTAAAAGCTGAACGTAAGGGTTTAGAAATTTATTATTCCATTCGTAACAATAAAGCAACTCAAATTGTCGGCATACTTGGATATTAAGCCATATATACAATTGCGTAAAGATAGAGTAGTACCTGAGTAAGGGTGCTACTCTTTTTGGATTCTATAAACACAACATGACAAATGTTACTTTTTCATAAAAGAACAAGAACAAACTAGGAATTATGTTTTCCTACATTGAATTTAAACGTATATGTCATTAAAAATAGATGCTAGACACCTAGATTGTACTTAGTTAAAAACCACTCATCGAACCGCTGGAGGGATACAATGTCTTATAAAACGATACATACCGATTTTCGAAATGACTATACAAATGCTCGAGATGCCTTGTTAAATGAAGGGATTGTTGAAATTGGTCATGTCCAGTATGAAAATCAAAAAGGGCTAATCATACGTCCTGCCTACGAAATAGAAGGAGAAATTTATTTTTTTTCGGGAATGAAAGCAGCGGGAGATACGATATACAGTGTACAATTACGCCCTTTTAATGAGCTAAAAGAGGCGGATTACATTCCACTAGAAGAAAAATATTGTATCAATGTGTAAATAAGGAAAAAAGTTAAACCGGCAGTTTATGATAGAAAGTGGTCTGGGGAGTTATGGAATATGACAGAGCAAATCAAAGGGATTGTGTATGAATAACCACATTGTAATCCTAATTAGGTAGGGGCCACTCGCATAATTTAAACCGAAATTACTGGAGAATATGCCCAACATATTAAAGATGAAAAAAGCGATGTCATCGAAATCGCTATAACCTAAAAAGAACTTGTAGTAATACCTACAAGTTCTTTTTAGGTTATAGCGAAATTTACTATGAAATTCTTAATGATTTTTAGCAAATCAAAACTACAGGAGGTGCCGCAAAGTGTATCCTCCCAAAGAGGAAGGAAGAAATATAGTTATTTTATATTTTAAAAGACAAAGAATCAAACGGTTCATAAATAATATGTATTTATAATGAGTAGCACCAACAAATTAAAATTTATTTATGAGCTTTTAATTTATATAAATCTCAAACATGGATTAATGGTTTTATTCTAAATGCAATTCTTAATTGTAAAGTTTCGTTTGGATCTTTTATGTTTCGTCCAAGTATTTCTTCACATTTCTCTAAACGATAAATAACGGTATTACGGTGTAAAAATAAACGTTTAGCAGTTTCGGATATTGCACAATGAGTTTCTAAATAAACAGATAACGTGTGCAATAGTACAGCATGATCTTTCTCATTTTCATTTGCAAGTGAATGTAGTGTGCTCTCATAGAACTTTTTTAATTGTTCTTGTGGAATCATACGTAAAATCGCTGAGATTTCTTTTGCTTGATAGATCTCAATAAATTCTTTACTCCCTGATATTTCACCGTAGTAAAATGCATCTGTTGCTTCTTTAAATGAATGAGATATATGTAACAATTGTTCGCTAGAATTAGCAATTCCAAAAGATATGCTTTTTTGAAAATATGTATAGATTTTCACCTGTATGTTTTTTAATAAAGAGATCATTCGTTCTTTTTCAGTTTGTCTCCAAATGCCATCACAATTCACCAACAAAACATACATATCATCTTTTATGAATAAATGAACATTTGCAGTATAAGAATTTAGTTCTTCCTCTATCAAGTCATATATAAGATCCTTTTCTTCTTGATATTCCATAAATGACATAGTGAATTCTTTTATATCTATTTTTCCTATAATACAAATATATTTTTGATCAAATGATAAATTAAATTCTTTTCCTAGATTAATAATCTCATCTTGAGTAGAGAAAACACTATTAATAACATTCGTAAAAAATTCATCCTGAATGCGTCTTGAGTATTGTCTTAAAGAATGTTCTTTTATTAATTCAAAAGCAAGGACGTTTGCAGCTTGTTCCACAGCCAATACCATTGAACGATTTAAAGGTGAAATAAAGCCGTCTATAACTAAATAGCTGTATTGATTATTCTGTGTATAAATGGGAAAAATTGAAACTGTATCACGAGTTTTAGTAAGAAGAGAAAAAGTAACAATTTCTATTGTTGATAACGGTAGTTTACGCCCGTTTATAAAAAACTTCTTTAAACTTTGAATAGATGCTTTAGTGTTATTGTGTTCGGAAATAGGGCGCAAGTGATAGTCAAGTAGTACAACTGGTAACTGAATTAGTGATGATAAATTTTCCAAAATCATATTTATGCCTTTTCCACTTATAATGTGATTTGAAAATTGTTGATGTATTTGCATTGCTTGATGTAATTCATTAGTTCGCATATCCAGAATATAACTTAAGGTTTGATTTACAAGATCTCCTAGTCCTATGTCAAATGGGAGCTCAATAATTGGAAAATAAATTTCATCTGCTAATGAAATAATATCTTCGGGTATTTCTTGTAAAAACCGTTTAGTTTTTATACCTAAAGCTGTACAACCTTGTTTCTTCATTTGTATGATAAGTTCTCGTAATGCATACATATCGTCTTTAAAATGATATGCACTTGTAACTAGCAATTCGTTTCTCTTTAAGAAATGAATAATATCAGGTGCATCCATCATATTAACGGTATAAACTTCTTGTTCTACACCCTTATGACCAGCGATAAGCTTAGCTTGATCGAAGATAGGGATTTTCATAATATCATATAGTTTCATTCGATTTCCTCCAAGGGTGACTTATGTAGGATATTAAGAGCCAAATTACTAAATAAGTAGATTATACTAACTCTTAGAATGTATTACAAAGTTTAAATGTAAATACTACGTTATGGGAAATAATAACTGGATAAATTGATTAATAATATTTTGCTAAATAACAGCCATTATAAAACAGGAAACCTGAGAGTAAATGGCGTTATCCCTAACTATGGTTATAATAACTAAAAAAACAGTATATATTTGGATGATTTGTCGATGTAGTTATTAGAATTAAATAATAATATATGAAATAGGCCTTATAAAAAATTCGAAAAGTTGTTGGATATCCAATTATTTCAGAGTTATGGTTGAAAGATTCTCTATAAATAGATAGGGAGATAAATAGATTTAAAATAAATTGTGAGAGAAATTGTTAAAGTACTATGCTTATAAAAATATTAAATAAGGTGGATTTTCACTGGAAAATGTAAAGGGAGTATTGTTAATATGTCTGAATCTTTAATGAAAAAACAAGATAAATTTGGAGAATCCACTACTTTGATTCCTTACTGGTGGAAAGTTGTACTAGCATTTACTTTAGGAACAATATTTCTTAATGCAGATCGGTATATTTTAAACCCTATATTGGGAGAGATAGGGTTGGAGTATAACTTGAACAATACCCAACTGGGTTTAGTAAATAGTATTTTCTTTTTCACTTATACAATCGCACAAATTCCGGCAGGTACATTGAGCGATAAGTTTGGGAGGAAAATAATTCTGGTTCCGGGTTTTATTTTATTTGGAATTTTTACAGGAGTAAGTGGTATTATGGCTGGATTTACAGGATTCTTAGTGGCGCGTGCTTTAACAGGACTTACACAAGCTACTTATTATGGACCGCAGTTCGCACTTTCTTCTGAGGCAATACCAAATAAAAGAAGGAGTATCGGTTCTGCCATCATTAATAGCGGAGCTGCTTTAGGAATATCATTAGGCTTTATTTCTTCTAGTACTCTTGTATTGGAATGGGGAATAAACTGGAGAATGATGTTTTACATATTTTCCGTTTTAACCATTTTATGCGGTTTGTTCATTGGTTTTGTTGTCAAAGAAGGAAAGAGACAAAAGAAAGATGTAAGTAATCCAGTCATAGATATAGAGACTGATATAAGTATGCTTTCTTTATTAAAGAACCGTAATCTTTTAATTACATTCATTGTATTATTTTGCTCTATTTATGGATTTACAGTTATTATGACGTGGTTACCAAAGTATTTACAAGTGGAGCGCGGATTTCAGGGAAGTGAAATAGGTTTTATTTCATCATTAGTTCCATGGGCAGCAATACCAGGGTCACTTTTTGTTGGTTATTTATCTGATAAATATGGAAAGAAAAAGATATTTGTATTTACATTGGTTCCAATCGCTGCAATTTCTTTATGGGCAACGGTGTATATTCAAAGTATTCCTTTAATGATTGGAGCTCTTATTATTTATGGTCTTTTTGGGAAAATAGCGCTTGATCCGGTGCTAATTGCAACTGTTTCAGAGAACGTAAATCCAGAATCATATGGCCGAGCGTTTAGTCTTTATAATTTTATAGGAATGTCATCCTCAATTGTGGCTCCATTTATCGCAGGTTATTTAGCCGATTTAACGGGCAGTATGGCTGCTGGGTTTTATTCAGCTGTTATCATTCTTGGAATAAGTTTAATTATCATGATGTTTTTTAAGGAGACTTCTCCGAATACACATTTTGAAGAAGGAAACATTTAAGGGGATAAGAGTAAATTAATTGGAAGTTTACTGGAGGGAAATTAATGCATACACTGGATAAGTTGCAATTAGGAAAGGATACACTCGATTTACTTCATTGGTTAGGAGAATGTGGAAAAGATCCAGAAGGGGGTGTATCCAGGTTCTTATATAGTTCAGAGTGGCTAGAGGCTCAAGAGTCTCTAAAAACGCTTTTTATTAAAGAGGAATTATCTATCCATTATGATGAAATCGGAAATTTATTTGGAATGCTTGAAGGTAGTAAATATAAAGACGAAACAATATTAACTGGTTCTCATGTTGATACAGTAAAAAATGGAGGATTATTTGATGGACAGTATGGTATTATCGCTGGATTTTTAGCTATAAAATATTTAAAAGAAAAATATGGACAGCCTTTGCGGAATATTGAGGTTGTATCCATGGCCGAAGAAGAGGGAAGTCGATTTCCATATACATTTTGGGGATCTAAAAATATTGTTGGGATTGCTAAACAAGAAGATGTTCAGAATATCTCAGATTTTAATGGTCAAGCATTTGTAGAGGTGATGAGACAAACTGGTTTCACATTTAAAGCTAATCCAGAATATGCTCGTAAGGATATTAAAGCATTTGTTGAACTTCATGTAGAACAAGGAGAAGTACTCGAGAAAGAAGAGAGATCCATTGGTATTGTCCAAAACATTGTTGGTCAACGACGGTTTACAGTTGAAATAATTGGTGAATCCAATCATGCAGGCACAACACCAATGAAATATAGAAAAGATGCGATGAGTGCAGCTAGTTATATGATACATAGGATTCATACCATGACTTTAGAACATGGGGAGCCGCTTGTTACCACTGTTGGGGAAATTAAAGTAGAACCCAATATCGTAAATGTAGTACCGGGTAAAGCTATATTTACGATAGATGTAAGACATGTAGAAAAAGAAGAATTGCATCAATTTACTGATAAAATAGTACAGGAAATGAACAAAGTTGCAAATCAATTAGGAGTTCAAATAAAGATTAAAATGTGGATGGATGCTGCACCAGTACCAATGGATAGAAATATAACTGACATTATCGAAAAGCAATGTTTGCAAAATAATATTGTGTATAAAATGATGCATAGTGGTGCAGGTCATGATGCTCAGATTATAGCACCATATATACCGACAGCCATGGTTTTTGTTCCAAGTCATAAAGGTATTAGTCATTCTCCGTTTGAGTATACGGATCCTAAAGATTTAGCTGAAGGAGTAAATGTGTTAATTCATACATTATATGAATTAGCATATTAACACGGTTTAAGTAAATTTATAAATAATAAATAAACAATGTTTTATTGTTGTTTATTTATTATTTAAATTAGCTATTTAATTATCTTATTCAATTCAGATCTACTACAAGCAAAGACCCTGATATTAAATTTCTAAAAGGGGGACATAATGAAACAAAAAGTATTAATAGAAAATAAAAAAAATAAAATGACTCCTTATTGGATAAGATTAGTTATTGTATTTTTTTTAGGCTGGATTTTTATATATGGAAATCGCGCTATTTTAACCCCAGTAATAGGGGAGATTAAAAGTGATTATTCATTAAACAATGCAGAAATAGGGCTTATGAATAGTTTGTTTTTCTTAGCTTATACAATTGTACAAATTCCATCAGGCTATTTAGGAGATATGTATTCAAAAAAGTGGGTGCTCGTGCCTGGATTTCTGATTTCTGGAATATTTTTAGCTGTAACGGGATTGTCAGAAGGGTATTTGTTACTTATATCTGCATGGATGATTTCCGGGATTGGACAAGGAACTTTTTATGGTCCACAATTTGCATTATCATCAGAGTCTATTCCAAATAAATATCGAACAATTGGGAGTGCAATAATAAATAGTGGAGGAGCGATAGGGTTATCTTTAGGGTTTATATTTTCTAGTTACTTTACGCTATCTTTAGGGTTTAGTTGGAGAATTACTTTTTTTATTTTTGCCCTACTAACAATAATAGTGTCAATAATAATGTTATTTACTATTAAAAATGATAGTAAAAATGAAGATTCAATAAAGAGGAAAATTGATATAGAAGAAAAAAAATTCTCAAGTTCAATTAAACTCTTACTAATGAACAGAAACTTAATAGTTAGTTATATTGTTGCTTTTTGTTCATTATATGGATTTTCAGTTATGGTAACCTGGCTTCCTTATTATCTTCAAACTGAACAAGGAATAGAAGGTAGTATAGCGGGTTATTTATCGTCAATAATTGCACTTTTAGCGCTTCCTGGGAGTATTTTATTTAGTTGGATAAACGACCGCTTTCAAAAACATGTCAAAATCATGAAGTTTATGTTGATATTTTCTTCAATCTTCACTTTTTTAATTGGTTTTACTAATAGTACTGTTTGGATTATAGTGGGGCTAGTATTATATGGCTTTATGGGGAAAATTGCAATGGATCCTATAATTGTAGCTTTTGTAGCAAATAATGCTCCTCAAAATCTATATAGCACAACCTTTGGGCTATACAATTTTATAGGAATGTCTTCAAGTGTACTAGCTCCTTATATCACAGGAGTATTATCAATTTATACAGGAAGTATGAAAGCAGGCTTTTATTTAGCTTCAGTCTTTTTGCTCATCGGGCATTTCAGTTTAATTTTGATAAGAGAAAAAGATGCTAATATATAATAAAATTATTGAAGTAAGAGATGAATCTCTGACATAAAAACACGATGTCTTAAAAGACATCGTGTTTTTATGT